>NZ_SSNL01000006.1:322505-645011 GCF_007004735.1 Salinigranum halophilum
GTCGTCCCAGATATCGGACGGTCGTAGTGCGTACGTCGGCGAAACGGTCTCGTCGTCTGAGTGGTTGGTCATTCGAAATCACCGAGTGACAAATCAGTCGAACCGTCGCCGGCAGCGTTTAGTTTCTCTTGTTGGTACTCTGTGATACGGCTGAGGAACCGCTCGTATGGCCACTCTTGGAACGACTGGTCGACTGGACCGAACAGGTTCGTCAAGAGTGCCACTGGTCCCCGGAGGTGCAGTCGCATGGTCTCGGTGAACGTGTGCCGCCCGCCTTCTCTCTGTGGTCCCTCTAGCAGCATCTCATCGATCCAGATGTCGACGTTCCAGTCGAGATATCCCGAGTGCCGCTCGTGCCGATTCTCGAACCTCCACGAGGGAGGTGTTTCCTCGTCGTATTCGTTGACGAACTCGTGGTGGGAGTCGGTGGTAGCTCTGATAACTGACTCAAGTGGGACTCCATCAGGGACAACATATGCCAGAGTCGTGAGAACCCACAGTGGATTCTCCTCGGTTCCCCGTGCCCAGAACCCACGGCCTGCAAACGTTGCGTCAGCAAACGACGCGTCGACGGAACGGAGACGTTCGAAGAATGGCACGTCTTTCGGTGTACTCACGCGGGTGAACGCATCAGGAATCTCGGTGGAGGATACGAGGAACTCTGTAGGAGAGGGTGCTTCCGAGGACGTCGTACTTCTCGGAAGACTCGAAGACAACGCCGTTGCTCCCATTGCGGTAAGGTACTCACGGCGATTCATCGACACCACCACTGTTCGACGCACTTCTGAACCAGCGAGTGAAGCGTGAGTGTCATGTGTCGAGTCTATACCCTCCGAGCGAGTCGAAGCGACTCCGAGTCGAACCCATTAGATCGCTCTGCGATTGCATCCGCCAACTGTCTCGAATACCATGCGGCGTGTGTCCAGAGTGGAGCGTACAGGTTCTGACGACCGTCGTGGACTGGACCGAGAACTCGGTTGACAGATGGACGATACAGCCGTGTATGACACGAAACGTCGATTACACCGATCTCGCATGGACGAACGCGCGTGATTCCGTACGCGTCCGTGTCTGTGATGGGACAGACGAGACGGTCTCCGTCAGGCCGCTCGTGTGTTCGTGCGATACTGCCGTCTGCACAACCCGTCGGAGCGGGTACCTCAGCGTATGTGTGTTCTTCGGGGTCCCAGACGTGCCATCGGAGGTCATCCGTCTCCCCACGGTATGCAGACCACTCGTACTGTTCGACCGCATGGTGTGTGACAGCCTTGGCGAGCGCTGAATGTGAGTGGTTGGAGCGTCCGGCATCCCAGAGTGGTATCCATATCGTTGCTTCGGCCGCAGCGTCGACGGCGATGTTCTCCGGCCCGATGAGGTGAATCTCGACGAGTGCGACGTGAGACGGTAGGTCGTCTGCACCGTCGGCTGGAGGCTGTAACCCGCTCGTCCCTCGCACTGTTACCACCGTCGTCTCGACGCTAAACGGGGTCTGTGAGACGTCGGAGTCAGACACCTCCAAGTCTGCGAACGTTCGTGTCCGACTGTTCCTCCTGGAATGCTGTCCACTGCCGTCTCCACCACGATCAAAGACGACGTTGATGGGAGTCCGACCGTGGAACGTTGAGCTCAGCCGCTCGGCAACGGTACGCCCAACCTCGGCTGTGTCGATGGTCGATGAATCGAGTGGTTCGGCTCGCTTATCGGTGAGATTCCGCCCGTATTCAGCTGAAGGCTTCGTTTCATCGTCGAGTCGCAACTTCGTGTCCACTGAGAGGACACCGATGGGACTCCTCAGAATTCGGACGTCACGCTCGAGAAACTGGGTTGTCCCTCGTGCGTGGACGAACTCATCAGTCCGTTCCACGATGGAGACGTCTGCACTCTTGGAACTGGGCGGAAGACTCATCTCCGTGATCTCGAGTGGTGGCTCTTTGATGACCTTCCGTTGGGGACCGCCTGTTCGTTCGTCGACTTCCTGGTGGTACAACGCGTCGATTAGCGCGTCTCCGGCAACGACGTCGCCCGCAGGAGTTGTGAGTGTGGTATCGATTCGAAGGTCAGAGCGTCGAGTCGCACCAGAAGAGAGGTAGCTTCTGAAGATTCCGATGTGTGTCGCTGCGTCGGGCCACTCGAAGGTTTCGTCGGGGATATCAGCGGTTTCTGCGATGGTGCCACTGCGCTCGCACCCGATTACAGGAAGGTCACTGAACAGTGGAAGCGACGCAAAAAGGTTCGTAAGCGGTACGCTACCGTCGTGGTTGTCTGTGTGTTTCATTCAGGTTGGATGAATCCGCGATCGGTGGTCGAGACACCGGATATCGAGTCACGTATTGCGCGATGATTATCGGTGTCGTCCGTTCTGCTTACTCATGAACTTTCGATGCCTTTCGAGCGGGTCACCGTCGTCTGCGAATCTCGATGATTGCGGCGTCTGGGTGAGTGTCTGGATGTGAGTTCCACCGCAGTCCTCCCAAATCGCGTCGAGCGTTCCCGGTGTTGTGGACGAATCAGGAGTAGCTAGACGTTCAGGAGTAACTGGGGGGTCTGGTGTGGCCGGTTCAGTTGGTGCTTCGGCTTCAACCGGTTCAGCTTCGATAAACCCCTGCTGCCTGCTGAGAACTGTGACCCATACGGTATCACCGATGGTCCCGTTATCGAGGTGAATGCCGTCCTCTTTCGGGTAGGTCTGCGGTGTGTAGCCTTCCGGATACGCGATGTAGTCGCCGGATCTTCCCTTTCGGTGGACATTCACTGCGAGGGTCTTGCCGGTGGAGAGGTGTTCTTTCATTGGTTGATTTGGGTTGGGAGGGTCGCCGCGTAGGCGGGGGTATTCATAAGGGTTGTACAACACCGCAATCCACCAGACTAAGTTGTGTGAAATTCCCGCTGAATCGAACTATCCGAGATCTGAGCCTCAGTCGATTGACTCTTGACGGGAGTTCCGGTTTACTGAGCAATACGGTATGCAGTTGGTGCCGATATGGCGTTCCCACCTGCCCCATTACCCCGATAGCGAATCGCTCGCTCGGCCTACGGTCTTTCGACCGGTGCTAGGATCACTGGGGGTTACCGCTCGCGCACTAGAGTTCGTGCAGATGTCCTGATGGATGCACTTGATGTACAAAGAGGCCAGAAATAAACCCTTCGGATTTTGGCATAATTCAAAGATACGACATTAACTGCTGGAGTTCGGGATTAGAATTCGTTCGTCTGGCAGTACGTGGGGACGATTGTACTGGATATTCGGAACGGCTATACTCCCAGAGACTTCACACCGGCGCATGCCACGACCAAGTATTGACGAGAGTCTTGCCGAGGAGATTAGACGAATCCACCGCGAGACACAGGGCGAGACTGCAGGTAGTTTTCAAGAGGCATTAGATACTGTCGTACAGTTGGCGTTGCAACAGGCGGGGATGGAGGAACGCACAAAAAACGACTCACAAGGATGGTATCCGGGGAAGTATGCAGGGAAGGTCATCAACCGCGTGATTGAGAGTGCAAACGTGCAGCGATCGCCAAGAGTCGCGTCTCAGGAGTCCGCGAACGCATTCAATGCATCGCCCGATGCGACGGCTGTGTTTAAAGCTCGACTCGGTGAGGACCGAACAGTCGAAGTCCCCGAGGCTGAAGTCGCCGCACTGGGGTTCGACCATGGAGATATTCTCCAGTTCTACGCGTACAAACAGGTATCTGAGAAGAACGAACAGAACGACGAATAACTGAGTCAAGGGTCACAGAGAGCTGTCGAGGTCCGCTGTTTCAACTAAACTCTACGTCCTTCGTCTCGGAGACGTCCGTACCGTGTAACCGCTAACAACCTGGTGTATTCCTCAACAGTTGGTTCAGCGGATGCCGACCCAGCTGTCCAGCTACAATCCGAACTCCGCAATGATTGGTGCGTGGTCACTGCAGCTGAACCCTTCTTGATCGTAATAACAATCGACTGGATTCAGTTCGTCCGAGGCGATGATATGATCGAACCGTTTCCCTTTCACTTCCTCTGGGGGGACTGCTAACGGGTCGTCCGTCTGTGTGGCGTGACTCACATCCAGCATATCCAAGTCACCGTATCCGTGACAATGCCGAAAGACGTCAACCATACCGTTTTCTTCTAACCCACAGAGGACGTTGAGTTCTGCTTCAACCCACCGCTTGGCGACATCTCCTTCCTTGTTGTGACGCCAGGGGATGGTGGTTCCATCCGCCAACTCTCTATCTGGTGAGTTGAAGTCGCCAGTTAGTATACACGGAGTCTGACTTCCTTTCATGATTCTGTTGAACGTGTTCTCCAGAATCTTCACTTTCTCCTCTCCATGCATGCTCCCTGGAACCGCGCGGATGTTCCAGAGTTCGAGTGTCTGGTCACCCAGCTCCATTTCTGCGTGGAGAATTTTCTCTGGGAGATTCGTGTCCCAGTCTTTCAGATCCGCTCCGTCCCACGGTCCATATCGGATACTCGGCTGCAATCGGGTGAGGTTACGTACGGCTGCATCTTCGTGAATTGCAGTCAGATTCCCGTTCACATGGTTGTAGTCTTGATGCGGGGGGATGTCGGACTCTCCTAACTCCTCAGCCCAGTCGAGCGTGTGGACGATCTGGTCGTATCCGATACTGACCAGTTCATCTCTCCACACATCACGTCTGTGTCTGCTGACCTCGTTTAACGCGATGATGTCGGGGCACTCAGCTGCCTCTCGAATATGTTGGACCTGGCTTTGGATACGGTCGATGGGTGTGTAGGGAGGGAACGCCCCCTGAACGTTCCAAGAAAGTAGCTTCATTTCTCATCGACATTCTCACTCACCTTGATTATCTGTTCCGGGGACAATCGCTCTGGTCTAAGGCAAAATTTGTGTACTCTCGGTTCAACTGGTTCTCTCATGCCCGGCTCTGACGACGAATATCGTAACCAGATTCAGTCCGAATTAGAAGCTCGGTTTTCACCGGATGCAAAAGCACTGGAGCGAGTTTTGGATAAAATCGAACAGGCCAGAACGACGGATGAACTAAGCGAACTGCACTGGGATGACCTCAGTAAACTCGCGGACGATATCGAGAGTTTCTCCAGAGGATACGGGTTGAAAGCAGGATGGAATACGTGGATTGGTATTCAGCGTACCGACACATCTCATCTGATCATTGAGTAACCAACGGCTAGAACTTTTGATTCGATTCCACGCCAACAGATAACTTGGAGTGGTAGTGCTTGATGAGCGTACACAGATTGGTGACTACTTCGCTAACGTACTTCTCGTCGATGTTGTGACCCTCTTCGACCTCAACGCTCGTTCGAACTGCATCCATGATGTTGCCTGTCGCCTCGAACTCGTCTAGTTCTTCGACGTGATCGGACAGAAGAGTCTGTATCGCTTCCTTCTCTGCTTCTGGTACACTACTGTCGATCTCGATTCGGACGATTGCGGTTCGCCCGTCGTACTTTCCTGGAACGTATACCTTGTACGAGACTGTTGATGGGTGATCTGGATTTGTCGACTCCACGGTGACTTGCGTCGGTGTGACCTTCGAGATAGACAGTTCCGGTAGATGGTCATCTTGTGAGGCAAACTGTCTCCTGATTTCGCCAGTCAACTCCGAGTGGTCTGTTGCAGTTGGTTTCCGAAGTGCTTCTTCAAACACGCACTCAAAGAACTCACTACTCGGGTGGTCTATCGATTGCATTTGACCCAACATCTCTTCGTAGGTCACGACTTCATCAACAGCCGCTCGAGCTGAAGCACTTGCGTAGCCTTCTGGAGCGATGAGACAGACGGTAACCCTGTCACAGGAATCTTTTGAAATATAATGTTCTCCGCGCTCGAAGTATCGGGCGAACTGGCGGTCCTGTTTTGCGGCATTGATTTTGTTTTCCACCAATACTCGAATGCGTTCCCCAGTCCTCGACGTGAATCCAATCTCAATATCGGATTCTCCGTTCTCGGTCATGACCGAGTGACAGACGCCTGTGAAACTGAACTCTAACTCTCTCTCACCAATTGCTTCGAGGAACCACTGCCGGAAATCAGATGATGACTGCACTAACTGCACGAACACTAAGTCCACATCCCTTTCTACAATGTACGCTAATTCGATTCCATTCGATACACTCATTCCTTGGACTGCTACGCTTCGGGTGATGTAGCTTATCCCCTGTCTCTCAGTTTCGATACACTATCTGTACCGAAAATTTTGAGTTTCAGTTCCAGGTTCATCTGTTGAACTTTTTACTGCCCAGCACTGATTTTGCTCACCACAATTCTTCGTCTCTTCAGAGTCCGTCATGCTGCATGACGAACCATAAGTAACATGTTGAGCCAATTCAGCCACAATCTTGCGATTGGTCAGCACCGTGTCCGACGGGATTTGGACCCGTAGCATTCCTCTCAGCAGCCAATTCACACGAGTTCTGAAAGTCTTCGGACAACGTTCGGAGTCGAGGAGGGTGCAGTGAAACCCTACTCCGCATCGGTCTGTTTGAGTCGTTCGCGAAGCGTCTACCTCAAAACGACGTCGTTGCCTCACGGACCCCCTCGAGTACAGGCTCGAATTGTGCCAGTGCGAGTTGCCTCCAAACTCTGGCGGACGGTCAGCCGTGATTTGTGACTCGATGCGTCGTCCGCTTGACCGTCTCAACTATAGCCTGTGGATTGAACAGCAGGTCGTTCGCCGTCCGTCTCCACGCAACTGGTTGTTCACTCAGTGAAACAGACGCGACTCGCGTTCTCTCAGCGTGGAACGGTCTCATAAGCGATCTAACCGTGGGTAGATCGGCTGGCTGACAGCGTTTCAGACCTGTCGTCGTTCTCGAGAGCGAAACTCTCGTGAGCCAACCAGAACGCAACGCGTTCTGGTGACGGTCCAGTCGACGCGGGTCACAGTCAGCGAGAGCGCTGTCAGAATCGATGGCAAGTGGTCGTGGTTGTCTGCTGCAATAGATTTGACTCGAAGTTACTCTTTGTCGTCAGCCTCTTCGAACGTCGAGGCACCGATCTAGCAACTAAGTTTCTCCAACAACTCATCACGGAACACGATCTCTCAGACACCGATTTTCTCGTCGATGGCTACGGCTATCTGACTCCCTTCTTTCGATTAGGTGCCTCGGAACCCGAACTACCCCTGACTGAAATCGGATGTGAGAGAGCGACCATCAGGACAGAAAGAACGGATCCGCGACCAGTAGCCTATTATAGTATTTGATACTCTGGCACAATGATTAAGATGCAGAGAAGAATACCTCCGAGGAGTGACAAACGTCGGAAGCACTACGTCATGCCCGGTGGCTGGGTGCTCCTATCGCGGACCACCGGCCTCCGTCGCAGGTCACGTGAGTGGAAAACGAGACGGCGCTCACGACTGGAATCGGTTAGGATACCGAGGAGCGAACCACTACAAGCGAGTTCAAGCAGCGGGCCCAGTAAATATGACGACGCTCGGATGGGTAAGCGATAGCCACATCGGCAAACGAACGGGTGGATACGGCCGGAAGCGCTGGGCACTCCACCCAGAAGAAGACCTGGTCAGAGTCGTTCGCCCCCTGTGCGATCCCGCGCCGGCTGCGGTGATACACACTGGAGACGTCTTTCACGAAGACAGCAGTGGCGTCACACCACAGAACCGATCACTCGTCCGAGAGGTCCTCGAGCGGTTCGCACAGACGGACGTGCCAGTGCTGTACATTCGCGGAAACCACGCACGACAGGAGAGTTCGATAGTACTGAGGCGCTTTGAGCGAGCAGGGTTGCTTACGCGCCTCCAACACGTGCCCACCGAGATCGGGTCGGTCGCCGTCTACGGGATCGATTACCACGACAAAGAGTGGTGGAGCGAGTCAGTACCGAGACTGCAGCCGTCCGATGCCCCCACGAGTGTCCTCTGTCTGCATCAGTCCCTCCGACCGTACGTTACGCATACACGTGCACTTTCAGTCCACGAACTGCTTCAGCGACTCAGTCAGAATCTCCGGCGCCCACCGGACGTGGTACTCGTCGGGCATATGCACCGACTCATCGATGACATGATCGAAATCGACGGTCATACCACTCGCGTCCTGAGTTGTGGTGCGACGACCCGGATCGGAAAATCCAGGGATTCGTTCGGACCGAGTCGCGGCGAATTACAGTTTGTGGACGGACAGATACACTACCAGCGGATATCCGAACCAGCGAACTGAGGCGTTCTACAAAGAGACACGGTGAAATCCATGAACACGATATCTCTCCAGGAGTTTGAACGGAAATGGGACGAACTGAACGGGTGGGAGATCGAGGGCGGAAAATCCGATATCCTCCACCACGAGAAAGGGCCACTGTGGGTCCTTGCAGGCCCGGGAAGCGGTAAGACAGAGGCGCTCATCATCAGGACCCTCCGACTGCTCGTCGTCGATGGCGTTGATCCCGAGTCGATCATGCTCACGACTTTCACGGAGAAGGGGGCCGAAGAACTCGAAGATCGCATTGCAGTTGCGGTTCAGGCGTTTGGATACGATGACGAAATCGATGTGACGAACCTCCGGAGCGGCACGCTTCATAGCCTCTGCGACGCCCTCATGGACGAGTACCGCTACCCACAGTACCTCGATCTCCAGTTGCTGGATCAGCACGACCAAGAGTTCTTTGTGAGGCGGCATGCTGGCGACCTTCTGTCGTGGCTCAAGGATGCCGACAGTGGGGCACACCAGTTCTTCGAGTCGCTTCGGTTACCGTGGAAACGGACGTACCCACCCAACACCTGGGAGGCGACTCGTCTAGCGATACAGTTGCTCAACAAGTCCCGTCAGTATCGGACTGATCCGGACGCGCTCGCCAACAGCGATGAATCGGTGTTACGTGACTTGGGTGCCCATCTGGTGGCGTACGAGGAACTGCTCGGCGACCCCGACCAACAGCGGTGTGATTTCGCCGCGTTACAGGAGCATTTCTTGGACTTCATCGAGTCGACATCGAGCGACCGGTTGTTCGAGGGTGACCCAGAGGTGGAGAAACCTCCGCTCGAGTACGTCCTCGTCGACGAGTACCAAGACACTAATCCGCTTCAAGAACGGATCTACTTCGAGCTCGCAAAGCGGTGCAGTCAGAACCTGACGGTCGTCGGTGATGACGATCAAGCGCTCTACCGGTTCCGGGGCGGCACCGTCGAGTGTATGGTTCGATTCGGAGCGAAGTGTGAAGACGAACTCGGCGTGTCTCCGAACACGGCGCAACTGACGGAGAACTTCCGCTCACACGGCGAAATCGTCCAGTGGATCAACCGATACATCCACAATCATCGTGAGCTCAGTTCGGATCTGCGGGCGCCGAACAAAGAGCAGTTGGAACCGGCTGCCGGCATTGAAGCCGAATACCCCGCAGTCAATGCTATTTTCGGAGAGAGCAGGCGTGAGACGGCTGAACTCACCGCCGAACTCATCGAATACGTTCTCGAGGAAGGCGTTCTGGACGACCCCAGCCAGATCGCATTGCTCGTCCGGAGTTCACGTGAGTCTCCGCAGAACGCCGGTCCATTCGTCGAGGAACTCCAAAATCGAGGGATCAACGTGTACAACCCACGAAACAAGGCACTCATGGATCAAGAGGAGGTTCGATTAGCCTTGGGCGGCCTCATTACGGTATTAGACCGTGAGCTCGCGCTACTCGAAAGCGACAGAATACGGGGGAACTTCCAGGAGACGGCACACGAATGGATCGCCGAATTCGAGGCGCTTCGGACTGAAACCCGGGGGGACGGACTCGATGAGTACGTGAAGAATGCGCATGCGAATCTCGATAACCGCGACACTGAGGAGTGGCTCGAGTCGGTGATGGACGTCTTTTACCGACTCGTCTCTCACGAACCGTTCAGTTCGTGGCGTGAAACCGAACCGAACCGAGCGAAACGCCTTGCGACGCTGACGAACCTCCTCGAAGCGTACACGAACGTCTACAGCGGAAAGCTCCGGACGTCGGGTCACTACGAAGGGCACATCTCACATGGATGGCTGATGGGGTTCTACTACAACTTCATCCAGTACGTCGCGAACTCGGGGTTCGACGAACCGGAGGACCCCTACGACCAGATTCCGGCGGGATACGTCCAGGTGATGACCGTCCACCAGGCGAAGGGGCTCGAATTCCCGTTCGTCATCGCTGGTGACGTCGACAAGAGTGACGGCCCCGACGGGACCCACTTCATGGAAGACGTCCTCGCGCCGTATTCGGACCTGAACACTGACGGGAGTAGTGCCGAAGTGCGTGCAGCAGGCGATACTATCAGGCGATTCTTCGTCCAGTACTCGCGGGCACAGGACGCGCTGGTTCTCGCCGGGACAAAATCTGGCACAAAGCAGGTCGCGCTGGGGAACGACACCGGTGGACGAGCAGTGACGCCAGACTCACTGGCAGCCCGAGGTCGGGTACTCAGTGACCGGACCGACTTCGCCCGATTCGAGGCCATCGACAGAGAGTACGAGCCGAACGACGGCGTTAGACGGCGGTACAGTGTCACCGGTGACATCCTCTCGTACCGTCGATGTGCACGTCAGTATGGTCACTTCTCTGACTATGGATTCTCACCCGCCCAGGCTGCACAACTGTACTTCGGGACAGTTGTTCACGAAACCCTCGACCGGATGCACCAGCAGTATCGTGGGCAATTAGATGACGTACCTGAAGGGATTCCGAACGAGGCGGATATCGAGCGATATTTCACTCAGGTGAGTAACGCCCTCATCGCTCATGGAACGAAACCGATGAGTGGTGATGCCAAAGACCGGGCACTCGCATACATCAAACGTTTCAACGAACAGATGGCTGATGAACTGTATCCACGAGTCAAAGACACCGAACACCGACTCCAGTCACAACAGGAGAGCTTCGTCATCGAGGGGACTGTCGACGTCCTCGTGCGGGACGAGGGGTCGCTGGAAACCGACGACCCGGACGAGTGGGAGATATGGGACTACAAGGCGGCACAACTGCCTACAGACGGTAACATCGACATCGAGAACTACCGCTACCAGATGCAGGTCTATGCCGGACTCTACGAGCAAAAAAACGGCGTGCTCCCGTCCCGCGCAGTTCTGTACTTCATGGGCGAGTCAGACCCCGAGCAGGCACAGGTCGAAATCGAATTCGACAGGACGCAAATCGACCGCGCTCTGGAGACGTTCAGAGCGACCGTCGGCGATATCGAACAGAGTCGGGACACACAGGAGTGGCGACCGCCGAGCGAGGCCCCGTCCGAAGAGACGTGTTCGGCCTGCGACCTTCGGTGGGACTGTCCCACCGTCGATGCGCAGTACCCGATGCGTGCTCCCTGAGTTCAGCCCTCTCCGTGTAGCGACCCACACCAGAGGTCTGCAGGACTGGTTCTCTCACAGTACCGAGGAGTTCCTCGAGCACAGAACGACGCAAAGACAATACAGCATTGAGCTCAGCTGTTCAATGGCGTCTCAAGTGCCCACACGTCTGTCGTGGGGTCCAGGGTAGATTTTTTATCATGGCCACGCTCGGTGAGTAGTCCGCAATGATACAAGATCGCCTTGTACTGGAAGGTAGTGTGCGTCGAGTAGACCGCTCCACTCTCGAAAGCCTCCAGATCAAGTGGTTGATCATCGTTTCCTGTGAGGACACGTTCGCGAGAGTGTGCAACCGGACTCACGAAGAGGTCAAGCGCGAAATCCGGTCGATCCCTCGCGATCGCCCGTGCGACTGTCGAGAGCGAGGGCTGATCGGTTCCCTCATCGGCCAATGCTCGCAACGTGTCGATCAACACGTGCGTCGGAGGATACCCGAGGATAGCCTGCCGAGCCACTGTACCCATCACCGGAAGGGCGTCGATAAGCCGAGTGCGAGATCGCGTCTGTGCATCGATCGCCTTTAGTGCCGAATCGAGACTACCGTGGTGGTATGCGATTGTGCGGACGGCTTCACGACCGGTTGGCGTCAGCACAGTACCGTCGACCCCGCTGGTTACCAATCCGAGTGCTGTGGCGTCTCGACACGCATCGCCAACGGATCGGATGACGTATCGCTTGAACACGGAGTCGGTATCGTTCTCGTGAGCTACTGCTATCGCGTATCCAAGCGCGTTCTTTGGGTGGTTTTTTGTGAAGTTCTCGACAGGTGCTCCGCCGACCGCCCCGTGAAACCTGATGGTCCTGACCGCCGGTGTCTCATCGGTACCGACCAGTCTGGGAGATTCGATCAGTTCGACGGTACCCTCCTCGACCGAGAGAAGGCCGATGTTCAGCTCTCGTGCCAACGACCGGTCTTCGTCTCGAATCAATACCCGTGGGACAGCGGCATACCCCACATTCGTTTCTCCGAGGTGGCTGTGAGCCTGGGTGATTGCAACCCTGGTTGCGTTTCGGTCGTGTCCATGACCTGAGGCGGTCACTCCTTTTGCCTCGACGACAGCAACGGGGAGCGACCTCTCACCATCGGTGGCGTGGCCTCGATACGCTTCAGGCGTTGGCGGGGCGATGAGCGCATCAGGCAGACCACCGCGCAACTGAAGCGTGTTGATCGGCCGGAGACTCCTCCGAACGGCTCTCGGAACCGGTGTCGAGCCCCAGTTCTCGACGCCGAATTGCGAGTCGACGACCGCATATCCTGGCGTGTTCTCCCCTGGGAGCAAGAACTCCTTCGCCGCCAACAGAACACGGGGCTCGATGAGAGTGGTCATAGCATCAGATATTGAGGAGGCGTGCTGAGAGGAGTAAATTCCTTTCCTCTCAGATGTCAGCATGAACAATTTTCGTCGACTGCGGTCTATGAAGAGTATCTCACACTACCGCGTCCGACTCACGCGATTGCCTGGACGTGGGCCTTCACGGCTTACGGTCACGGTTTTCGAGTCGGACGAAGCACGATGGTCCCGCGAGCACGTGAGAATCCTGTTCGACCCCTAAGTGGTCACTGAACAGTTGGGAAATCGTCTAATCGGAGCAGCTCGTCGCTTACTGTGGCGATTGCACTCTCCCCGAGTGGAACGATCGGGTGTGGCTCGCCACCAAGTATGTACGTCGCGAACTGCTCGCCAGTTTCGATATCTACGCAGTAGATCGTCCCATCACTATCTAGGGCGACTGTGGTGCGCTCTCCAATGAGATGAGCAGAACGGAATCGATGGAGGGGTTTGTTCTCTGTCGGGTCGAATCGCCATTCGATGGCACCCGTGTCCCGGGTGAGACAGAACACCCCATTCAACGTCGGGACGAGGAGTCGGCCGACTGTGACACAGATCGGGCCATTGACCGGTGCTTTATACTGTTTTCGTGTGGTCTCGTCCGTCTCAGTCCCTTGCTTTCGGACCTCCTTCGTTACCGTGAATTCAGTCTGCCACTCGCGAGACCCATCAGACAGCGAGATGGCCTCGACTCGATGGCCGGCGGTTACGTACATCACGTCCTCGCGTACTGGACCGAATCCAAAGCTCCGGTCTTGTGCCCATCTCGGTGTGCCAGCAGGTTCGACCGCGTACACGGAGCCATCCGCCGTCCCGACAAGGAGGCCGTGATCGGTGTAGGCTACCTGAACGACAGCACTCTCAAACCTGCTGTGAACCGTGCAGGACCCGTCTGTTCTCGAAAGAGCAAGTACTGATCCACCACGTGTGCCGATGTAGACTGATTCCGGGCCGATCTCGACTCGAGCATCGATCAAATCTTTATCGGGGTCCTCGCCCGTCGTGAAGTCCCAGAGTAACTCTCCACTCACCGCCTCGTACGCTCGGACCGAGAACGAGCCTTTCACGACTACAATTCCGTTAGCCACTTCAGGCACACTGGTGATTCGCTCACATTCACGCTCCCATATCAAGTCTCCAGACGCCACGTCTACCGCAAAGACGGATCTTGATGTTGCATGGTAGAGATATCCCTCGTCTGTTCGTGGCATATTGTCAAGTAGATCGAACGACTGACGCCAGGAAATCCGTGGCTGATCGATCCCGATATTGACCACCTGGAGGATGATGTGGGCGCTCGGATTTTTCACTGACCGGCCGTGTTCCATATTCAACGGACGCTCGTGTCTGAATACGTCTCCATCGTCGTACAGCTCGGCGAGTTCGCTCCGCACACGCCCGACTTGCTCGAGATTATCTGCTCGGGCCTCGAATAACGTGGTCGCGAACTCTACCTCCGAATCACTGAACAGCAAGTCGCCATCATCAACGATCGGAAATCCTTCCGCAGTCAGTATCTCACAGATGCGATCCCACCGGTACTCGTCATCTTCCGGTGTTAATACGTGTAGCTGGAGCAATCGTTCCATAGTTCGTGCAGACGGAATTTCATGTATAATCTTGTGCGTCTGAGAATCTGAATTGATATCTAAACATACCTCCGTCCCCTTCTGAGATGACCGTGGACGACAGTACCCTCGTCTCAAATTGTCGAACATGCTCCACTGATACGTGAACGGCAGTTTTGTCTCGACATCATCACTCCGAGTGCGTCCAGACCACTGGCGGACCGTTACCCACACATTGAAAATCGAACGAGATAATGAGGGAGATAGGTTCTTCAGGTCGACAATATCTATCCCAGTATGGTCGACTCTGACGTTTTTCGAGTGCTCCATATGACCGAGGATGAACTCATTGTGAATCCAATCTCGGAGGAGAACGGCCGATTTGTCGATACTGCTGCGGACGCGATCCCCGTCGAGAGGACCACCGCAGACCCGAGCGTCGCTCAGGTGCTCTCATTCGTCGAACCGGGGCACCTCCTGCGGGGACCCCTTGTCGAATCGGATTCGTCATACCGGTTCGAATCAGTCGAACATCGTGGTGGGTTCTCGCTCGTCGAAATTGACCCGAAGGTGATTCCCTACCTCGTCCAGAACTATTGGGACCAGGAACCGGAACACGACAGAGCACACCGTCGTGACAACGTTCGGATCGCACCGTTGTCGGCAATTGATGCTTTCGAGGATGATGATGAGTTCCGCGGTGAGTTGGTTATCCAGCCCCGGTCGAATCCCGAGACACACACGTGGGACGAGTTCCGGCAAGGAGTCGGGAGCGAAGCAGTCTTCGGTGGTTTCGAAGCCACTGATAGGAAACCCCAGGAGGTCTTCATAGGAAATCCTGCCGGAGAGGCGTACTGGTATTGCCTACTCTTTCCGGAGTACCGATCAGATCCTGCACGTCGGGTGCAAACTCAGGTCGGATTTCTCTATGACGATCAGTATCTCCCAACCCCCACATGGGAGAGTACGGCTCTTATCGACCCCGAGAAACTGCCAGAAGATATCCAGCGCGATCCGAAGGGAGTCTTTGCTCCAGGATCCCAGGTCCACAGCAGCGCGATTCCCGAGCGGTTCGGCTACGATACGGTCGAATTGCTCGCAGAACTCGTCTACGTCGGCGCCCAGTTCGAAGCCACGCTTTCCAGCGGAATGGGCGACTCACTCGATCCCGATGAGACCTTCTCGTACTCTCCAAGAGAGGTCAGTGATGCAACGGTCTCAGTCCTCACGGCATACCGATTCTACACGACGGTTCTGATCGATCTCTACGAGTGTCTCGACGACATCGGTGATGTGACCGTCGAGTCGGCAGTCGAAGATGGCGTGTTGCCAGACCCTGAACTCCTCTATCGAGCCCAGCTGAAATTCACCTCGCACGTTTACGAACTCGAGGCGTATCTCGAGAAGATGCGACAGGTTCCCGTCGAAGAATACGTCGTTGAACAGTTCAAGGGAGCGATGCCCGATAAGAAGAAGCAATTACGAGAGGAGTTTGGCGTCGAAGGATTTCCCCTGATGATTCGACATATCCTCTACGATATCGAACGACAACTGGGCACTCTCACGGACGTACTCAAGATAAGTGAGTACGTTGCGACCGCTGAGCAAACAGACGACGGGTTCCGCTACGAGATCAGTGCCGAGGAACAGGCGTATGCGTTCCTCAAGCGACATCAAGACCGCGTTTCGGAGCACTTGACACCTGCCGAACTCGGTGGAGAGGGATCTGAGGTGTTCATGCTCGTACTTGGGCGATTAGGTCGTCGTCACGACTGGTTAGATACCTCTTCTCTGGGACCGATGGGGATGTTGTTCACTCAGATGGACGGGGTGATGCGGTGAGGAACGACCGGAGCGTCGTCGTTTCGAGCGGTAATTGTCGCGTGATTAAATCCCTCTGAGCGACACTCTATGACTCATCAGGAACTCGCGCTGAAGAGGCAGCTATCTGGGTCATCGTCAGCAACGGTGTGTCGCCATCCTCGTCGTCACCGTCGAATTCCGTGTTCTCACCAGACTCATCGAAGGTGAGTGCGTTTCGCACCGTCTCCGGAAGCGACGGACGTGGGGCCTCCGCGTGTGTTTCGACCTTCTCGTCTTTTTTTGTTCGAGCGTAGAGGGCGCGCATCACGGGCAGACCGGAGAGGTAGTTGTACTGGTCGAGAACGCGAACGCCGTACGGGGTGAACCCGTAGAACTTCGCGGGATACTCGCGCTCGTCCATGTTCTCTGGGTATGGGTACATATCGATGATGTCGGCCTCCTCTAGTTCGTTGAGTTGATTCCGAATCGCTCCACTACTCTTCCCGGTCATGTATACGAGCTCATCGAGCGACGCGAGGTGGTCAGGATGGCCGAGGAGCATCTGGATGATCTTGTGACGAGTGTCCTGAGAGAGGAGTTTGAACAACCGTTGTTGTGCTCCGAAAGGGTCAGACACAGGTTCGTCCGCTCTGGCGTCGTCGATTTTAGACATAATTGGGTGTAGGTCTCCACCACCTATAATGATTCACCTGCATTGGTGCTAAAAATACTCTCAGAATAACACTGGTCGGAAGAGATATACATGACACGATAGAGGTCCTTCCATGGAAGACCCCTCCCCTCCGGAACACGCCGCACAACTCTTCGAGTACGTCGATCACGCGATCGGAGAAGGTGTCGAACTTGAGCAAGAGGAACTCCACGCGATTCTCGAGTTCGACGCCAACGAAATCGCTCCGCTTCGGTCACCAGTCATCTCCTACTTCATCCTTGGAAGCTATCGCTCGCCGTACCGGTACCGCCTCCGAAGTGCGGCCCATGAGCTCAAAAAAATCGGCGCATACACCGTCATCCTTGGCGATGTCAAGCAACTCCGAACCAGCCGACTGCCTGATGAGGATATCATGTTTACTCTCATCGCCGCGTTTAGCAGCTACATCGTCGCGATCTACGAGAAAGACAGTGGCGGCGAAGCGCCTGAGCTGGGAGAAATAGACGATCCCCCATTCTTTGAGAAAGCCCACGTCTACGTTCGTGATCACGACCCGAATACCGACCCCGATCTCGAACTCGTCGTCGAGACACTCGAAGATCACTTCGATTCTCAATTCGACGATGACGAGCGCGAACTGCGGTTCACGAGACGGCTGGCCGCGAGCGACGCCACGGTCAGCCGTGAAGAGGTAGAGGCCATCGTCGAGAGAAGAGTCAAGGAAAACGAACCACCTGCATCGTACAGTTGGCCCCACAAGAACAAGTTCAAGAAGTTCGATCTCCACAGCCGTTTCCACTCGTGGGTGGATCCGGATGCCGTACCTGATCTCGTTGTCGAAACAATACCGGGCCCATAGGTTGAGGGGCCTTAGGAGGTTGCCACAACAATAGGCGCCGCGATGGTTGTCTAGATTCCATACGCACCTCACGCCGTCACTCTCGATTCGTAGTCGTATGTTAGATGTCATCGAACGTCGAGTGGGGGTCCGGTCGGTCCTGAATCGAGCGGTTCGACAACGTATACGGACGCATTGCTCGGCCTTGACATCGAGTCACGTTTTGTATCTCTGTGTGAAGTTGTCCTACATCGGACGGAGTCCCGAGTCGAATCGATTGCCGAGCGAGCGCCTGCTCGCTCAGGTCAAACTCGAATCCTCTGGAAGTTCCCAGAAGTCCTGATAGAACTCGGCGAACCGCTTACTCATTCGCATGCTGCTCACGTCCGTCTTCGTTACGTCGTCCGATAAGGCCGACTTGTCCCTGGACACGCTCAGCTCATTCTTGTGGTCATTACCAGCGGGAGACTTGGAAGAACGGTTGTGGCTGCGCGCGCAGCGCCCTTGGCGCGAGCACGGAGCGGTGGGTGGGGAGGTGGGGCTGGTCCGGCACACAGCAAAAAAGAGCCCGCGGCGACCGGCTATTCCCACCACCGACCGCGCTCGGGGAACCTCACGTCCGACCAGCCCGTCACAGCCAGGGATACACGCCCCTGGTACCAGTTTCGCGCCGCCCCGTGAATCCGCACAAGTTCGCCCTCTCGAATCTGGGGGGCATCCGACCGCTTCCAGATGGTCACACGCGTCCGGCCGCTCTCGTCTCCAATCAGCCCGACCTGGGCGATACTCGGATGGGAGGGCACCCACAACGTCTCGACGCGACCTTCGATACTCACCTCTCGACGGCGCACGTCCTCCAGTGCTCCAATCGGCACGACCCGCCCAGGCTCGGTCTGTAGCTCCTCGAACGTCCCGACGACGGCCGTCATCATCCCCTGGCCGTTCACGACCTTCTCAGCCAGCCGCCGACTGATCGCCGCTCGCGACCACCCCTTCAGCTTCCTGGCCATCCGCATCGACTCGCGGTTCACCATCGCCAACTCGTCTCGAGAGAGTTCTTCACGAGGATCACCCTCCTGGCCGAACAGCGAATCCACAGCCGCCGCCCGTTCGTCGAACTCCTCACGTCGCCGCGCACTCATCGCACCCACCACATCGGACGTCCGCTGTGCTCGCCCCTCCTGGGTTCCGAGCGTCGCTTTCGTACTGATGGACGCCAGTTCCGCCGCTCTTGCGTTGATGCGCTCTTCTTGGGCCAGGGTCGCACCGTAGATTCGCTCCTGACCAGTGTCGACCATCCCCTCAGGGTGGTTCGCATCCACCTTCGCCTGCACTTCCATCTGCACCGTCGCTCTGAACTCAGGAGTCTCGTCGACGACCTCGAAGCCGTTTTCATCCACGACCCGCTCGTTCACCTGTTCGTACGCCTGTTCATCGACCGAAACTTCTTGTCCGAATACGTTTGTACTAGACATTGCTGTAGCTCTGAAGGCGCTCACTCGGCGTCTTCACCCCACTCCACGACTCTCCAGCCGCGGCTCTTCTCTCATCGACGGACATCCACTCAACGCGCTCTCGCTCGCGCCTTCGTGAGCGCCCCTTGGGGCGCGAGCGAGAGCGCTCAGAAGGAGAGAAGAAACCAGCCGCGCGCGCCGCGGGCGGGGACCTGAGCGGCCAGCGCCAAGGTGGTTCGCGGTCCGTCCCGTTCTGCGGGTTCGTGTCCAGGCCGACTGTCGCGAGCACGGTGGCGCGCCGACGGCAGGAGGTGCGCCAGCGCGCACAGCGGCATCAAGGGCTGGAACGCGAAAGCCCGCAAGGGGCGAAAACCGCAACCACACTTGGCTGCTGGCGCACCGGGAAGGTGCGAGCGAAGTGAGACGCGAGCACCGCGAGCGTCTCAGTAGCCCCCGCCCCGTGGAGGCGAGCGCGGCGAGGCGGGAACGGAATCCCCGATGAGGGTCACGATTGCGCCCCACTGAGTAGCTGACTGAACCGAGTGAGGTGTTCCATGCCGAAGGGTCCCGAGACTGGCTCAGTTGAACCCCTCACTAGGACAAGAAGCGCGTGACACAGACAGTGGATAGAGTCATCATAGAGTCCAACACGTCTCCCCCTCTACTGCGCGAGACCTTCGCGGTAGCCGGCCAGCGGCGGTCACCGAAGGCTGCTCGCGTGGGGTCGGCGTCTGCACACGCCTTGCAGAGCGAGTGTTCGGACAAGTCCTGCAGGCCGGAGGCGACGACACAATACAGGAGTCTTTGCCGAGGAGTCGCATCTTGCAAACCGCTCACGATCACGGCGTGATTCGTCGTTATCCGATTTTTCACCGTCTAGGATGCGACCCTCCGAAGTGGTCTCTCCCCGGATGCTCTGCCACCCTCTCACCCGAATTTTAGATAAAGACACCGTTCAGTCGAATCAAAGTACGAAGGCTCACGGAAATACTGATAGATGGCCGAAACTTTGAATTGAAATGATTTCAACTGGACATGTGATGGTGGAAGAAATCGACATCAAGATGACCAACGTGGTCCGTCGGAGTCCGATATACCGGATCGCAACGCCGAACGTCGCCATCGCTAAAGGGTTCACACCGGACGAGAGGGAAGTCGAAGGAATCGGGGTATCCCTTCTCTCCGAGGACCGGGCGCTCGATGCAGCGGTAGAGAACCTCAAGGAGAACGCCCGGGAGGTCGACTTCTCGTTTCACATCAAACTTCTAAAAGGAGGGAACATGGGCGGACACATCGAAATTTGGGAGGAAGGAATCAAGCAACGGCCCGGGTCGTCCTCTGGGCGGCCGGTTGTCGAAATCAATGCGATGCGGGACGGCAACGCCGTAGACGCGAAAGGGAAGCCCGGATGGCTCGAAAACGCCGGCTGGACTCCATCGTTCGACACCGCCCTGTCGTCGGCGCTCGACTCCGCTGAGTCGCAGTTCGACCGGGTGGGACGGACGTCGGTGTGAGTCATCGCGCCGCTCGTCGACCGAGAATGAACACCAAGAGAGCGAGCAACACCGCCCCGAAACTCGTCTCTATCGTGGTCAAGACGCGACCGAACCCGACCGGCTGGAAGTCGCCGAAGCCGAGTGCGGTGAACGTGAGGGTCGAGTAGTAGAGTGAGTTTCCGAACTCGGCGACGCTCGCGAGGCCGTCGTACGTGACCGGTTCACCTCCCTCCGGTCGCATCCAGCCACCGAGGGGATACAGCAGTGCGAACCCGATGACGGTGACGAAGCTGTAGCCGATGACTCGCCACGGACTCTCGCCGTAGAGCAGCATCGCCCGTGCTACCGCCGACCGACCCCATCGTGCCCCTGCCACAAGCCGCTCTTCGGCGGTCACGTCGGCGGCCGTCGCATCGTCCCAGTAGCCGTCTTTCTGGAGATCCTGCCGTCGGACGAAACAGCGGGCTTGGAGCCGAGACCGGCCCGTTCGCCGGCCGAGGTCCTCCAGCGTCCGGTAGACCGATTTAGCCGTGTCAGTGTCAGCGTGCCCGTCGTCGCCGTAGGCCGGGTCGTAGACGCACGGATGGCTGGCGCGGATCGCCGCGATGGTATGCGGCGAGCGGGTGTCGTCGCCGGGACGACCGAGAAATCGCGTGTCTTCGTCGACGTGTACGTCGCCTATGACCGCTCCCGAGAGTGTGGCACCGCGCAGGTCGGCGCCGGTCAGCCTCGCACGGCTCAGCAACGTGGACTCGAGGTCTGCCCGGCACAGGGTCGCGTCACCGAAGTCTGCGTCGGTCAGGTCCGCACCATGGAACTGTTGCCCGGTGAGATCCACGCCCTGGAATCCGGCGGTGCCCCCGAACGTGGCCTTGCGGAACGACACTGCCGCCACGAACTCACACCCCAGGAAATCAGCGTCCGAACCGAAGGTCGCGCTCATGAAATCGGCCTCTGCGCCGAAGGTGGTCTGGTGGAAGTCGGCATTCTCCCCGAACGTAGCGAGTGCGAAGTCGGCTTGGACCTCGAAGGTCGAACAGGAAAGTTCTGCCCCCCGCTCGAACGTTGCGCCGCCGAACCACGCCGCCGGCTCGATAGCGTACGGCTCGTCGGGCACGTGGGCGTCAGCGAACGTCGACTCGAAGAAATCGGCTCGCTCGCTGAACGTGGCGTGTTCGAAGCTGACGAGCTTCTCGAACACCGCCTCCCTGAACCTCGAAACGTCCTCGAAGACGGCACTGTCGAAGCCCAGCATCTCCTCGGAGTGTACGCCTGCGAACGATGCCCGTGCTTCGAAGGTCGCGCCCGTGAACGTCGTTGGAAGCTCGAAGGCGGCGTCTTCGAAGGTCGTCTCTGATTTGAATGTGGCCCCTTCGAATGACGCTTCGGTCGCGGTATCGGCGTCAGACTGGGGAGACTGGAACGTTGCGCCGACGAACGAGACGCTCCCTTCGAACACCACTTCGGAGAAATCCACTGAGCCACTAATCGTGGCGTACGACAGTCGGAGGTTGCCCGACACCCGCTGTAGACGCTCGGCACCACGCGGGTCAAGGCGACCGAACGCCGCCCCGAGGAACTGTCCTGTTTGGTCGTCCGTCGCCGTGTCGGCCTCGTCTCTCGATTTGACGGCGGCCACGAATGCGTCGAGTACCGCCGTCTCGTCTTTCTCCGCCAGTGGGCGATGGAAGATACACCGGTCGTCGTCTCCTTCGGCATCGTGTGGGCAGGTCCAGACACCATCCTCGTTCAACACTGCCTCGTCCACGCGACATTCGTTGTCCCGGCCGCCGCTCCACGTCTCGGGATTGGACCAATTGAACGCCGCATTGCCGTTCTGACACTCGTTGTGGTCGTCACCCCGTCTCTCGAAATCAGTCGGGTCGAAAACGTACTGGCAGGTGCCACCAGTAATCGACATACAGAAATTAAAATACAGATATATTGTGTTAAAGCCTGCTCTCACTCGCAATAAATAACTATATCACAAGATATTGGACGAATCGTATTACGAATCAAAATAATTAATGATGTATTCTTGACAACAATCGCCTCCTTATTTCCGTTCTGAGACGGAGACCGTAGAGGAACCCAGTGGTCACACTGACGACCACCAGTACTGCCTTCGAGCTGGGAGCTGACACGAGCAAAAGGAGAGTGATACCTCCGAGTAGGGCCCAGAGACACAGCTGGCGAGATTGCTTACCTCTGAAGTGCGTATTGACAATATGATGTGCACGAGAGAATCATAAAAACAATAACATGACATTCGAGATAGTATGGCCCCATTCTAGAAGGGCTCGTCTTCCTGTACGTTCCTTGCTGGTGTCCGACTGAACAATTGCATTGGTTTTCTCGATCCAATACTCTGACTCTGATAATTAGTTCGGATACTGAGTTCAATTCTACTGTTCGAACTTATCAGCCAATTTTGATGCGTCCAAATACATTAATAACGAACTGTCAAAAGTAAATCGCGGCCCATGGAACGGACAACGAACAGGCTGTCACGGCGCAACGTGCTGAAGTCAGTCGGTGCGGCCGGAGCGATGGCGCTCGCTGGTTGCTCGAGCAGTGGTGGAAGCAGCGGTAGTAGTAGTACAGACCGAGAAATTATGCAGGGGTTCCTCCTACCGCTAACCGGTGACCTGGGGGCGTTGGGGACGGCAATGCGAGATGCGGGTATCATGGCCTCCAACCAGGTCAACGACGCCGACAACGGCATCACCGTCAGCACCCAAGAGGAAGACACTCAAACCACCGTTCCCGATGCCATCAGCGGGGCCAACGCCTTGGTCAACGCTGATTACCCGATGATGGTCGGTGGGGCAACCTCGAACATTGAAATCGGCAACCAAGTGTTCGTGCCGAATGAGATGGTCGCTTGCTCCCCGTCAAACACGCTTCCAACGCTACGGACGTTTGAGGACGACGGCTTCTTTTTCAGAACAACCCCCGGTGATCGTTATCAGGGGTTCGCGATGGCTCAAGCCGCTTCGGAACAACTAGACGGTATCGAGACTGCGGCGACGACCTACATCAACGACGACTACGGTCAGTTGCTCTCACAGTGGTTCACTGACCACTTTGAGCAGGGCTTCGGCGGGAGCGTCCAGCAACAGGTCGTCCACGACCCGACAGAGTCGTCCTACAGTTCGGCTCTTCAGACCGCCTTACAGGATGATCCGGACCTGTTCGTTGTCATCACATACCCTCAAAGTGGAACCCAACTGTTCCGAGATTACTACGCCGACTTCGACACCGGCCGTCCGATCATGTTGACCGACGGTACAAAAGCACCAACGCTGCCCGATGAGGTCGGTCAGGACATGAGCAATGCAATCGGGACGATGCCGGCAGCAGACGGTCCGACGTACGATACCTTCGTGTCGCAGTATGAAGAAGAGTACGGCAATGCGGCCGCCGCTTTCACCGCCCAAACGTACGACGCCTCAGCGATTACCTTGTTGGCGAACGCCGCAGCCGGCGAAAATAGTGGACCGGCAGTTCGCGACCAGATGCAGAACGTCGCGAACCCAGAAGGGACCGAAGTCACCATCGATAACCTCGCGGAGGGTGTCGAAATGGCCGCGAACGGCGAAGAAATTCAGTACGTCGGTGCCTCTTCGGCCGTTGACTTCGATGATGAGGGTGACCTTCGAGCTGGAACCTATGAGCTCTGGGAGTTCGACGACAGCGAGTCAGGCATCAACCGGCTCGACCTCGTGACTGTCAATCGAGACCAAGCAATTGAGCCGGGGAGCTGACTGACGGACCAGCCGAAAACCGCTGAATCATCTTTCCTTTCAGCGGCCATGGACTGAGGACTTCTACGACTAACGTAACACCGTCTGTGCCAGTATGCATAGAGTCGATGTCGGATCCGGTCAGCCGCCCAGGAAATCCTTGCGGACCTGTTCGTCTGAGAGTAACGCGTCACCAGTGTCGGCGTAGCGGTTCTTACCGTTGACGAGAACGTATCCTCGGTCACAGTGGCGTAGCGCGGCCTTAGCGTTCTGTTCAACCATCAAGACGGCGGTGCCCGACTCGACGATTCGGTCGATTCGCTCGAACATCTCTTCGACCAAGTCGGGCGCAAGACCTGCGCTGGGCTCATCCAGTAAGAGCAGTTCGGGGTCAAGCATCAACGCCCGGCCCATCGCGAGCATCTGTTGTTGCCCACCTGAGAGTGTCCCGGCCTTCTGTGCGGCTCGCTCCCGAAGCACTGGGAATCTCTCGTAGACGTCTTCAAACGTGTCTTCGGGTACTTGATCGAGAATGTACGCACCCATCTCGAGGTTTTCGCGGACTGAGAGTGGTGGAAACACGTTGTCGGTCTGCGGGACGTATCCAATCCCCTCGTGGATGATTTCCTCGGGATCCATCGTCGTGATTTCAGTCTCATCGAAAGCGACGGTTCCATCCATCCGGTCAGTCAAGCCGAATACGGATTTCATCATCGTCGATTTGCCTGCACCGTTTGGACCGACAATCGTGACATACTCCCCATGGTTGACATGCATATCGACGTCGGTCAATACTTTGAGGTCGCCGTAGCCGGCGGAAAGACCATCCACTTCGAGGAGACTCACGCTACTTCACCCCCGAGATACGCCTCGATGACTCGTTCTTCGGATCGGACTTCTTCGGGTGACCCAGTCACCAGCGTCTGTCCCTGATGCATCACGATGACTCGCTCACAATGTTGCATGATAAGGTCCATGTCGTGTTCGACGAGAAGGAAGGTCCGTCCACGGTCTCTCAAATCCTCGAGACGGTCGAGCAACTCTTTCTCAAGCGACGGATTCACACCCGCGAAGGGTTCGTCGAGTAGGAGTACGTCAGGGTCGAGCATCAGCGACCGAGCCAACTCTAGAAGCTTTCGCTGGCCTCCCGACAACGTTCCCGCATCCTTCAGCGCCAGATGATCGATGTCGAAGAACTCGAGCATCTCCCACGCACGCTCAAACAACTCCTCTTCGTCCCGCTGCACATCGTTACGCATTCCCGGCAGAACAGACCGCCACGCCGTCTCCCCACGTTGGTTCTTCGGTGGTAACATCATGTTCTCGAGAACGGTCATGTTCTCGAACTCACGGGCGATTTGGAACGTCCGGACGAGCCCTCGGGATGACGTTTGGTATGGTTCCAACCCTGTGATGTCTTCGCCATCGAAGGTGATCCGGCCTGCATCCGGTTCGATGGCACCGCTAATGACGTTGAACGTCGTCGATTTTCCAGCGCCATTTGGGCCGATGAGTCCCGTGAGCGTCTCGGACTCGACGTCGAAGGAGACGCCGTCGAGCGCAGTCACGCCTTGGAAGCTCTTCTGTAAGCCGTTAACGGAGAGTACTGGATTGGCCTGCCAGTCAAGCCCGTGCGGGTCACCGGCATCGGCATCGTCATTAGTAGTATCCTCAGCTCTGGATTGTCGGCTCAATCTCCGTCACCTCCCTGTACCTGCGCACCTGATTTATTTTCCCGTCGCTCTGCGACTAACCTCTTGAGGTCGACACTTGAGGCAATCTCCTGACGATTCCCGAACAGCCCTTGTGGGCGCCGCTTCAGCAGCCAAATCAGCACCAGTCCAGTGAGGATGACCCTGAGCGCACTGGTTTGATCGAAGAGGTACAGCACGAGCGGATCGATGTTCCCGCCCACGAGCGCACCGAGCGCGTCTGGGAACGTCGGAACAGACCCAGACAGTCCGACGAACTCTTCAACAACTCGGCGTACCTGACCAGGTCCTTCGAGAATGAGCCCAACGAACAGAATCGTCCCAACGACCGTCCCAGTGTTTGAGCCGGCGCCACCCACGATGACAGCAATCCAAATAAAAAATGTCAGCTCGGGGATAAAGCGGTCAGGAGTGACGTAGCCGCTGCTTGCGCCCTGCCAGACGATGCCCAGAAGGCCCAGTATCGCACACCCAATCACGAACGCACGAATCTTGAACGAGGACGTGTGCTTTGCGAGGGATTGCGTCGCCTCTTCGTCGTCGCGAATCCCCTTCAACACGCGTCCAAAGGGCGAGGCCGAGAGACGGGCGATCAGCCAGTAAGTGCCGATCAAGATGACGAGCAGGACAAACACGAAGGACCAGTCAGGGACGACACGGCCGTCGACACCAACCGTCTCGACGGCGGTGACGAGCGGCTGACCGGACGTTTCAAAGAAGTCTCGAACCGGATTGGAGAACGTTCGGATTCCACGCCCCCCGCCAGTTCCGAAGGTCCACCCGAAGACCGTGACCTCCTGAAGCTCGGAGGATTTGAACGTAATTCGGAGTATCTCAGCGAAGGCCAGCGTGACAATGGCGAAGTAGTCGTCACGAAGACGTAGCGAGGGGAGTGCGGCTACGTAGCCGGCCGCAGCGGCTGTGAGCACGCCAGCGATAACGGCCAGTGGAAGTGGGACGCCGAAGCCAGGGAGCGAGCCGGTCGGATTTTGGCCAGCGACCGGCCGTGAGAGGATTGTCGCCGTGTAGACGCCGACAGCCATGAATCCGACAACGCCGATATTGAACAGCCCACTGTACCCCCAGTGGAGATTCACGACCAAGGCGGCGATTCCGTAGACGACAATCAGGAACGTGAGCCGACGCAACGAGTTGAGCTGGCCGAAGAGGTCGTATCCTAACAAGAGGCCGACAAACAGATACAGAGCGTACACCACCGCGAGCGTGCCGAGTATTTTGATGAGGTCCTGCTCCCAGTATGTCGCTACCCAGTCGGGGAGCCGGCGCCCGATTGGGTCGGTCGGTCCGCTCATAGCGCATCACTCCCGAAGATGCCTGACGGGCGAGTGAGCAGGATGGCGATCATCACGGCGAATCCGACGGCTTCCGCGAAGCTGGCTGGAATCCAGATCTGTGAGACGCGCGTCACCAGTCCAATCAGGACGCCACCAGCGATGGCGCCATAGACCGACCCGATTCCGCCCATGATGACACCGGCGAATACCAACAGTAGAAGTGTCCAGCCGAGCTGATAATTAATCGTCCCCTGAAACAGAGCAATCATGAATCCGGCGAGGCCAGCGAGTGCGCCACCGAGTAGCCACGTCGCAGTAATTACTCGCTCAGAGGGAATTCCAGTCACCCGAGCGAGGTCGCGGTTGGCAGACATCGCCCGCATCGCCTTGCCGAGTTTCGTCCGTGTCAACAGGAGGTGGACACTCACCATCGAGGCGACGGCGACAGTCACGAGCATGAGATCCGGAGCGCTGATGTTGACCGCTCCGCCCGGGAGCGAAAGTGCGTAGGTCCACGCTCCGACCGTCAGACCGAACGAGTTCTGTGTGTATAAGAACACGATCAGAAAACGGAGTGTGAACGCCACCCCAATCGAGGCAATGAGGAGGGTAATCGCTCCGGTTTTTCGTATCGACTGGTAGACGAAGCGGTCCAAGAGTAGCGCAACTGTTGCTCCTCCCACTGCGGCGACGACCAACCCGAAGATTACCGCCCCTGGCGTGTTCGTCACGCTTATGCCCACGTCGCGTGGGAACACCGTGTCCCCCACACCGAGAAAAAACAGGTTCAGTGGGCTAAACTCGCCAAGGCCGGCGACGAGATACGTAGAACCCCAGCCGATGAACGCGGAGATACTAATGTAGTCCCCATGTGCGAAATTGGCGAATCCGAGTAAATCATATGTTAGCGAGAGGCCGACTCCTGCCAACCCAATAACTAACCCGAAGACAAGTCCGTTCCAGAGATAGCCTGTTAACAGCGCTGGCGCGAGTGACTCCCCGAGCAGACGGCGTAGGATGTCAAGAAGTAGCACGGCCAGAACGGCACCGAACAGAGCCGCTCTGATCCGAGTCGAATCCTGAAACCACTCAGGTGTTATATCATGTAACAGGGACATTTTCGACAGCAATTCTGACAGGTCGTAGTCCTAAATAAATGACTAATACGGCGAGCACTCTGTCTATCGAAAAACCCGGCAAATCGTCGAGACGGGGAAGGGTTTTTTGTGTCGATTGTCCGAAGACTTCCTGTATGTCACGTGAGGTCGTTTCCTACGATGATGATGGACATGTGTATGAGTTCGCACCGGACATGGAGTCCGTCTACACCGCCGCAGATGGGGAATCGCTCACGG
Source organism: Salinigranum halophilum (assembly GCF_007004735.1). Lineage (NCBI taxonomy): Archaea > Methanobacteriati > Methanobacteriota > Halobacteria > Halobacteriales > Haloferacaceae > Salinigranum > Salinigranum halophilum. The sequence goes on from NZ_SSNL01000006.1 coordinate 351,109, forward strand.
TTGAGACGATCGACAGCCTCAACAAGGAGATTCAGACCGATGACGACTTGCTTAGTTCAATCCCCGAGGAGGTTAATGCCGCAACTGGCCCTATCGCTGTCGAAGGTGCTGCGCCCGGCGACATCCTGGAAGTAGAAATCGAAGACGTCCGAGTCAACGAGGACCGCGGCCGTGTCATCACCGCACCCGGATTCGGCCTTCTCAAAGACGATGAGGACATCGCACACCCCGCGACACGAATCACCGATGTCGAAGACGAGACGATTGACTTCGACGGGATCGACGTCACTATCGACCCGGTAATTGGAACCATCGGCGTTGCCACCGCTGAAGAGACTATCACCACACTAACGCCTCACGACCACGGCGGAAACCTCGACACCACGGACATGACCGGAGGCACGACCGCTTACTTCCCGGTCTTCCAAGAGGGTGGCATGCTTGCGATGGGGGATTCCAAGGCTGCCATGGCCGACGGAGAGATGTGCGGTACTGGCGCTGAAATCGGGACCGACATCGATATCACCGTCTCGGTTATTTCTGACCCCGAGGTAGGAATCGATCGCCCGGTTGTCGACACTGGAGACGCCGTCAAGTCCATCGCCAGCGCCGAGACGATGGAGGAGGCTGTTGCACTCGCAAATCAGGACGTTTTGTCGCTGCTGCAGGCCGACCACGGCATGTCGAAGACCGAGGCGTATTTGTTTTCGAGCCTCGTTGGCGGGTTGGAGATCAGCCAGGTCGTTGACCCGCTCGTGACCGTCAGAAACGCCGTCCCAGCCGAACATCTCTCGCTGCCGTTCTGAACTGAACCGGGACTCTCGGGATGAGTATCCTGTTGCCTCCCGGTACCAAGTTCCCCGCGTGAGCGGTAGGCCGGTCTTCGGTTATGAACGTCAGTTCAGCTGGATGTTCGCCGCTTATTCGAGGGTCTGGCGTTGAATCTGAGTGATTCACTTTGGTCACGTAGAGCGCCGAAGCGATGACCGACTCGCGCCTTGCATTCAGCACGGCCACAGAAACCTCACTGAACCCGATCAGAAGTGCCGTGTGAGATACAGAGGGTGTATGCAGCAGGTATAGTTATCATTGAAAACTGACAGAAGACATACTAGATATATTCCCTGACATACAGAAATACGCTTATAACTCCGTCCAAAAGCGTCTAAACCGGAATTTCCCATTACCATTAAAAACATATATTTACTTACCTGTTTAATAGTTAAGGTATGGCATACCTAGAGATGCCGGACCACATACCCCTGTACTACGAAGAACGTGGCGAGGGCGAGACCATCCTCTTGGTACACGGCTGGTCGTGCAACGGCGGATACTGGTGGCAGAAGAACGTCGAATCGCTCTCCGAGTCGTACCACGTCGTCACAGTGGACCTGCGGGGCCACGGCCAATCAGGGAAGACCGACCACAATCACACTCTCTCCCAGTACGCACAGGACATCCGGCACCTCATGGAGTCACTGAACCTCACGGACGTGACGCTGGTTGGGTGGTCGATGGGAACTGCTATCGCGCTTTCGTACTTCGACCAGTTCGGAAGCGACCGGCTCCGCTCGTTCGTCTTCGTCGACATGAGTCCGTACATGTTCTCCGAAGAGGGCTGGGAGTATCCGCTGTTCGGAGAGTTCACACCTGAAGCGCTGGATGGGGTGGTCGAAGCCCTGCAGAACGACCGGCCGTCATTTGTCAAGGAACAGATATTGGAGGCATTCTTTATCGAACGACCATCAGAGGATGTCATCGACGAGATGTACGCGGAGATGATGAAAACGCCAACCGGCGTGACAGTCGCCGCGTTTCAGGCGTTCTGTGATAACGACTTCCGTGACGTCGTTGGGAAGATCGACATCCCGACACTCCTAATGTACGCCGAAGGGAGCGCCATCTTCCCCGGCGACGTTGGTGCGTGGATGCACGAGCAGATTCCCGACTCGGAACTCGTGGTTTTCGAGAACAGTAGTCACTGTCCGTTCTGGGAAGAGCCCGAGCGGTTCAACCACGAGCTAGCGACGTTCGTCGCGGGACTCAAAGACAGAATGATCGGGGCACCATAGTCAACGAGCATCCTCGGACGCTCCAGCGGGCACCTACTCGACAGTTGAGATGTCACGCAATTATGTGACTTCCACTCAGTACTTCAGCCAGTTTGGAACCGACTGTTCGCGTCGGTCCGCTGGATAATATGTAGTCTGTGCTGACCTCGTGACCGACTCGCGCGCTGTATTCAGCACGGCCACAGAAACCTCACTGAACCCTGTCAGACGCGGCGTACAACAGACAGAGAGCTTCTCTTTCTCTTTATGTTGGGACTGCCACCAGAGCAGTGTGTCATGACACGGATGGCGGGTCACAACAAATATATTCGCAGAGCGATTATCTCCGGTTACCATGGCAACAAGCAACGACAAAATCCAATTCAGGGGGGCTGACGAGAAGCGGGCAAGTCAACGCCTCAGTGAGATGCGTCTGGGAGGGATTAACATCAGTGAACTCGCTCGAGAGGGACTCAAGGAGAAGCTTCGGGAAGTGCTCTCAAATGAGGAGCGAGTCGAGTTGCACCAACAGTACCTCGACGGAGAACTGGACGAAGGCGTTGCAAAGGTTCTCATCGGCGATCTGCTCGAGGATATCGAGCGTGAACGCGAGGCAGTCGGGAAGGCGGAGACGCTCAGTACCGATGGCGTCTTCCAGAACGAGTAACGAATGGGTTCAGACGAGATACGGCACCCTGTTCTTGTGGATACTGACGCACTTATTTCTGTAGCAAATACATCTCTGTGGCCGACGGCTGTAGGCAATCTCAACCTGACGACGACGAACGTCTGTATTCATGAGTTGAAACGACACACCCGCGAAAAGTCTGAATATGCGCCTGATGGAAGCCGTCAAAAGTGGATTTACGATGGGAGTGTAGCGGCACTCGAACCGTTTGAAGGCAACGCAAACACGGCGTTCACCACGATCAACAGCGTTCCCCGACCGCACGGACCGGACGCTGGGGAACAGTCGTTAGAACAAGAACTCGAACAGCACCCAGAAAGCTACACGTTCGTCGTTCTCATGGATCAGAGAGGTCGAGAATCTATAAGTCGAACCTTCGAGGAACGAGACCAATACGGTGTTGCAGTCGCTCCCTCCTATCTGCTCTACTTACTCCACAAGAACGGGAACTGTTCGAAGCAGGAATTCTGTGAGGCGTGTGGAGAGCTTCTGGAGGGAGAGGGGTGGACGAGTTACAGTGCGATACAAGCGATTTGGCAGGAAATCCCGATTGACTGCAGTTCGTACTTAGATGGAAGCCTATTGCCCTGACTCACCAGAATGTCTTTTTCGCTTTGGCGTGCCGAAATAAATATGGAGAGACGTAGGTTCTTCGCTGGGTGCTCGATTGCAGCGGTTACTGTAGTAGCGTTTGAAACTCTTCGCAGTCGGTCACGTCGCTCTGGTCGTCACAGAACGTTCACAGCGGGTCTTTGAAATCGAGTGAGTAGATTCTTTCAAACTCTACTATAGTCTATCCGGATGTACAAGTGGGTCGCTCGGGGACGTAGCGTATTCAGGCCGCTATTCTGGGGACGAACTTCCATCGGCTGAGCCAATATTCCAAGCCGAAGAGGGGGTGCGGTTAGAACAAGGAGAAACAGCCACATTCTTAGCGAACTCAAAAGCGGAACTTCGCAAGCAGATGGTCGCGGAGTCTAGTGCGATTGAATCTCGGGAAAGCAACCAAGCGGTTGCCTTTCTGACCGCGATTAGTGTCGTGCTCCCGATTCGTAGTCAGGTCAGCTTCACTGAATCGAGGATTGTAGGGGACACGGTCCGGATGAATGTCAAGCCACAACCGGATAATGAAGATGAATCCGACCAATTAGGATTCCATCGCATGATGATTTATTGGACCCAAGACTATCCAGTCGCTAATGAACCGACGAGCATCGAACTGATCGAATAAATCGTCGTTTCAAACAGTCAACGCTCTGCTGAATATATACTCTGTATCTACCATTGCCGATTCCCCGCCAGATGACGACTAACCAGTGACACACACGCGCTGTATTCAGCACGCCCGCAGAAACCTCACTGAGCCCTGTCAGAAGCGGCGCGCAACACTCAGAGAGTGTCGTCAGCAGCGCATTTCAGCGTAGTTCTGCAAAGGCCCGAATTGGCATCGCAGCCGTCTGTTCCGCTTTAACTGGGACCGCAAACAGCCGGAAGGACTCTCCGTGAAGCGCGTCCAGCCCGGTCATATTCTCGACGATAAAGACGTCCTCGTCGAGAAGGCGCGTATGTGCAGGTCGTGACGGATTGCGGTGATCATCGATGTTGATCGTATCGACACCGACAAGACCCACGTTTTCATCGATTAGCCTGTCGATTAGCGCCTCCGAGAGAAACGGATATGACCGATACTGTTCTGTGCCCCAGTGGTCGTCCCACCCGAAGTTGAACAGGACAGCCCGATTGCTGAGAGTCCGGTCGGTGGGCAACACATCAACATCGAGTTCATCACCTGGCTCCAGCCCCCGGGCTTCAACGACGACACCCGGTAACACGAGTTCGTCGATATCGAGGTCACCAATGTCACGACCATCTGGATATCGATGATACGGCGAGTCGAGGTACGTGCCGACCGATGTCTGAAACGTGACCTCCGTGACCTCGAACGCGGCCTCTCCGTCGTAGTGTGATTCGGACTCTTCGTGAGTGAAGAACGGTTGTATCTCTGCCGTATACTCGGTAACTGTCCCGTCTTCATTTTCCATACGGAAGCCCGGCATCTCGTCCTCAAACGAATGGCTGAGATCTATGAAAGTCATAGAGTCACCAACGAAGACACGGCAGTAAACATTTTAGATCGGTTCAGCTGTATCGACCACAAGCGGTACTGCTGCTGCATAAGGCCCTGTATTCAGCAGCCACTAACATTGTATCAGCAACGAACGAGTTCAACAGCAGTGCTGACGTCTCACACAATGCCAGTCGATGGGGTCTTCTGAGGCGTTCTCGCGGGGAATGACTTGTCGGAGAAGAAGCTGGAGAGGGTTGTATGCTACCATCTTAACCAACAAAAGGACGGCCACCCACACGAGTTGTTGGTTAACAGACGAAGGCACGACCCGTCTCGTGAACTCGCACACTTGCGTTCAGCTCGTATCTGAGACCCTCACCGTGCCATAAATCGGCACCGACGCTGGGGGCGCGACGCACTACTCCTCGACGTCTCTCGGCACCGTGTGGACCGTCGTCGACGACACTATCGAGCACGTCGAAGCCACCCGTGACCTCGACAAGTGGCGGCGCTTCATCGACGCCCGCCGCAGGTGGGTCGCACACCGCATCGATTCCCGGTCGACTACCGAGTTCGTCTGTGACGCCGTCGCGGAGGCGCTGTCGATGGTCCGCGCACGCCTCTACGGCGGTCGCTGTGCGAAATGCGGCACCTGTCTGTTGTCCTCCGACGGTGACCGATACGGCCGCTGTGCGGGCTGTGTCGTCGACGAAGAACGCGCTCGCGACCAGGGAGCGCTCTGATGGCGTCGCTGACCGAAGCGCTCGCGGACGCCCGGATGGCCCTCGCCCAAGCGGAGACCCGCGCTGAGAATCCCGACGCAGTGCGGGCGCACTGTCAGGCTGCGCGGGCACACCTCGATGACGCGCTAGTCGAGTGTCCCGTCTGTGGGCGGGTCGGGCTCCCTGAGCGGATCGTCGCCCACGACTGCTGAGGCGACGGCGACTCTGCTTTTTTGTTCGGCCGGCATCTCGAGCGCACACATCGGGTGGTCGATGACCGACTCAATAGGCCGTCCGGGGGTGGTTCCGGTAGGTTCGTGCGAGTGGTGACTTGGCGGGTTTCAGTGGGGTTACTGGGGTGATGAGTGGTGATTTCCGGATGTTTCTGGATGTGTCGCTGGTGGGTGGATAGAGAACCAGTATTCAACCCCACAAGGGTTCGTCTGAATCGACCCTTAGCCGAAGACCGCCGAAATCGGGAGTTTGCTTCAACCCCACAAGGGTTCGTCTGAATCCATGTTCGGCCACTCGAGCACCTGGACGGTCTTGTAGCTTCAACCCCACAAGGGTTCGTCTGAATCCCGGCGTCTCGGTTGTTGCGCCCCGAGCCCCAGACGCTTCAACCCCACAAGGGTTCGTCTGAATCTCGTGTTCTCTAAGATTCATCGTGTCCGTTGAGCTCGCTTCAACCCCACAAGGGTTCGTCTGAATCAAGGAACTCACAGAAGACTCGCCTGGAGGTGCGGTTACGCTTCAACCCCACAAGGGTTCGTCTGAATCTGGGCGAACGTCACGGCCCACGACGGCGTCCCATCGGCGCTTCAACCCCACAAGGGTTCGTCTGAATCGCGCGCCGTCAGGGAGGCGCTCGCGGATGGCCGCCGCGCTTCAACCCCACAAGGGTTCGTCTGAATCCGCCATCGTCACGGAGCCCTCCGCCGACAAGCTCCGCTTCAACCCCACAAGGGTTCGTCTGAATCGACGGTCCTCGACGTCGCTCGACTGCTCGGAGGTCTGCTTCAACCCCACAAGGGTTCGTCTGAATCTCGCGAGAGCTGGTGGATGAGCAAGATGGTGAGCTTCAACCCCACAAGGGTTCGTCTGAATCTGAAGCAGCATTCGGAGTTCGCGCGGCACCGTCTCGCTTCAACCCCACAAGGGTTCGTCTGAATCCGCCGTCTCACTCGACGTCGCGGGCTTCGAAATCGAGCTTCAACCCCACAAGGGTTCGTCTGAATCTCCCGTATCGGCGTTCCACGGTTCCCTGTCCCTCGCAGCTTCAACCCCACAAGGGTTCGTCTGAATCTCGATGTAGTAGCTCATGCTGGTTTCACCCATCCGCTTCAACCCCACAAGGGTTCGTCTGAATCACTTGTCTGCCCGCGCCATCGGCTTGCCCAGGCGTGCTTCAACCCCACAAGGGTTCGTCTGAATCTCGTCGCTGAAGAATACTTCTGCGGCCATGACTCAGAGCTTCAACCCCACAAGGGTTCGTCTGAATCTTGTTGTTCCAATCGGAGTTCTCCAGCAGGTGCCGGCTTCAACCCCACAAGGGTTCGTCTGAATCTCTTGGCGTCGCACGCCGAGCACGGCAGCCCGTCGTCGCTTCAACCCCACAAGGGTTCGTCTGAATCGTTTCACACACGACAAACATACGGGTGAGTGAGTTTGCTTCAACCCCACAAGGGTTCGTCTGAATCTTTGAGGCGCGGGAGACCCACACCGGGTTTCCGAGGCTTCAACCCCACAAGGGTTCGTCTGAATCGACACCGAGCGCCTCCGCCGCGAGGAGACCGGCTCCGGCGCTTCAACCCCACAAGGGTTCGTCTGAATCCAGCGTCGTTATCGAGCCCGCTTCCCAGTCGACTTCGCTTCAACCCCACAAGGGTTCGTCTGAATCCGCGCTCCAGGCGGAGGCGCGAGGAGTGGACGGCGGCTTCAACCCCACAAGGGTTCGTCTGAATCAGGGCTCCTCGGGCTTCGACGACTCTCGAGAAGCGCTTCAACCCCACAAGGGTTCGTCTGAATCCTTGAGTCGAGCGGCCAGCGTCCCGTCGAGATGGCTTCAACCCCACAAGGGTTCGTCTGAATCAACCGCTGTGTCGACCGCCCGTGCTTGGCTGGATCGCTTCAACCCCACAAGGGTTCGTCTGAATCCGATAACGCACTCGACGGCGTCGGCCTGCCAGGGACGCTTCAACCCCACAAGGGTTCGTCTGAATCCCCACAGTGCCGCGAGCAGTTCGATGACGGGAGCGAGCTTCAACCCCACAAGGGTTCGTCTGAATCGAAGGGGTACGCCCACGACACCACCTCGTCGCGGAAGCTTCAACCCCACAAGGGTTCGTCTGAATCGACGGGGGCTGCGGTCGCCGAAGGAACACGTCGAGCTTCAACCCCACAAGGGTTCGTCTGAATCTCTGGGTCGGGCACTCGATACGTCAACAACGTCTCGCTTCAACCCCACAAGGGTTCGTCTGAATCACGGCGGTAAGGCCGACCGCTTGCATCTCCGTGCCGCTTCAACCCCACAAGGGTTCGTCTGAATCACGGCGGTAAGGCCGACCGCTTGCATCTCCGTGCCGCTTCAACCCCACAAGGGTTCGTCTGAATCCCGTCGACAAATCCCTCCGGAGACACTATCGAAGGGCTTCAACCCCACAAGGGTTCGTCTGAATCAATTATCTTCTTTGCACTGGCGACAGCCGCGTCTTGGCTTCAACCCCACAAGGGTTCGTCTGAATCCCATGAGTGTGATGTCGCTCATGCTACCGTCTTTAAGTCTTCAACCCCACAAGGGTTCGTCTGAATCAGGCTTGGAAATCATCGAGTGGCTAGAAGCCAATGGGCTTCAACCCCACAAGGGTTCGTCTGAATCATACATCAACTCGTACACTTCGTTGACGGGGAGGTCGCTTCAACCCCACAAGGGTTCGTCTGAATCACGCCGACAGCGACGCCACGCCGACGCTCGCGCCTTCAGCTTCAACCCCACAAGGGTTCGTCTGAATCCTTCTGTGTGCGCTTCTCGCCCGACTCGCAGAGGACGCTTCAACCCCACAAGGGTTCGTCTGAATCGACGCGGCACAGGCCGCCCTCGACGCCAAAGCCGAGCTTCAACCCCACAAGGGTTCGTCTGAATCGCGTGGCTCGACGGCGAGTTCGTGGCGCTCGCGCTGCTTCAACCCCACAAGGGTTCGTCTGAATCGCGCCGTCTTTTTACGCCCCCGTAACGTATCGATGCGCTTCAACCCCACAAGGGTTCGTCTGAATCTGCGCGGGAAGCGTTGCCTCCCCCGTCGTAAGTCCCTGCTTCAACCCCACAAGGGTTCGTCTGAATCTTCCAGCAGAGTGCCATTACGGGTGTCACGCGCTGGCTTCAACCCCACAAGGGTTCGTCTGAATCCTGGGTCCCTCTGTCAGCAGTCCTCGGAATTGTCGGCGCTTCAACCCCACAAGGGTTCGTCTGAATCGTCTCTCTGCTGTCGAACATGAACGGCGTCACGTCGCTTCAACCCCACAAGGGTTCGTCTGAATCTCGGAAGGCTTCCACGGCCTTGACAAGCGCTGTCGGCTTCAACCCCACAAGGGTTCGTCTGAATCGGTCAGGGCAGGTACTGGACGCCGACCGTGAGGCCGCTTCAACCCCACAAGGGTTCGTCTGAATCAGTCGCCCGCCGTCGAGATGTCGATGATGGGAGCGAGCTTCAACCCCACAAGGGTTCGTCTGAATCCCTGATCTGGCCTTTCCGGGTTGTTCTGGGTCGCTTGAGCTTCAACCCCACAAGGGTTCGTCTGAATCATGCTTCAGACGCTCGTCCCGCCGCTCATCGGCGCGCTGCTTCAACCCCACAAGGGTTCGTCTGAATCCAGCGACGCGTTGGACCATATTGACGCCGACTGCTCGCTTCAACCCCACAAGGGTTCGTCTGAATCCCTCGTACTCGGTGTGAAAGAGTCGGCGCGGCCTCGGCTTCAACCCCACAAGGGTTCGTCTGAATCTCCAGAGCGTCTTCATCAGCCCGTGTTCGTCGTCGAAGCTTCAACCCCACAAGGGTTCGTCTGAATCCGTCGGGGTCAGACGAGGTCGCCATCAGAGACCCTCCGCTTCAACCCCACAAGGGTTCGTCTGAATCGCGGTCACTCCGAGGCCGAGGCCGAGCGCCTCTGGGAGCTTCAACCCCACAAGGGTTCGTCTGAATCAACTCCGTGAACTCCTCGGGGCACCCGGTATCGAGCTTCAACCCCACAAGGGTTCGTCTGAATCCCGCCATGGAATGACGGTATAGATGCCTGTAACAGCTGAATTCCAATCAGTGTTTTCATCGACCCCCAATTCACCGCTCCCCCCGGGGGGTCGATGGAAGTTGCTCACTCTCGTGAAGAAGACTACCTGCTACAATCAGGTAAACCGGCTTCCAGGAGCCTCTGCAGCGCCGAACGTTGTGAAATCGAACGCCGCCTGGTTTGTTGTCTCGAAGACCACGATCGAATCATCATCCTCCAACTCCGACTCAATCTCGTTTTTCATGGCCTCAACCTGTCCTGGAGTGAGTTGCCCATAGAACACGGAGTACTGGAGGTGTTCAAGACGTCTTCGCAGCAGCTTGCGATAGACGTGCGTTCGGTCGGCTGGGACATCGTACACAACAATGACTTGCATCCTTACCACCACCGCTCTGTTGCTTGATATGGTTCTCCAGTTAGGAGGTGCTTTTTTAGACTGTACACATCTGTCTGGACCAATGTTTTGAAGCTCACTTTCCGGTTGAGTCGTGGATGCTCAATTGTCCGATCGAGAGTCTCTTCATACTCCTGCAGAACCGTCAGACGACCGTCCTCGGTTAGGAGACACCCGTCTAAGTCAGATTCAAAATCATCAACGGTTATCTGTTGGCGGTTCACCAACCGGAACACGAGCCGATCCGCAAGAATCGGCTTAAATATGTCTGCGATATCGAGCGAAAGGGTGAATCGTCGCTCTCCGGGTTCATGAACGAACCCGACGGTTGGGTCGAGTGCGGTTTTCCTAATCGCGGATACACACGTCGTGTAGACCATTCCATTGAGAAACGACACAAGCGCGTTTGCCTCGTTTGACGGTGGGTTGTACTCACGCCTTTCCAACGCAAAGGGTTCGCGAAGAATCGTGTCGAAACACCGATAGTACTGTTTCCGTGCATTCCCCTCAACAGCTCGGAGATTGTCGATTGTCTCTGTACTGGTGACTCGTTCCTTTAGTTCGCTGAGCTTGTCCAACGTGGTGGAGAAATCTCCTTTGCGGCTAGAGTAATACCGAATATTAGCCCGCATATTGTGGATGCTCGCTTCAATGACCTGGTGAGCAATCCTTAGTCGTCGCTTATCATCGTAAGCCCGCACTTGTTCGACAACTGTATTCCCCGAGACTTGGCCTCGTTTCGGAAGGTATGACCCTTTGTAGTAATCCTTCCAACCGAAGACGTGTACCGGAACGCCGTGGTCGTTCAATAGCCCCAGCGCACGGGTGTTGAAATCAATCTGCCCGTGGAGATACAACGAATCGACGGATTCGACCGGGAGGTACTTTGTCTCTCCGTCAAGGGTGTCGATTCTCAGTGTACTCTCATTGCGGGACAATTCCCCATCAGCGAAGATATGATGATTTGGTTTTGTCATAGTTTTACATCCAACAGAGGTCTTGATACAGACAGGAATCGCAGTATGGTTTCTTTGACAACTCGGGGGGTGTCTCTTCTGCCACTAAATCAAGAATTCCGATGATGGTCCGCTCAACCTCGGCGGTAGCCCGTTCATCCAACCGCACCGATTCCCGTTTTCGCTCGGTTGGGTATGCAAGAACGCCGTCTTTCTCGATATCATAGACGTATTTCAGGAACCACAAGTAGAACAGAAGCTGCATTCGAGCTGGCTTTTCTAATGTGGAAGACACCTTTATTTCCATTACAGCCCCTGAATCGAGCAAATCAAGTTGAATACGATTGCCGATCATGAACGACCGGCGTGAGTCCTGATAGCTTGTTTCGTCAACGTGAGTGCCACGTTGAATGTTCGTCGTTTCGCGGTCGATATCGATTCCACGAGACATGAACCACAGCTCCCGCTCACAAACATGGTAATACTGTACCATCAGCCCAGTGACCGGCGTTGCTGGTCGGGTCCCAATCTCACGCTCTTCTTGGGTGTACTCATCAATCCGATCACCAGTACTCATTGTCGTGCCTCACAGTAGTGACAGACTGTGACCAATTATGACTCATCAGAAATTCCATATAGACAGATTGTTTTGTCATGCTATTGGTCTTTCCCCTAGTCGGACTACTCGGCCCTACGGTCGTCTTGTTCCATCAGGCGGATATCCCCCCAATTAGAGGGTGAACCGACCACCGACGCTGTCTTCGCGTCCCTGAAGGCCCCCATCCGTCAGCGAATACTGTAATGCCGAGTCCTCAACGTAACAGAACACATTGACCCCGTCTTCATTCCGTCTTTTCCCGTCGAGTCGTGCAATCCCTGGCGCGTCTTCGACGATCGTGGCTGGAAGCGAGACACGCATTCGGGACGCTGTATCCAACTCGTCGTACGCGGTCACATCCCCCTGCGTAAACCGCTCAGTGAGTGTATTCACGAACTCGACCTCGGCGTCGGTTACAGCCACAAGCACATCGACTGTCTGGTAACCACCGATGAGTGACTGCCGGGCCAGCCAAGCTGCATTTGCGAGGTCGATATTCTCTCTGATTTCTGTCGAACTGAGTGACTTGTCACTGAGTGCGTCGAAGTACCTGTCGACCGCTCGTTTCGAGAAATCAACATCGGAGATGTCTGTGGGATTCTCGACCGTCGCAAGAACATCAGCGATTAGCTGGAGGTGAGCGGGAATCCCGCGGTTGTACACGTAGTGAGCCGGTGGGTGCGTGGACTCATCGTTCGGTGGGCCCAGCGTCCAGACGGTGACTCGCCCTCCGTTCTGCCCCCACTCATATGACCGATTACAGCGGCCAGCAGCTTGGACGATGCTATCTAACGGTGCGATATCTCGGTAGACACGCTTGAAGCTGAGGTCGACACCCGCTTCGATTGCTTGCGTCGAGACCAACACGAAGGGGACGGCACTCGTAGAGAGGGTATCGGCTAGCTCGATGATGACTTGCCGGTCGAATGGCCGATACCGCGAATTGAGGGTCAACACGAACGGCCCGGCCGTTGTTTCACCCCGTGATTCAGGCGGCTCACGCTCTTGGAGATCGTGTCTCGCGAGCACTTCCTGAGCAATCTGGGTCGATGTCACCGCTGGCTCGAATGCGGTGACATTCCGCTCGCGTACAACTGCCTCGATAGTGTCACCGAGGTGTGTGACATCTCCGTGGTTACAGAGGTGTGTGGTCAGGGTTTGCGAACTCTCAATCGTATTGCACACCGTAAGAACCGAGCCATCGTCGGTTGTTGCACGGTGAATTCGGTCGGCTGCCGTCTGATGCTCGAGATATGTATCCTCGACAGCGAGTTGGTGACTGAGCGCCGTCTCGTCGATTGTGTACCGGACACGCTCGGCGCGCTCGAAATACGCTGTTTCAGCAACCGGTGGGAGAGTCCTCGAGTACTCTGGGCCTGTTGCACACCACTGGCAGCCGTCTTCCTCGTGGATTTCACCCGCCTCTAGTAGCGAGACGGTTTCTAAGTCACGAAGGAGACTGGGTTGGGTCGCAGTCATCGCGATGATTCGCGTCCCATACTCGTCGGTCAGCAAGTCCAATTCACGCGCAATGGCATCCCACCACGCCTTTGGCAGCGCTTGTGGTTCGTCTAAGATGACGAGGCCCTCATCCAGCGCTGACAGCTTCAGTCCTTGTCTGTTCGAGGGGCCAGTCAGACTCTCAAAGAGTTGGACGAACGTCGTGAGAATCGTGCCATCCCGCCACGACTCTCCCAACAACTGCGCACTCTCGTTTGCGTCCGAATCTCCGACATCACTCGTGTCTTGTTCGCCGTGGTAGACGACAGTCTCACTCAGATAGTGATGAACCGTCAGACCTGACTGGGTTGGGTCTGCACCCCATAGGTCGGGGTCTTCAAAGAGCGCCCTCGTCTGTTCGATAATCGAGGTGTACGGCAGCGCGTACACGATTGGGTGCTCTGACCCTCCTTCCGTGAGCATATCACGGGCCTCAAACGCAGCTGAAAGTCCCGTCAGTGTCTTTCCGAGCCCCGTCGGGAGCGTCAAGGTTGCAATCGGGGTGCCGTCTCCAATCCACTCGTGAACTCCACGGAGTGCTTGCCGTCGGGCGCGTTCGCGATCAGTATTGAGTGCCGTTTGTTCCGAAGTCTCTGCAGAGTCATTCCTCAGACTCTGGACATAGTCTTCAATCGTGGCCCGGTCAAGGGTCTCGATATCGAATATGTGTTCAGGAGTGATATCCATCGCGTGGCTCTTATCCGCCAGCGTGATGGCCGCCCAGTAGTGCAGTGTACGGTCGTACAACCGCTCCGGAAGCTGTCTAGCGTTCGATTCTGGCCCTGTGAGTTCGCGTCGAGCGGCCGCATCGTACAGGTCCTCGGCGATGGCCCCGTCGTTGACCCAGGCCTCGAACTTCTCCCACGACACAGCCACTCCGGTAAGGTTGAGTAGTTCGGCCGCAGCAACCGGCCACTCGTCACTGATGGAGGCGCACTGGGCACGAATCACAGGTCCAGTAAACGCTTCTGCAAGCGTATCGACCGTGTACGGTGCCGCGTCTGGAAGGGCCTGATGATGGCGAGCAACCGCTAGTGTCGCCGCGAGACAGTCCCGTGGTGGGGCTCCCTGTTCTGCGAGGACAAACCACGTCGCGAGGGCACCCAGCCGGGCGTGAAAGCGTTCTTCGTCGGGTCCTTCGTAATGCTCTCCAGGACGCACATAGGCTTGGAACTGCGGTGTGGCCTTCCCGAAGTCATGGAGTGTCGCCGCCGCGTGAAGGTAGGACGCCCGCTCGTCAGTCGGCCCAAACAGTCGGGTGGCTCTATCGGCGACGACTGAGCTATGTGCGGTGAGCCGAAGGTCGCCACGCGAGGTAAGTTGTGACGAGGGATAGTCGTGGGTCGTTCCTGCAGTAGGGTGTGAAATAAGCGGTGGGTCCATCTGGTATCTGAAAGATGAGGGTGGGTTGTGCTGGGCCAGCCTACCGGAACACGACGGTTCTCTCACCGATCTCGACCGGCACAATATCTGTATCCTCGCGGACGCGAACCGGCTTGGGACCTTGTTGTGCGTAGACGTAATCGTCGAAGCGCGTCGTCCGCCGGCCATCGCCGTCTGCTTCCATAATTGCAGGTGACCGCTCCGTCCCATACGTCACCCCTCCCTGTGGGACTGCGTCCGACAGCGAAATCGGGACGACTGAATCAATATCGAGCGACCCATCAACACCATGTGTGGTCGGTGTACGGTCGGCTTTGACGTCTTCAATAGTCGCGAGGTATTCTGATTTACCTAGGCTTGGGGTATAGATGGCCGTTCCATTTATCAAGTGCTCACGCAGAGTACTGTAGAACGCTTCATCCTCGAGTGCGACATCGATTCGATAGCTTGGGTCGGCCAGCACCTCATACGCATGCAGTTGGCGGTCGCGGTCCGTTTCCTGATAGGTCAACTGGTACGACGCCCAGTGTCCGGCCGTCGTCGTGACGTCCTGCTTTGGGTCTGTTCCGAGGCCAGTTGTTGGGATATTGACCGTCCGAAGGTTCGACAGTGGTGTAATCGCGACCGCCGAGTTGTCCGCGCTGAAGATATCGTAGTACGAATCTCGGTCAGCACCGACGATCGCCGCGAGCAACCCGGCGACGGTGGTCCGCGGCGGGATACGATAGGTTTGCTTCGTCACGCTTCGGCCGACCCGCTTGAAGTGGCCCCAAGTAGACCGGATGGTAAACGACAGACAGCGGTCCGGAACGCCATCGTCGTCGATGGTAGGTGCCATGACGAGGGTTATGCCGCGAGATCGCGCTCTTCAATCACGTCGATTTCGTGCACGTTGTGGCCCTGTCCTTCGAGATGCATTCCGAGTTCATCACCGCGGATGGTTTCGTCGCCGACCTCAAGCGTTAGGCGGTCATCGCCAACGAGGTGGATGGTATCGATGCGGTCTGCCCGATGGCCCAGCGAATCAACGAGAGCAGTTACGTCGATGACGACATCGTTAATCGAGCGAAGTGAGTCGGCACTCGAGTCAGAGAGCTCGATGAGTTCCTGTAGGCCGCCGAGATGGTAGTCCTTTTCTTGATACTCGACACGAACGTATAGTCGCGGTTGTTGGCCGAGTTTCGAACGCGAGGTTGTCTGATTCTTCAGTGCACGCCAACAGAGGGTATCGAGTCGACTGACGTCTGTTTCAGACAGCTTCGTCGACTCGGCTCCATTGTTGTCGACGAGTCCCCAGAACGGGAAGATGCCGTATTTGATTCGCTTGTCGTCGAGGTCGAATCCACCCTGGCGGTTCTCCTCACCCGTACTGATGACGCTTGTCAGAGAATCATACTCTTCGTTCTCCTCGACGACGTTCAGTGATTTCGCGGGAAGGAATTGGACAGGCCCCTGGTAATTGTTTGGGAAGACACTGTTGAGTGCTGTTCGGAATTCCTCATCTGCCTTGTTGTCGCTTTTCTCGAAGCTCAGCGTGGCTCCGAAATACCGGACGTCAGTTGCCGTGTTGAGGAATTCATCCCCGACGTCGTTGATTTCTTCGAGGTCGTCGGCATCATCGACGCCGTCAAGAACATCTTTGACGAGTGCAGTTCGCGTTCGAGATTCGCCGTTGAGCTTCTTGACATAAATGCCGAAGCCATCGTCCTGAAGCTGATCTCGGAGGTATCGCTTCAACCGGACGTCGGTGATGATTCCGTGGCCGGTATCAGGGTCGCGGCGTGGCCGGTTATCGCCGATTGGGTTCCCGTTGGGGTTGCAGTCACGGGCGTCGTACACGAACAGGATTTCGGAGCGGTTGAGTGTCGTCATTGGTATGGGAGTGAATTACTCAGCAGTCTGTGCGTCGGGTTCCTCGTCCGTGCTACCCTCATACAGGTCGAACGCGACCGGCATCGAGCGACGGCCATGTGCGTGACCGAGTACGTAACAGAACTGGAGTTCCCGTTTCTCGATATCCCACGCAGAGGGCATCTCCTCGGTCGCCTCAAGCAGTCGGTCGACTGTCTCCGGGAATAACAGGTCTCGGTCTGAGTCGAAATCCGAGTCAAGCGCGTAGACTTTCGCCTTCTCAAGCGCACTTGTCAATGCGTTTTCAAGGCTGTTTTTATTCAGTTGGTCACCCTTGGTGGTTGAGTCTAGTGGGCGACCAATCTCCCGTTGATTCTCTTGATGCCAACTCACCTGCCCAACCAAGACTCCAGATAGCGCTGCTGCACTACGCGCTGAATCCTCGAAGAGGGGTCGGTCAAGGAACGATTCCAGTCGGTACTCCCGGATGGACGGGAGGTCAGACGTGTCGAGGGTTGTGTGTGTACTCATTGTCGTATCAGTTGGTTCGATTACAACATCAAGGCCGTCAAGTAATCCTGCTCGTGAGAGTGCTTCTAGTTGGACTAACTGCTGGACGACGATCTGGTGCGGTGGTATCTCACCATCTTCGCTCGCATCATCGTATCGCCGCATATACTCATCAAGCAGCATCGATGCATCAAGTGGGGTCCCTGCGATTAATCGGGCGTCGACGACCCTGCGGAAATCGTCTCCTTCGTCATCACCACGATATGCAAACGTTGCATTGGTGAACTCCTGCCCTGTGATGCAGTAGAACGCAGATTTCCGTGCCTGGTCTCGGTTGTCACTGAAGTCGAGGAGGGGCCAGTTGTCGAAACGCTTGAACCCACCCACAGCCGGGTCGAGCGTTGGTCCATGAACCGTCTGTTCGAGAGAATCCGCGAGTTCGGACACCCAGTAGGTCGCCGCAGCAGGCTCTTCTGCGATGACGTTTTTGTCATCACTAATCGGGAGTGTGATCGTGTAGAAGCGTAGTTCAGTCTCGGCCAACTCCCTGACCGCCTCCGTATCTGACTCGCGGAGCTTGTACGTCACGCGGGCCATGGGCGCGCTCGTACCGCTGCTGTACTCACTTTCACTATCGAGCGACTGAATCGCTCCATAGAGCAACTCGGCCTTTGCTGCAGTGAGTTCTCCAGCGAAGTATGGCAACGCGTAGGTTTCGACCCCACCACTCCGAAGAACACACTTCTCGATGAGGTCCTGTCCCTTGCTGAATAACATCGCGACATCCGGACTCACTGGGTAATTCCGCCAAGATTGATCGCGACGGAGCCCCGGTTGTGCATCGGGATGTTTGACCGAAAAAACGCCGAGAGGACTCTCTGGGGTACCGACGACACGTCCTTCGGTTCCCGTAACGACGCAGACGCCTCGACCTTCGGATGATCCCGAGTCTAGGTTCTTGTTCGCGGCGTTCTCTGTTGCGTACCGCTTCATCGCCTCGTTGAGGACTGGTAGCCCCGCTGGCCAGAACCACTGCTCTCCTGTCACACCACTCTCTGTCTTCTCGAGGTCGGCTGCATCGATTCGGAGCCGCACTGTGAACGCCGTCGGAATCGATTCATCTGCCGGAAGGAGGGCTTCGACCTTCTCTTTCAGTTCTGCAAGCGTCTGGCTGTCTTTCTCGAAAACGGCCGCGAGCCGTTCGATTACCCATCCATCTGGATGGCCATCCTCACTGTCGGTGACGCTCAACACACTGTCTTGGGTGGTCCACGAACGGACTCGACCGAGGACGGTGCTGGCGACGCCCGTCGCGTCGTTCCCGTTCTTTGACCCAATCTGTGTCAGGCTGTACTTCGCACCTCTCCCGGAAGACTTGTGTGAGTATGCCAGCTTCGAGACGTGCTCTTTGCGGAGCGTGTCGACCTTTGGGTCACTGACGACGGGGGTCTCACCTGTGAGGTCGATATCGACCCACACAAGCCGACCGTCATCGATGAAAGGGTCGAGTTTGCTTGCGGTCCCATACAGTTCCCCACCACTCTCGGCCACAGCAAGGACACCGTACAGTGCCATCACGTCTTCCAGACTTGCTGGCGGCCGGTCATGCCAGTACTGCTCAATCGCGTCAGCAAAATCCTGGCGAGTGACCCCGCTCATGATGTCTCAGCTCGTGGTGGCTGTTGATTGATGAGGTTCACGAATCCAAAGCCGTGTTCACGGCGTTGGCCAATTCCGGCATCCAATGCAAGGTTGAGGTGATACCGATGCGTCTCGTCCCGAACCCGGTAGCCATACCGCCACTTCGAGAGTATCACAGTACGGTCGACAGCTGTTGCCGGTTGGAAGTGAATCGCGTATGTGACGTCGTCTTTGATGGGCTCGACTGATTCGAACAACGGTTCGTCAACCTCGGCCGGGCCGGTGTAGTAATCATCACCGTGCTGTTCATGGGTCCGTTGGAGCGATCGACGAATCGTTTCCTGAAGTGGGTCTAGCCCATGTTTTGGACGCCAGAACAGCTTCGTCTCCGAATCACCCTCATCGATCTTTGTCGTGTCCAGCCCATGCTCTTCGGCGAGACGTCGATCGAGCGCACAGAATACGCCCGTCGCGGTATCGATGACACCGGTCGCGCCGGGCTCGCCAACATCGGGTGCATGCCCAGAGATTTCATCAATCTCGAAGCGCATTTGTCCGACGTCGAACGTGCGGTCGCGACCGAAATGCCGGACGAGGTCGTCTAACACCGAACGTTGAGGAGACGCGATGCGGAGGTACCGCTGGTCACCGGTTTCGATATCGCCCCACGGATAGATGTTCGAGAATGCGAACCCGACACCGCGGTTGGTATCGTGGGCAGCAGCATACTCATCTACATCCTCAAGGGCTTTCCAGATTCGACCGCGAAGCTTGTGATGAGCGGAAGTATCGTAGGCCGCATCTGCAATCGCATCAAGCGAAAGTTCGATTCGCACGCGCCGTACCACCTCTGTTGTTATACAAACCGGACAACATGAACAGACAGTGACGTACTATTGAGTTATACCTTGTGTGATAAGGTTTTTACACTTGCATTTTGCCCGAGTTGGGACTTTGTTGGTGGCCGTACGGCAGTGGATATTATTCACATAACAATCAGACGAGTTCACCGACGCCAGAGGTGTCCACACTCACTCCTCGCTCCCCTCAAACCCGACCTCCAGACACTCCACAAGCAGCGATTGCACCGCTGGCAGCGCGTCTGCATCGACAGAAAAGCCGATGGCCCGCCCACCACGGTCGAGGAGATGCACGACAACCACCGCTCGGAAGTAGTGCAGCGAGGCTTCAAGCTGGCCGAGTTCTGGGTCCGCCTCAATCGGGGCCCGGTTGACACGCGTCGTTTGGTACAGATTGTCGACGCGAACAAGGCGTTTGTTCGCGGTCGCCGCATCGACATCCTCTCGCAAATACAGGATGCGTTTTGACTGGGGGCGATACTCGACACAACTGCGGAGCGACGCGCCGAACCGCGTCTCGAGAAGGCCGATGAGGTCTGCGACGGACGCGGGGTGTGATGGCGGTCTCATTTTCAAGAACGTTACTCGCGGTAGAGTATCTCCACCACGGTCTGTTATAGACGTTCGTCTCCATCTCTCACACTTGAGAGACGATGCGGTACCTCACTCCCATCGTAACCGCACTAGAGGCGAAAGGACAACCGAAGTGCCGATGCGAACCCACCCACGAGACTCGGGCAGTGCTCACTCGACCTAGGGACAGACCACCTCAGGCATTCGAGCCGCCCTCCCGACGCACGCCCACAAGGCCGAGTCGCCGAACCACTGGGACGACCCACGCCGGCACCGACTGGTCTGTCACCGCAACGTCGCGGTCGATCTCGAACCGATACGCCTGGTCGGCGGTGAGTGTCAACACCATCGTCTCTCCACGATGGTCGATTGCGACGGTGACCTCGCCCTGCTCGAGGGCCATCGTGCGGCCGCTCGTGTGTTCACCGGTCTGTGTTCGCGTGCCCATATCAGCCCCTCACGTGCGCACATAAATCGAATACGAGCACTGCACTACATCAACACTATGCGACACCTGACCGTACAAAAACCGACGCTGAGAGATTCAACCCCACGAGCGTTCGTCTGAAACAGGGCCGTCGCATCAACCCCACAAGAGTTCGTCTGGCTTCAACCTCACCGCATGAGTGCATCTGAAATCGTGGTCGGGACGGCCAACACGAGTCCTTTAGTTCGTGTTCACATATCATTATTCCCAACGACCCGCAATCACTCAATCGATGAAGGAAATCCGGGAAAGACGACATACACCGACCATCGGAACGGTCGTGGCTGCGCGCGCAGCGGAGTCCTTGTGAGCATCGTGAACGAGACGCCTCGTTCAGGGTGAAACAACCACCTTGGCGCTGGCCGCTCAGGCCCCCGCCCCGGGGAGGCGAGCGAAGCGGGATTCGAGTACAGCGAGAAGGATGAGCGCCGAGAGCCGACACAAACAAAGTGGCCTGAACGGGTCCGGGCGGTCAAGACTAGCCGCTCGCCTAGCTTCAAGCTCCCAGGTAAACGGTGCGGGTACCTCGAATCAGCCGAACGTATATAAATGTACACAACCTTCTGTGTACACATGGGCACGAAAACGATCTCGCTCGACGACGAAGCCTACGAGCGGCTGAAAGCGCACAAGCGCGAGGGGGAGAGTTTCAGTGCCGTCGTCAAGCGGCTCGCGGGCGAGCGGTCGTGGCGTGAAGTCGCCGGCATCTGGGAGGGTGAGACAGACGATCTCGAAGAGGCAATCGCAGAGGGTCGCGAGCGGTCACGGGAGCGTCGTGAGCGACTCCATGACGAGTTGTCCGAATGATTCAGGACACGAGTTTCATCATCGACGTCCTCAACGGTGACCCCGATGCACGGGACGTCCTCGAGCTCATAGAACGCGAGAACCGTCCGGAGAAGATCGCGTCGATCACATCGCTCGAACTGTACGAAGGTGTCCAACGGTCACGAAAACCAGAGCGCGAGAAGCAGACGGTGCTGAGCGTACTCGACTCGAAACACGTGATTCCCGCCGACCACAGCATCATGAAGCAAGCCGGGGAACTGAGTGGTCGGCTCATCACCGACGGAGAGCGAATCGACCGTGAGGACTGTATCATTGCAGCGACGGCGATTCAAGAGAACGAACCGGTCCTCACGCGAAACGCCTCGCACTTCGACCGAATTCCAAATCTCGACGTCGAGACGTACTGAAGGGGGGCCGGACTGCTGGGGCAGCGTGACTACTGAGACGGGCCAATGCGTCGGTTCGAACAATGAGAGTCCGCGATCAGTGTTAACCAACAGCCTCGGTAGTTAACCAACACACGGTGGTTGGTGCAGTTGAGATACGATACCGAGTGCCCTCTTCGAGTGAGTCACTGTTGATAGCGAGAGAAATATGTATGTGAAATTCGGCTCTGTTAAAATCCTCAGTAGTTGATACAAACGGCGTGCTGAATAGAGAGCGTGTAGTCAGCACTGAAAGTTGATAATTTTCACCAAACAAATTATAAATAAATTACAAACGGCCGCACGCACTCTCTTTGATGAGTCCGACCAGTTCCGGTCGGAGAACGGTCTCAGTTCACAGCCTTCGACAGCTCCGCGCCTGCCTTGAACTTCACATCTTGCGACGCCCGACTCGCACTCACCAAGTGACGCACCGGCGCATCCACCGCCACATGCGTCACGAACCCGTATTCGTCGCCGGGCTCACCGTCATCACCGCTCATAGCCCAATCTCCCCCTCGACTGGTGATGACATCGATAATGTCATTCGACACGCCTTCGAGACCGTCTTCACGACCGAACTCTTTCACCGCCCCGGAATCCAGCCGCCCGCCCCGCCGGACGCGTGGCCAGTCCCAGTCGGCTGCTCCACCGGCTACATCCTCAAACGAACCCCCAAGGTCAGAAAGCTCGACGCCCACCACCTCAGTCGGACCCGCCATCGACAGCACCGTCATCGAATCCTCGTACAACGCAGCGTCGTCGATGACCCACCCACCCGTGTACACGAGCTGGTCGTTGCTCTCACACCGTTGGACGTACAGCAGCGCGGGGAACGGCTTCGGACACCGCGGCGGTTGCACCATCATCTGATACACCGATACACCGGTCGACGCTCCAGACTCTGTCGCCTCTGGCCACCCCGCCTGACCACACTCTCTCATCGTCATCATCCCAACTCGTCCCTGCCCACCAGACTCACACGAACGTTCAGCCTCCGACGAAACCGCCGACCCCGACAGCAGGAACACCGACCCATCCTCCGTCCGGACGACCTCCAGACCCCCGCCCGCCGCCGTCGGTCCCGACACCTCCGCAACGAAGTGAGGCGTCGTCCCACACACCGCCCCCGGGAAAATCCCCTCGTCCGAATCATCACAATCGCCACCTCCGTCTGAGCTAGCCTTCGGCGTCCCCCACGAGTACACCCGCCCCTCGCCATCAGACTCGCCCGTCAGATACGCAATGAGACGTTCCGGCGTCACCGCTTCCCTGATACTCCCGTTCCCAACCGGAACCTCGGCATCAGGCAGACAGACCGTAAACCGCTCACTGACCATCGGCTCGCCGTCCAAATACGCGAGAATCTCATTTCGAGCATCGAACTCGAGCACGGTGTCGCCCACTTCGAATTGGTCGGGGTCATTTGGGTCGGCCACATCATCCTCGTCAGCGTCACCAAGCCCATCATCATCAGCATCTCCGTCCGATGACCGCGACTTTTGCTTGTTGCTCCGCGACGAGTTGTAGTCCTGAGCCATCACTGCCGACGACGTAACCCACCCCTCCAACTCCACGTCTCCAAGCTGTCCACTCGACACCGTCGGAGTCAGCCGACTCACGTGCGGCTCACCGACAACGAACTCGCCCAGACTCGCTTCTTGTGTCCCCGCGAACACCGCTGCAGGCGACGCCCCCGTGTTCGTCACCGCCGCCGCCGCGCGGCTCAGACAGCCGCTGAGTCCGACAACGGTGACGGCACCGGCTGCGGCAAGGAGGCTCCGGCGGCGAACCGGCATCTCGCCCGTGTCGGCAGCACTGCTCCCCGGGGGTGATGAACCATTCATCTGGTATTGAATGCCATGTGTATGTATAACATTTCCTGTGAGTAGAACGTAGAGGTTACACTCATTTCTGGATGGATGCTGTCGAGGCGTTTCGAGGCACCGAACAGGGACGTAGATGACCGACTCGCGCGCTCGATCCAGCACGGCCACAGAAACCTCACCGAACGCTGTCAGGAGCGGCGTGACACATGTAGAGGGTGAGTTCAGCACGCGCTTGCTGTCTGTTTCACGTGGTTACGTGCTTGATAGCCCGGCGACGTTGAATGAGGTACGCACTTACAGTTAGCACATTCACGAGCGGGATGAACGAAATGACGTACAGAATATTTGGCGTCCAGTCTGTATGTTCTGTGAGGAATTTGCGGTCATGGTAGATGACCACTGGTGAGTAAAAGGAAACAGCAATGTTTGCGATGATTAGCCACTCTTGGAGAGTTATGATGTATCCAGATAGACCGATACTATAATCGAATACGACGAAATTATTCAGCAGGAAAAGGACTTGATGAAGAAGCAATAGTAAGGGTATCAAGAAGAGTACCTTCCACCATCCTCGGTTTGAAAAATATCGTTGGAGACTCACTTGGCTCATTAGTGTCTGTCTGGGTTAAAGCGCATTAAAAACCTCGCAGGTGACTAGATTTTCTACTTCGTCCGCTCCTACAACGCGGGGTCTCGATGTTGACGATGCGTGCCGTATGTAGCGAAAGAGCAAGGCAAGTTCTGTGACCGACTCGCGCCCTGTATTCAGCGCGAGTGCTGAAACCGATCACTGAGTGAGGGTTTCAATAAGGCCACTCTCGGTGTTCTCAAACGAGTGTTCGGTGTGGGTCTTGCCCGAGAACGTCGGTCAGCTGAGGCGAACCTGTGTTGCCGACGATTTTCCGGACCGGTATCGTGCTCAAAAAGAACCGCACCCCGTCGGAGTCCTTCACCCATGAGGCCACTGGATCTGACGGTAAGGCGCCTACGCGGCGCTAAATGACCTGTACTCACTCTCGCAAGGCGGGCCAGCAGTGCCGAGGAGTCGTCTATCGGTCAGATCCATGATGTAGCTGCCGTTCGTCTGTAGCCGATCGAGTTCCGGATCGTCTTCGTTCGGATGTCGACAGATGCTGTTTGGCCGTCCAAAGTGGTCTCGGAGTGCGTCTTTGATCACTTCGGTGCCAATCTCACCCGAGTGTCGCGAGAGAAGCCGTCTGAGACGGGGTGCCCGACAGAGTGTGTCGGGGATGAGTTTTTCGAACTCACTATTCATCGAACTCCGATCCTCAACGTGGTTCGCGTGTGTTATCAGATGCTCCTGGGGGTACAGGTAGTTCGCTGTTTCCGGAGCGATCTCGATATTGACCATTTCGCCCTCTGCGTGAGCAACGATGACGTTCCCGGAACACGCCCTGTCCTTCGTGATTAGTGGTGCGATAGCGCTGTCCATTCGTTCGGCGTCCAGAACCTCTCGGAATCGGACGTGGAACGGTTTTCGGAACGGGTGTTCCCCGTCTTTCGCAGTGACGAGACCGTTGAGCGTCATCCCAAGTCCGTGTTCGTTGACACCGATTTTGCCGCCGACAATTCCCGCTTCGGTCATTGCGACCATGTTCGGCTTGTCGTCGCGACGGATGTCCATGACGAAGGTTTCCAGTCCAGGCATCCAGTCCCAGTTCTGTCCGAGATACGTGTGTCCGTCCTCCGTGATTTCTTGTTGTGCAGCGAACGCTGTGCAGGCGTCTGGGCTAGCCTCGTTGACTTCGTCCGCCGCCTGTTTGAACGCACTGTACATCACCTCGTACCGCGCATTGAGAATCGTGATGTCTTCCAAAGAGAGTCCACTTCCCTCCGCAACACCCTTCATCTCGTCGTAGTACTCTCGATTCTCGTTCTCAATGAGTGGTATGAACTCTTCTGCCTGCTCGTACACCGTTTCCTCGTCTGTTCCTTTGTACTCGAAGACGTCCAGGTAGATCTCGAGATTCTTCTGTATCTCGTCCGCGAACTCGGTTCCGTGTGTGACACCTCGTTCTTCTGGCGTTCCCGTCAGTTCTACTCCTCGAAGGGTAGCCTTGGCTTGGGACATATTCCACGTTGAATGTTACCACACAACTCCATTAAATGTTATTCAATTTATATTACCAATTAGTTTAAGTAGATAGTTAATGAACTGTCATGATGGTCATGTCAGACACAGAAGCGACCGTCGCACTCGGTTTCGATTTCGACGCAGTGTCGATATGGTTGCACAGTTTTGACTTCCTCGAGAGTCCAACAAAACACTCCCGTGGGATGTACGGTGCTGAGGTCGGTACACCACGTCTGTTAGACCTCCTCGATCGACTGGAAACCCCGGCGACCTGGTTTATTCCAGGTCATACGATCGATAGCTTCCCTGAGGTCTGCGGAGAAGTTCACGACAGAGGCTATGAGATACAGCACCACGGGTGGAAGCATACGAATCCAGCCAACTTCGAGACGCGTGAAGACGAGAAAGCGGACGTCGAACGCGCGATTGAATCCATCCGTGATCTCACGGGGCAGAAACCGTCAGGGTACCGGTCGCCGTACTGGGACTACTCGAAACACACGCTGGGAATCATCCAAGAACTCGGATTCGAGTGGGACTCCAGTCTGATGGGACACGATTTCCAGCCGTACTACGTGCGAGAAGGCTGGAGTGCTGACCCGGACGAGCCGTATGACCCAGGAGAAGAGACAGACATCCTCGAAATACCCGTCTCGTGGCATCGAGACGACTGGCCGCCGTTCCAGTTCATTCTCGGTGCGGACTCACAGGGCGGTGCCCCCGATGAACTCCAGGTGTTTGAGATGTGGGAGCGCCAATTCGATTGGATGTACGATAACGTCGATAACGGCGTCTTCGCACTTACGATGCATCCACAGGTGATTGGACAGCCGCCCCGGACGCTCTACCTGGAGGAACTCATTCGGCACATGGAGTCGAAACCAGACGTAGAGTTCAAAACGTTCGACGAGATCGCCGCCGAACGAACATAGTCACTCGTGGCGTTCTGGGGGACCCGCTCAGACGGTGTTTCCGAGCCCTCCAATTGAAGTTTCACTGTCTGGTGGACTCGGTACCGAAGTCGTGTCTCGCCTTCTGGTCGGGGCGGGTTAGTGCGTCGGCGACAGTGAATCAGCGCCACGGGAGCCACCCGTGCTTCTCGTCAGCCATGTTTGGGTCGTATTCGATGCGCTCGAGACCGACATCACGAGCGTGGTCAAGGACCGCCTGATACTCTTCGGGGGTGATCGGGCGGTTGATCTGTTCGTACCGTTCCTCGGTTGTCGCTTTGTAGTACGGACGGTACTGGGCCATCACGTTCACCACCGTATTGGTGCTGATTTCCTCGGCGATGAACGAGAGGACACCCTGTGCGTTTTCGACGTGACCCGGCATGACGAGATGACGAACGAGAAGGCCGCCAGTGGCGAGACCGTTGTCGTCGATCTCGAGGTCGCCGACCTGTCGGTGCATCTCTCGGAGCGACCCCTTGATGTTCGACCAGTACCCTGGAGCTTTGGAGTACTTGGCGGCAGCAGCGTCATCACTCCACTTCACGTCCGGCATGTAGATGTCGACGATTCCGTCGAGGACTTCGAGGATCTCGGCGCGTTCGTACCCCCCGCAATTCCAGACGATGGGGAGGTCGAGGCCCTGGTCACGTGCGATTCGAACGGCCTCGACAAGATGTGGGGAGTGGTGCGTCGGGGAGACGAAGTTGATGTTGTGACATCCTCGAGATTGAAGTTCGAGTGCCATCGCCGCAATCTCGTCGGGTGTAGTGGGCTCTCCACGAGCTTCGTGACTGGTCTCGAAGTTCTGGCAGAAGACGCACTTCATGTTGCAATGTGCGAGGAAAATCGTCCCGCTGCCCTCGTGGCCCCGCAGGACGTCCTCCTCGCCGTGATGGGCAAAGTACGACGAGACGTACGCGGTATCGTCGACGCGGCAGGCGCCGGTCTCGCCGGCCGTGCGGTCGACGCCACAGTCGTACGCACACAGGTCACAATCGGCGTACCGATGCCACAGGTCGTCGACGCGGGCGGCGAACTCAGTGTCCGGTAGTCGCTTGTAGTTCGGAATCGTGTCCGGACGGGTGCTCATATCTAACATTGTAAATCGTTAGAAATAATCGTGTCGCTGTGTCGTCGGCGTACGACTTCGAGGTGTTCGTCCAGTTCCAGTATCCCTCTGTGAGTCATCTCTGCCCGCGATTTGTGCGTTCGACTTACTGAAGTGCGAGGAGGAATCCGATGGAGCCGAAACATCAGAACGGCCCGCGTGCTGCGGACGCGAACAAACACGCTCCAGTAAGCAGCCTGTGGCAGTCTGTCTTAAGAATTCGGTAGCCGATTACGGCGACGTCGTACGTGTCGACCCGCGAATCCTGTTCCTGTCGATATCACCGGGAATCGTCGACGGAATAATCAGCTGTGAGTTGGGTGCGTCGACACCACTCGAAGCAGGGAGATCACCACGCCCGTCTCTCCGCGAGTGTGAACGGCACAACATTGCCACTCCCTGCCTTCCGCAAAGCGGTCCCGACTTCCGTCAGTGTCCAGCGGGAGCCGACGATATCGTCGACAAGGAGCAACGGTGTGTTTCGGATTGAACCTGTTGTCTCGTATGCTCCAGAGACGTTCCAGCACTGTTGATAAGAGTTAGCCAACTCTGCTTGGGGAGCCGGATTACCGGTACAGTTCATTGTCTCGACGAACGGGAGTCCGAGGCTCGCAGCGAGACGCTTGGCGAACTCGACGACCAGTCCAGGCTGACGAATTGAAGGAACAGCGGTGACCCAACGTGGCTCAGGTTCGGGCTCCCACTCTTCGATGAACTCCACTGAAGCCTCCACGAGTTCTTTCCGGTACCGACTACCATCGCGCTTGTCTGCATACACCTTCGTCCCCCACCCAGGGTCCTTGTACACCGAGAGCGACCTGCCGGGTTCGAGCAGCTGATTGGCTGGAATCTTGCTTCGGCCGCCAGACCGGTGATGCATATACTTCCGTGGGGGAATCTGCTGCCACCCATCACTCCGGTAGTATCCCTTCGCTTCCTCGACGAGCGCCTGGGTAGACACGGAAGAGGGGAGAAAGTCTCCCATACAGTTCGCACAGCGACCACAGGGCTTGTCGAGGTTCCCGTCGAGTTCGTCGTCGATGAATTTCGTGAGACAGCTATCGGTAGTGACGAACTGTTGCATCCGCTCCAGTTCCTTCCAACGATTCCTTGTCACTGACTCCACACGCTCGTGGTCATACGACCAATCATCTGCTGTCCGGACGAACCCGTCTTCAACCTTCTCTATCGCACCTTCGACCTCGAGAATGTTCAGACAGGAAGTGGTCGTTCCCCACGAGACGTCTACATCACGGAGAATCTCGTACTTGTACAACGGTTCGTCGCTCTCTGTGATCGTTTCGAGGATGTTCTCGAAGTGAGTGGGGTTCGGGAACGCTTTCTCGATGAAATACTCCGCAATGTCGTCATCATCTGGGCCAGAGAGAACAACCGCATAGGATTCGTCGAGTGCACGACCCGCACGGCCGATCTCTTGGTAATAGCGGATGAGATTCGGTGGCCGTTGGAAGTGGATGACCCAGCCCAAATCAGGCTTGTTGAACCCCATCCCGAGAGCGTTCGTGGCTACCAACGCCTCTACTTCGTTGTTCATCAGCTTCGCTTCTCGCTCCTGGCGAACATCGCCGTCCATCCCGCCATGGTACGGGAGTACATCGTGGCCGTGCTCGGCGAGCCAGCCAGCGACGTTTTCGGTCTCGTCCGTCGTGAGACAGTAGATGATGCCGGCAATCGGAGTATCTGCTAAGACCTCGGTCAGCCAAGCTAGCCGCTCCGCTCGGGAAGTCATCTGTATCGTCTGAATGTGCAGCGATTCGCGGACCAGATCGCCACGAAGTGGTTCAAGCTTCGGGAGCTGGGAGGTCACGTCGTCGATGACTCGATCGTTCGCCGTCGCGGTCGTCGCCGCGACGGGGAGATCGTTCGGAAGCTTCTCGAGTACATCACTGATTCGTCGATAGTCCGGGCGGAAGTCGTGCCCCCAACTGGAGATGCAGTGGGCTTCGTCGACAACTAACAGCCCAAGTTCGTCAGCGATTTGCTCGAACACCTCGTCTTGGAACTGTTCATTGGCGAGGCGTTCCGGAGAGATGAGCAAGAGGTCACAATCGCCGTCGACGACGGATTCCTGAATCGCACCCCAGTCGTCTGTGTTGTTCGAATGGATCGTGGCCGCATCGAGGCCGAGCTGTTCTTCGGCGTCGATGACCTGGTTCCGCATCAAGGCGAGCAGTGGGCTGATAATGAGTGTTGGGCCTGCACCCTGCTCTCTGAGCAGTCGAGTCGTGGTGAAGTACACAGTGCTCTTGCCCCACCCCGTCCGCTGAA
Source organism: Salinigranum halophilum (assembly GCF_007004735.1). Lineage (NCBI taxonomy): Archaea > Methanobacteriati > Methanobacteriota > Halobacteria > Halobacteriales > Haloferacaceae > Salinigranum > Salinigranum halophilum. The sequence continues at coordinate 381,166 of NZ_SSNL01000006.1, forward strand.
CCAGCAGCAATCGACCTGAGCTGTTGACCAGCGAATCGATTGCCTCCCACTGGTGCTGGCGGAAGGTCGCATCAGAGCCGAGGCTCTCCCGCAAGATTTTCTCTGCCTCCGCCTTCGTCACCCGTGACACATTCTGATAATCAGGAACGAATATAATAAAGACTCGGCTGACACCTCGACGACTCACTGCTCGAAGGCCTTCTGCATGTCGCCCCCTCCATCGAGAGATTTGTAATCGGGGCATCGATGATATTTCTGTCAGCGGCTATCGGTGCGATAATCCCCCCATACACCGTACGAGAGAGCTTCCATGCCCACGATGGACTTCGACGCACAGGTGGCACGGATCCTAGAACACATCGACCACTCACCGGAGATCCACGAAGCAAACAAGGAGCTCATTCGGCAGTTCCATCGCGATCTCCTACTCCGCGGGATCAGCGCGGCGCGACGGCAGAAGCTCACGTCGCACCTGAAGATCATTGCACGACACCTAGGGCAAAGCCGCTTCGACGAAGTAGACCGCGAGGATATCGTCGAGTTGGTCGAATGGATTCACAGTCGTGGGTCCGCGCCGTCGACCGTGTCCGACTACAAACAGGTTCTCAAGCAGTTCTACAGATGGAACAACGGCGGGGAAGAGCCAGACGAAACGAAGTGGATCCGGCGAGGGCCCACGCCTCGCGGGCAAACGCTTCCTCAGAAGTTGTTCTCTCCAACTGATGTCTCACAGCTGATTGACGCCTGCTGTAACGACCGAGACCGCGCGTTCATCGCGCTCCTTTGGGAGACCGGTGCCCGGATTGGCGAACTCATCGACCTACGCGTCGGCGATATCGAAGCCGATGACTCGGGGACACACGTCGTCGTGATAGGGAAGACCGGTGCTCGACGGCTCCCACTCGTCGAATCGCGCCCGTATCTCGAACAGTGGGTACAGACGCATCCATCCCCGACGTCGAACTCCCCCCCTCTGGTGCAAACTCGAGCAGGGGACACCAGACGAACAGCTCGGCTACAACTACATTCGATTGCGACTCCTCGAGCGGGTTCGAGAGCGCGCCGGGTTCGACAAGCCGGTGAACCCACACCATTTCAGACACAGTCGGGCGACCCACCTTGCGAACTGGCTCACAGAAGCCCAACTCTGTGAGTGGTTCGGGTGGGTACAGGGCTCGAACGTGCCTGCCCGATACGTCCATCTCTCTGGCAGGGATATCGACAACGCGTATCTCGCGTTATTCTCGAATCAGCGGTTCGATCACCTGCCGCAGACGAGCTAGCAGGAGCCGCAGATCAGTCACGAGTCCAGTCGTGACTCCCAATGATGACCCCCTTGGCCGTGTCTCAGTACCACGTGAGCGCTGAGTTACGCTGAGCTCTCAGAAAGGCGTTGAATCCGCCGATTATGTTGTCTTCGATGGCACATATCGAACCGGACGAGTCGAGTGCGACTTTCTTGACGACGCCGGCGTCGATCAGCTTCTGGATGTGCTGTAAACGGTGGCATCGCTAACGCTGGGGTCGAATTCTCACAGTTACTGACACTGATATGATCGACGAGTCGCAGCGCTCCTGAATTTTATATACGAAACCGAGGCCAGGAGGTGCTGTTGGTGTCCAACAACCACACCAACGGAGAACAATAATGACCGCAGAATACGACTTGATTGACCGTAAAACTGGACTGGTAGCACTACCGGCATTGCTCATCGGGTCTGCGTTCCTCCCGTGGCTAGTCGTAACCGCCGGTACCGTCCAAAGAAAAGCAGCCGGAACCGACCTGGATGTGGGCCTCGTGCTCATTCTTGGCGGACTCGCCGTGGCAGCCTCCTGGGTCTACAAATCGGGGAAGTACCGGGTCGACGGCTGGATTGCCGGCGGCTTACTCATCGAAGGGGCAACGCTGTGGACGCTTCGGGAGCTGAATCAGGGCATCAAAACGTACAGAGCGACGGAGTCGGGGCAACTGTATGGCGACTTCGTGTCGTTCGATATCGGGGTCGGGTTCTTCCTGGCCGCGAGTGTCGCTGCGGTGATTATCCTCGTCGGACTGTACGAGTATCTGACCACCTCCAAGGGGTTTGCTGTGCCAGACCTCGTTGGAACTCTTATTGATCAGCGTCAATCGACTCGGTGAATCGGTGCCGCGCTGAATTCTCCGTCGATACGGTATTCTCCTCATCCCCGTGCACTGCACAATCGTCTCTACAGGGAGTGTCGAAGTCGCTCGCGAACAACTGATCGATGTGGCTGACCGCACTATGCCCTACTCCCTTCTAACTCGAGGAGCCACGCCGCTCCCATTCTTCATCAATTCGGCTCAAGAGGACTTCAGGGACGCAAACGTTGATTTTCTCCATCCGGTCGTCACCGGAGTCGATATCCGCGTTCATGTGCTGTGATACAGTGGTATCACACAAGTGACACCCACACGTTGACGCTGATTCGCCTCAGTTGGTTGCGTATTGGTGACCATGGAGATACTGCAAACAGATCACGGGTTTGAGACGGGTTAACCAACAAAAACGCATAGCCCGACGGTTTTGTTGGTTAAGAGTAGAGGGGGGGTCGAATCCTCACACCCCACTGTTTCCAGTAAAGCGGCGTCTGCAGAAAGACGTCTCGCGAGGAGCGCGAGGAGACAATGATAACCACCGAACCGCGAGATCGCGCCATGAATCAATGAATCAGTGAGGTTTGGATGTCGGTAGAAGATTCACCCATCCCCTTCGATAACCCGTTGAATGTTCTCGTATCGGAGGCTGGAGAACAGGCCGTGCAGCGAGTGGCACAGTTGAGGAAGACACTATGTAACCAACAAGTAGGTGCCCCCTCTTGAGAAACTCAAAAACTGTTCTATAGTTGTCAGACGCGCAGCTTACAACTCGAAAAAGGGGGGTGTCCGTTCGAACTCAGACCACCACTGGATGGCAAAAGCCAGCGGCTGGACTCGCGATAATGGCTTTTTCACGGCCTCAACGGTGGATTTGCAGTAGCTCAGCGATGTTTCAGTAGACCCAGCTCAACGGGCAAAAAGCAGTCCGGAGAGGCGACCTCCTCCCCCCGTTTTCGAGTTGTAATTGAAGCAGTCCGCAGTATCCACTCCCCCTTTTCGAGTTGTAAGGGGCTCAGGGCTGCAAAGGGACCCCCCGTTTTCGAGTTGTAATCCCAGCCTGTCTGCAACCACAATAGAGACTCGGACCAACGAACCAGTTCGTTAGACTCTCCCCCCCCCCGTTTTCGAGTAGTAAGTCAGGCAAGCCGAGGAGTACAGAGTGAAGACCGAATCTTAGCTATCGCTGTGGAACCGCTTCATCTGCTCTCTGACAACGGCCCGGATTGGCGCCTCCTCCTTCGCCAAGTCGGTGAATCGAGAGTCTTCCCGGATCGTGCTCATGATCGTCTCCGGGGACTCCGAGAGTGAGAAGTACATGTGGACGCCCCGTCCGCGACCCTTCCCCCGGCGTTCGAAGTCGAGGACACCGTATGTGCTCTGTTCGGTGACGTGATTGACGAAGGTCTCACGGCTGTACCGGTCAGCGTCCAACGCATCAGCGATGAACTGATACGCTTTGAACGCGGGTCCGGCAGGGATCCACTCGGGGCTCCCCTTCGTGTAGTACGCGGTGGCAGCGACTGCATAGATTGAGAGTTTCTTCTGTGTCGAGATGCCACTGATGTGACGGAGTTTTCGGTTCTCGGTGTACTTCTCTTGCGCTTCGCGGACGTCAGGCTCGGTGACCGTATCCGATCCGCGGCGCTCGGCGAGCTCACCGGCCCATCTGAGAAGGTCGATCGCCTTCCGCGCATCACCGTGCGTCTGACTGCCGAATGCGGCAACGAGCGGGATGACGTCATCAGCGAGCGAGCCGGGTTTGAACGCGTCCCGGCGATGCATAAGGATACTGCGGAGTTGCGTCGCGTCGTAGTCGTCGAAGAAGATATCATCGGGGTTGTAGGAGCTCTGTGCTCGACTATTGAGGTCCTTCATGAAGTCGGCATAGTTGGTGATCGCCGTGAGCGAAATTGGGCCGTCGAAGTCAGCCAGCCCCCGAGCTCGAGAGAGTTGATAGATCAACGAATTGTATTCGGCCTCCTGGTACGGGCCCTCGAGCATGTCGATCTCGTCGAGGATGAAGATGACCCCATCGTAATACTCGCGCATGAGTTCGTAGAGTCGTTCGAGCTTCTGGTCAGTCGAAACGCCCGTCTGTGGGACTCCCGGGTCGACTCCCAGGTCGTCGGCAGCGCACTTGACCAGCCGATAGACCGCACGATCGGCTGTCTTCGGTCCCTCGCAGTTGATCGAGAGGACGCCGAACGTCTTTCCTTGCGACTCACACAGTTCGACGATCTGCTTACACACCGCGTGGATGATGAGCGACTTACCCGTTCCCGACGGACCGCTCAACAGCATATCCGGAATCCCTTCGTCGTGAAGAACTGGTTTGAGATTGTCGACGACCCGGCCCAGTTGGTCGTCACGGCCGACGATCCGGTCCTCGTCGATGATTGTATCCGAGCGGACGAGGTCCTTGTTCGCGAAGACACCACCCGATGACTCCGTCTGCAGTCGTTCTCGAATCGAGATTCCACCATCCTCGGTGCCGTTGAGAGAACCGTCCCCCTCAGTATCGGACTCCTGGTTCGCTCCGAACGTCGTTTGTGACGTCGAAGAGCCCTCAGACGCTGAACCGGCTATCGAGGTGTCCGGTTCTGGTGAGTCCTCTAAAGAGTCTTCCTGGGTTCGTCCACTCCCAGTGGATTCCGAGCTCTCAGGGCGACCGTCTCGCTCCATTATGAACCCCCTCGGACTCTGGGTATAAAAATCTGAACCCTTATGGAGTAGTAACTCGGTTGATTCCGTCGATATATGAGCTTAAGACGCGAATCTCTGAGAGACTTCGCAAACCGTCATCGGAATCTATCTCCCCCCGTTTTCGACTTGTAACAACGATCAGGATACGCTAGAATTTGTATCAGAATGACACTTCACACCCCCCGTTTTCGAGTTGTAAGAACGAGATAACACATGTCACGGATTGTCCCCGGACCCCCCGTTTTCGAGATGTAACGAACAGATTCGAAGACGAGGGTGGAGCACGGGATGTTGAACGTGAGATGCGTTTAGTATCAGTCGTCAGTATACTTCACGGGGACACTCTCGATGAAGGAAAGGCAAAGAAACTCGAGTAAACTGAGTCAGGCAGTTGATGACGCGAATTGTCTGAGTGGACGACCTCGAGACCGTTTGTGGGTCTCACGAGCCGTTCACCTCGGAGGCTCAACCCCCTCCCCCCTTTTTCGAGTTGTAACTCCCCGAGGGAGGGGGAGGGTGATTCGACGGTTGTACCGGTGAGAAGGGCTGAGGTGCCGGAATCAGCGGAGAGAAGCACTAAGTCGGTAGAATCTGCGATGAGTGTTGATTAAAGAAAAACTTATATGTGAGATACACGTACCAAACCTGTAGGATAGAAGTCGTGTAGGTTAGTTTAGCATAAACTAAACTAGACTGACAGAAGAGGGAGTCGCCCTTCAGGGTGGATCGATTCCTCTGAAATCACCCGTCACAGACGTCTTATCCGGATTGTCACCAAGCAAACCCCTTCGTCGTATTCTCCAACCCTACGCCCCTGCGTTCGTTTACAACTCGAAAAAGGGGGGAGAGGGGGTCCGAGATAGATCGAGTTTGACCTACTCCCGATGAAGCTGTCTGTCCCAACTCAAACCTCAACACGAGAATCCGCTCTTCCACGACAGGCCTCCATGCGTGGTGTTTGATGCTCTCCTCCGTGTCCACCACATCCCCCTACTGACGTCTATTTTCGCCGCTCCAGTCGTGAACCCCTCCCAGTTCTCGATATGTCACGAACTGAATCACCCGTTCAAACGGCTTTTAGAGAGGATTCGAGCTCACGTCTCCGGAGTAACTGGTCCCTTGTACTTCGAGCGCACCTTGTCTCCCTCCCGCCACTGCCAGTAGTAGTACCGATTGTCGTTGATGCGCTTGATCGTGATCGTCGCTTTCGCAGGGACGTCGTCTGGTAGGTCGTCCGGCCGTTCTTCGACGTTCTCCTCTTTGTCCCCTTCAGCGATTCGATCTTCACGCTCACGGTATTCAGCGAGTTCCTCGGCATAGGCGGCGACACGACGAAGGATGTCAGGCGAGGAGTCGCTAAGCGCGTCGACGACGTCGGGAGGAAGTTCCGCCGGGGGCGTCGGTGGTTCGGTGGGCATGGTGGCTCAACCCGCGTTAACCAACATCGACGCTCATCAGCATATATCTGTTGGTTAAACCAACCGAGAATTCTGTTCTTGAGGACCTCGATAATCTCTCGTGCCGTTCGACTGATTCGGCCGAGACACTCGCGAACGACCTCGTGGTCGTCTGATTCCCACGTCGCGAGGTAGAACGCTGCTCCGCTGATATCGAGTCCGCAGTACCATCCGACCACGTACGCCACAGCTTCCGCCTTGACTTCGCGTTTCGAGCGCTCGGTATCTTCGTTGATGTCGAGGTTGAGCCGAGGGGGACCGAACGTCGCCTCCCCACCGTCGAAAACTGTGATCGGGCATACCTTGTGGTATTTCGTGCTCTCCCTCCGTCTGGGTCGCTCCCATGCGACTAGATTCATTCAACCCGACTCGTCGGGAAAGCCCTCCGTCAGCACCCGTTCTTCGAACGGACTCGGCCGAACACGAAGCGGGAACCACCCCTCCTCGTCGATACCGAGTAACGCCTCCGCGTAGCCATCATCGCTATTCCCAGCGTTCGCCGTCCGGACCCACTCCACCTCACGCTCCGATAAGCCAAACCACTCCGCCAACTTCCCAGCCTCCTCATCGACGCGATGAACCAGCGTCATCGAACAGAGATTCGCAATCGTTCGTGCCTGGGGGGTGAGCGCGAACTCCCCACCAGTCTGTGTGAGAAACTGCAGTGAGAGGTCGTGATGGCGACTGTGTCTCACCGCAGTCTCCAGAAACTCGAGAGAGGTCGAATCACCCAGCAGATAGTGCGCTTCGTCGATCACGAAGACGACCCGCTTGTCTGTGCGTTTCGCGCGCTCGTAGACTGCTTTGAACAGCACTTGCATCATGAGACTCGTCCGATGCTGCCCACGTGTTCCTTCGCCCTGCTGTAAGTCGAGATACAGCACATTGGAGTCGAACGCGAACTCGGTCGGGCGAGATAGGTGCGCGAGGTCACCACCACGACGAAACGACGGCCGGAGGTCGATCAGTAACGACTCCGCCTGTGACTGCACCCGTGCTTGCTCCGCTTCGGTTCGATACCCGAACGACGCCGGCGTTGCAATCATGTCTTCCAAGACAGCGAGGACGTCACGAACGGTCGGCGAGGCTCGCGTGTGCGTCGAGAGCTCTTTCGTGATGCCCTGCCGTTCGTACGCGTCCTGAACGGCGCGCCGAAGCGTCTGTGTCCGCTCACCCAACGGATTCCCCGCAACGGTCTCGAAGAACGTCTCGAAGAAACTCATCACCCACGAGAGTTGCTCGGCCCAGGGGTCCATATCGGGAACTGACTCGAAGACGGCGCGTGGCGTCGCCGTCATCTCCAGGGGGTTGAACGCACGCGTGCCTCCGACGGTCACACGCTCGCCCCCGAGCACGTCATTCAGCTCGCGGAATCCATCGAGCGGGTCGAGCATGACGATGAGTGTCTCCTCGTCGTACATCGCTCGCCTGAGCAGGTGCAACTTCGTCGAAAACGATTTGCCCGCACCGAGTTTCCCGATCACCATCAGACAGGAACCGGTCTCTCGATTGAATCGGTCACAGATGAGCGGGCTCTCGTTTCGCGCATACGTTCCGTACTCAATACCCGCTTCAGCGAACGTCCCCGAAACGAACGGGACGGTCGCACCGAGTGCACCCGCAAGCATCGGCGTCGTCGTTTCGAACTGCTCGGCCAGACGGTCGACCCCGACCGGGCTCGCAGAGACGAGTGCATCGAGTTGTGCCCACCGCGGCGTCACGGGCGAGAGGTTCGCCGGTGACTGTCGCGCCACCGTTCGGACGTCCGTGCCGTCGACCTCTCGTTCCGTGTCGTACCGCGACGTCAAGTACATCGAGACATCGAACGCCGTCGTCGGCGTGTTCCGAAGGACGTCGTACAGTTCGCGGTGGTCGTCGAGGTCCTTCTTGATGCCACGAGCACCAGCTCGGCGTCGCGAGGCGAGAAACTCGAAATCCGCCTCGAACGTCTCGATCTGATTCTCGAGACCATCCAGCGTCGCCTGTGTCTCTCTCGGCTCGATGTGTAGCGAGATGTCGGTTCGCCGTGTCTCGGGCGCGGCATAGAGGCGCTCGAACAACCCGTCGATAGGCAAATCCGGAAACTCCCAGATCCACTGCGTCTGTGTCCACGCTGCGCCTGAACGAACAGCATGTGGCAGACACTCCAACGCCGATGGAGCGACGAGTCCACGCTGAACGTGAGCTGGTGAGCGAAGCGGTCGGGTACTCGGCGTGGAGACGACGTCGATGTCGACAGGGTTGTCGGTCTCGTCGCGACCAACACGTCCGTCGACGCACGCTCTGTTCGGCATCTTATCGACGTCTTCCACCCGGGCGTCGTAGATACCGCTCGTATCGACCCCACCAGAGGAACGCACTGAATTGGAATTGGAGTCTGAGTCGACGGGAGCCGAATCGGTCGTTCGAGGACCGAACGGAAGCCGCTCGCGAAGCCACCGCCTCATTTCTGCCTCCCGTTCAGACAGCGCCCGGCGATAGCGTGTTGTGTCTCCCCGTACCGAACTTCTTCACCCTCCCAGAACGTCGCGATAAGCTCTGTCGCCTCCGAGACGTCGAGTCGACGTGCGTCACATCCTTCGATCTGCGAGAGGCCGTGTTCGACTCGCGTGAGTCGGTCTGAGAGTGCGTCGACCATCGCCTGTCGCTCCCCGTCAGGTCGTGGTGCGAATCGCTCGATGATGCCCCCGATGACCGCAATCGAGGAGAGCGTTCCAACAAGTCCGTCGCGCTCGAACCGAACCTCCGATGGGGCGACTGAAACGACCACGTAGTGATCCCGACAGGTCAGTTCCCGCGTGGTTCGGCTGTCTCGATACCACGAGACGTACTCGTCGATCAGTTTCGCGAGGCGAGGGTTCGACTCGACAGAAGGGTCGTCCAGACGTGATTCGTACTGCTGAAGATACGCATCGACTGGGAACGGTCGCGTCGTCGAATACACCTGGATTGGGAACTCAACAACGGCATTCAGAAAGTCGCGGAAGCCGTTTGCTTTCCGTCGCCACTCCGCGTTCGTCGCGAGTGCCATCGGCGGCGGTGTGACCGCGATGAATCCCACGAGTGCACCATCGGTTCGTTCGATGACCCCGTCACCCAAGTGGAGCGCTTCGACCTGGGTGTGTTCCGTTGCTGCGTCGTGGGGCAATCGAGTAGACCGGGTTTGAAACCCGGTCACTAATCCAACCCACTGGACGGTCGTGAGATGCGCGGGCGTGAGCGCGACGACGAGCCCACCACACGCAATCGCGAGACACGTGAGTGGGAGCGTCGCTTCGGTGACACGATATCCACCGACGGTCATCGTCGGGGAGACGAAAAACTGCATCACCATGATGACGATGACACCAGGAATGACCCCTACTGTGAGGTCCGTGAGCGTGTATGTCCCGATGGCGTACGTCTCGGAGTCGATGGTCTTTGGGATTCGTTTCCCAAGGTCCGACGCGGTCATTCGACACGCACCTCGCGATGGGTCGCGGAGGCCGTCGGGTCGACGCCAACTGAGTCGAAGCGTTCAGTCATCGCGCTCCTCCGATCCAGGCTGTTCCGAAGAGACGGAGTCGTTCGAGACAGGGTTCGAATTCGACCTGAGGTCGCTCCACAGAGACTCCCAGTCAGCAGTGTCGCTGTCGTGGAGACCCTGAGAGTCTGCACCGTCATTGAGTCCTGGTTCACGATGGCGATCGGGGAGTGCGGATGCATCCGCCCAATTGTCCATGCTGTCAGAAACTCGGGTCGTATCCGACCCGTCAGCCACGTCGTCCACCCCCGAGCGAATCTCGTTTCCTCCCCGAGAAGCAGTTACCTCAATGCCGTCTGCAGCGTCCACCGTCGAGGTCCACCGACTGGAGTGCTCAGTCGTATCCAGTCGTGAGGTCGTAGCACTCGAGCTGAATCGCTCGCGTAGTGACGACGCACTCGACCGGAGGCCGCTCCCGAGACGGTACCCCCGCGACGACGCGCCCCCAGAGTCGAGAAGCAGTTGTCCATCGCTTCTGATCGGCGGTTCGTCACGAAGACCGCGAGTGGCGTTCCGACCAGTCTGTGCGGCGGTCGCGCCGTGGGTAGCCAGTTGTGCTGCTCGCTCACGCGCTCGCAGCCCTGAGGCGTGTCGGGACATATTCTCGGCGACGAAGAAAATCGCGCCAGCCTGCCAGACCAGGATGAACGGCGAAACAACGGCGACGACAGGGATTACCAGCGCGGTGAGCCACTGTCCGAACCCATCGAACGAGACCGTCGCAGAGCGTCCGAGCAAACCGCCGAGACGAAACAAGAGTGCGACCGGGATGACCATGAACAGAAACGGGACGTAGAAGCTCGCCAGTCGCTGTGCGAATCGCGAACTGTATCGGAACGGTCCGACGCCAGGAATCCAACAGACCATCAACAGCGGCATCCCCAGGACGAATCCATAGAGGACCAGCTGTCGGATGAAATAAATGAGTGCGATCAGGATGAATATCACCAGATCAACGCTCAAGGAGACGAGGATACCCAGGAGTCCAATACTCGAAAACGAGAGCGTCTGGAACAGCGAAATAGAAGAAAGATCGGGTATGATGAATCGCGCCAGCTGGTCAGTGAGTTGCAGCGAGAAGGCTGCAATCCACCACCACGAGAGGACGCCCAGCAACCCGACGAATGCTCGGCGCTTCAGATGTGCGCGATGAAAGCCGCTGAACAGGTGACTCGTCGATTCGAGGAGGATAACCACCCCGACAGCCAACCCGAACACCAACAGCGCGAGCGGAATCACCGTCTCCCAGTAATACGCGTGAATCGCGTCCCACGGAGCCGTCTGTGGCTCGCCGAAGACCGTCTCTGGATGGGGTGTCGAGACGAGCAACTGGAGGAGGCCGTGGACGTGATTCTCGATTAGCCCCTCGACCGGCGAAAAGAGGGTCGTCAAGAGGCTCGTCAACCCCTCGACGATCGCCTCACTGAGAGCCCCACCGTCGGTTCCGTCGCTTGCACGACCACCAGAACCGGTTGGCGAGCTGTTCGTTGGAGTGGAGTTTGTTTGCTGTGCCCGTACGGGGCGGGTTAGAACTCCGAACGTGACAAGGCCAATCCAGAGACAGACTCGAACACGTGAGCGAGCACAGGCGAGGAGTCGCGAGTACCATACTGGACAGCTGTGACGAATCGACAGCGGCGGTCGGTACCGACTACTCAGCGATCGAGCGCTCGATAGAGTAGCGTTCCCTCTCGAACAGGTGTCGATTAGAACGTGCAACTCGCACCACCTGCAACGATCGAGTTCAGAATGAACTGGATGATGACGGTCCCAAGCGGTGCGACGACGACACCCCAGACGATGCCCTGGTTCCGCAGTTCTTTGATCTCGCGTTTGTGATCTGAACGCCGAACGACCGACAACCCAACAGTCGCACCGAGTGCGACGACGCCGCCAATGAGCGGCCCGCCGAACTGGATCACGGTGAAGATATTCATGACCGTCTCTGCGAGGGCGGTCTCACAAAGCGACGCTCCGGTCGACTGTGCGAGTACTGGATCGGAAAGCAAGATGACTCCGAACAGCCCGAGCCCTACCTTCCCACTCGTGATGAGACTCCACTGACGAGAGTGGCTTTCGAGCGATCCGGCAAGGCGAGACTGCAGAAGCCGCCACATCTTCGAATCCAACCCAGGAATCATTGGCTTCCTCCTCGACCACTGTGTTCTACCACAACAGACTCGCTCGAACCGCACGGTTGCTCGTGTGACTGAGCGTGCGGTACCATGGATCTACTGCGACGATATGCGGTTGCACAGGCAATCGGAACACCCGTACGGAACTGTCTCCGGTTCATCGAGGCGGGTTGGCGGCGGTATCTGATTTAAACCTGCGCGTGGAGCAGTACGCCCCTCTCGATCGAGACGTCCGGTGTCGTGCAGTTGGGTGCCGAGCGGGTGAGTAGAGGCGCAAACGATGGCGGTGAGCCATCGAACCTTCCCCCCCCATCATCGATGTGTAAGTCCCCACGAGAGGGTGGGGGGGTGAAAGAGCCAAACACTGTCGAAAGGCTATCATCAACCGATGTGACAGGGAAGAGACCCAGCATCTGCCGATTTCTCATCCGTCATGCGGAGAACTATTGTCTGACGACTTTTTATATAATTACTGTTAGTATCAGGTCTGTAGTATCAAATGGGTGAGAGAAAAGAGATGACTCTCCTCGATCACATTACCGAGGGCTATTCACACCACCGTTCACCGTCGTTGTTCTCTCTCCCATCCGATATCGTCTGTTTCACCGTCTCACGGACGAGGTTTTCAGCGTCCATTTCCCCGTCTCTCGGCGGTTTACACATCGATGACAGGGGGAGTGGGTGCGCCGTCCGACAGCGACGCATCCAGAGAGACAAGACGCACGTCGTGATGCGCTCGAGACAGGTGGACAGCCCCGTCTATCAGAGACATTCCTTGTCTGATCTGATCACTCCCGGTAGTGAAGGGTAGCACCAGTCGTCTCGTAGTCCTCGTTCGTGAGATACTGCGAGTGGGGCGTGTCATGGCTTTCGTCGGGAAGTTGGTATCCGACGGTGACGCGCCCATCAACGGTCGAGAGCGTCGCGTGGTCATCGTAGAACGTGGCGTTGCGGTGGTTGTACTCGCAGAACGGCGTCCTGAACGTCGGCAAAGACGCCGAGTCCCCTTGCATCCACTTCGCCAGAGTGCTCTTGAGGGCATCAACAGCACGGTCGCGTGCAGACTGCACGTGGTTGCTGTGCAGCTCCGTTCGGTCACGGACGTCGCTGTACGTCTCTTCGTGGAGTACGCTCTTGCGAGTCTCGACCCACTCGCCGTCGTACGCTACGTCGACGACGTAGTTCGCAGCGTCAAGGAACTGTCGGATCGTCTCGTGAAGAAGGTCCGCGTCGCGCTCGTCGACGTCAAGTTTGACGGGAACAGTACGACGGACCTCCATACAACATCACAATACATACTATGTGCTTAAGAGATACGGGAATCAGCCTGCTATCGTAGAGCGTATCGTTCACAAGTGTCAGTTTCCTCCTGCGCCTAAAGGCGCAGGTATCCACCTCGTATCTCTATGAGGGCGCGATTTGATAGCGTATACATTCGCTCAGAACTCGAGCGCATCGGCCAGCAACTCGACAACCCACTCACCGTCTTCTTGATTGGCGGAGGATCAATGGCGTTTCGCGGACTAAACCAGGAATCGATACCGACGGGAGTGCGAAAAATTCTGGTGGCTCACTCGTCTTCGAGTGCGGCGTAGATCTCTGCGTGGCGGCGTCGGTCAAGTGTCCCCATCTCGAGGGCGATCTGGTGGCGGTCGGCGTCACTCTCGGCTGCCTGATACCGCTCGTATAGTCAGCGAACTTCTTACTGTCGTCGAGGAATCAGTACTGGACACCATCTCTGTATCTGAAAGACTCATTAGGCCCCGAAATCAAGTTGGTCTCCCCTCAAACTGGGCTGACACCTGCATAAGCTACGTCTGCTCGTCAACGTCGAGCGCACCGATCGAATCGAGGTATTCGCGTATCTCGACGACGAACGTTCGGTACCGTTCGAGGTCTTGCAATGCGTTGTAGACCACGTCGTGGTCGATAATTCGTCCGTACGTGTGCGCAAGGACGTTTCGAAAGCGGGCACCCTGCGCCATCTGGCCAGCAGTTTTTGATGAGAGGATACCGATTTCGTCGAGTGCTCGCATCGATGCTGGATTGCTTCGTGGTGGCTGTCCACGCTCGTGCTTGACGAGTTCTTCACCGATGTCGATCGCTGCCTCTGTCATTTTCACGAACCGACGTTCGACGATATCTTGCGTATCCGGGTCGTGTTTTTACTCCTCTCGAGTGAGCTGTTGCTTGCGAGCGAGTGTCCCAAGACTCTCCTCAATTGTCTCAACAGCAACGAGAATACGATTGAGGCGGTCTGCTGGGAACACGTCGTCAGTCATCGCTCATCGTCATGCCCATCGGTTGCTGTGACGGCAGAACCACCGAGATGGTCATCAATCTTTGCGAGTGCACTGTCGAAGCGCTCGCGTGGAGATTTGTCGGTCGATGATGTGTCAGTCACTCGCCGTTGGAGGTCCTCGGCATGGGCCACATCGCCGACAAGCAGAACTCCTTCTTCGAAGACTGACGTAGCAACGTGTGGTGAGAGTGTGTGGATGTCCACGAGGTCTACGTCGTCCGTTCCGAGTGCATCGATTAAATCCGCACTGAGGCCGAAAAACGCGTCGTTGTACGCGGGGTCCTCACGGTCGATCATCTCAAGTTCCACTGCGATATCGATATCACTCGTTGGATGTGTCGTTTCCGTGGCGTAGGAACCGAAGAGGAGTGCGCATTGCACCGAATGCTCCTGTAGAATCGCTCGAAGTGTCTCGAGCGGAAGGGAGTCATCGATGTCTGCTGACTCAACGGTTCTCATCATCATGACCCACGTGCCTGTGTCATATAAAGCCTCAGTCACTCCGGTGGGGTCGTGTTAAGTTAGGAATGAGGCGGTTGATGTTCGAATGTTCTATGCCCGAAATCAACCGCCTCAGTCGAAACACCGAGTGGATTGACTTGGAATTTGTGGAGCGACAGCGGACACCCGAGTTCGCGATTCAAGTGGGTATTCAGCTCCATCTTGCTGGTCTCTCGCTTTCGAACACCAAACAATATCTTGAGAGGTTGGGTGTCGAACGAAGCCGAACTGCGATTCACGACTGGGTTCGGAAAGCCGGTCTACAGCCCGACAGTGACGTCTCTCCGAATCAAATCGCGGTTGACGAGACGGTGATTCGCGTCAACGGCCAGCGCCACTGGCTGTTCGCTGCAGTCGATCCCGACACGAACCAATTCCTCCACGTTCGGCTGTTTCAGACGCGTACAACGCAACTCACCGTGCTGTTTCTTCGTGAACTCCGTGAGAAACAGCACCTCTCAAACACCACGTTTTTGATCGATGATGCGGCTCATCTCAAAGCTACACTTGATCGACTCGGCCTCCGATTTCGCGTGAACTGCCATGGAAATCGGAACAGTGTCGAACGTGTCTTTCATAAGGTAAAACGACGAACCTATTCATTTTCAAATACGTTTTCGAACGCACGGTTGCCGACCGTGGATTCGTGGCTCAAAGCCTTCGCCGTCTGGTGGAATCGATGCCAAAGTTAACACGACCGTTTATATTTCCGCGTCGCCCAACTCATTTGATTCGGCTGCAGGCCTCGCTGATGGAGTAGAACTCAAGCTAGACTGGGCGCACGCAGCCGAGCTCGGCGAAAAAACGCTGTCCGATCGGTGTCATCAACAAGAGGTCCCGACTGAAGCTATCAAGAGTGTCCACCTGCCCCCAGGCAAGGACAAACGACACGGGATGTCGATCGCCCCCGGAAATATCGGGAGAATCACGGACTGTACCCACAACGCCTTCGGCGACGAACTCTCTCCGGAGTGGCTCACTGTCCACTCGGCCCGTCGATTCGGCTATCGAGATCACGTCAAGCGACTCGCGAATATCACTGAACTGACTGGATACTCGATCGCCATGGAGAACACGCCGGACAGCTCGTACTTTCACGCACCTGAAGAACTCGCCGTGTTTGCCCTCTTGAGCGTGACCGTCGATCAGCTTGGAGAGACACATCTACTCGTCGATACGGCACACGTCGACAGCGATAGACGACGGTACGCCGTCGACGAGACAGTGATTACTAAAATCGTTGATCGAATGGGGCCCGAACTGGCCGACCGGCTGGAGGCCGAACTTCGGGAATTCGTGGGCCACAATCTGGCCGAGGCTAAGGAGACGCTTCCACGGAGCGATCCGTGGCGCCCTGTACTGACAACGCTGTTCGCTGTCGGTGGGTCCCGTGTTCGGGCACTCCATCTGAACGACCCGGAATCGGACGGACTCCCAGACGTTGGACACGAAAGCGCCGACGGATTGGATCACGTCCTTCGGTACTGCTGTGAGCCGAGGTTGTGGTCGTGCTCGAAGCCGGTCCTGCGACGAATGCCGAGATTCGCGAGGTCGTTCACTGGCTACGCAACAGGATGGAACGGTAGTGCAAGCGCCACCAGAACTGTCATCACCCCTGTTCGGCTAACACCGCTTCCGCTCTCCGACGGAGAGCAGGATGTGGACTGGTTTCTGTTCGTTGCTCTGCAACCATCTCGAAGGCACGGTCGATATCACAGCCCTGTTGAATCCCAATAGCTGCTGCAGCAACGGCGACGCTCCGGGAGGCACCCGCCGAGCAGTGAATGAGAACCCTTTCACCAGACCGGAGATTCTCAAGTGTCGCACGGACGGCTCGCTCGAACGTCTCTCGATCGTTCTGTGGGCCGTCTTTCATCGGGAGCTTAGTCACGTCGATTCCAGGTGGATACCCTCTATCGGGGTCTCCGTACGTAAGAGAGACGATGGTAGTAATCTTATGAGTCTGAATCGAGGTTCCATCGCCCGCGTCTTCCATCGCGCCGACGAAGAGGTTGTCTGCAATGCGGTCCATAAGACGTTCCTCCTTCCGCCTAAGGGTGTGTAAATGTGCCCGAATGCTGAGCGTCCCTACCGATCGAACGTCTTCAACAGGAGCGCGCTGTTCTCTGAAGTACTCTCGGACCGGTTGCAACGCCTCGTTGATTCCGGTGGCAACGGCTTGCTTGAGGTCGGCGGGATGGAGGTCACCACTGCGGAAATCCTCAACGAGTTGTGCGGGACGGTCGTAGTGGACGTTACCACCGTATTTTGCCGGCCGCGTCACGTGGCACTCTCCAAGTTGTGGGAATCCGAAGTGGGTCGCGTACTCGAGGACCGGATTCTGCTCCACTGCGTCTGGTGGACAGTAGGCCTGTTCGATGGCTTGTGTCACCTGCTCCGGGGAAGCCCATAGCTCTATTCTCGATTTCTCGGCCGCGTGCGTCCTTTCGGCGTCTGGACCGGTACTCAGTGGGGTGAACAGGAAACAAACCTGTTCTCCGCCCAGTTGCGGGAGCAACTCTCGAGTGAGCATGTAGACGTGACGCTGGTCGCTTCCACCCAGAGCGAGGTCGACGTTCAGATGCTCACAGTCGAGCGACTGCATGACCGGGTACGTGAGCGAACCGAGTGTCGGGGCGTCACCACGGACCACTTCCGACGCCGCACGCTCCACACGATTTCCCGTCACCATCCCAAGCGCACGGTATAGGTCGTCAATGTACGCTTCCAAGCGCTGGAAACTACTTCCCCGGACGAACGAGGCGTCGTCAAGACCGAGCAGTTCGAACACGGTCTGGTAGACCCCGGCGCGGCAGTCCATCTCCCCCCATGGATACTTCTCGTCGTCCAGGTAGGCGTGGAGATTAGCGAGCAACACGGTGTGGTCAAACCCGTGACCGAACAATCCAACTGCTTCTCGATCAGTCGGTAGTGGCCGAGATGTGGCGGTCCAGTGGGCACAACCCTCCGGTAGGATTGAGGAAAGTCTTGATTACAGACGTCTCAGAACTCCTCTTCAGTGACAATTTCTGTCGTGTAATTTGATAAGTGGTTAGGACTCATTGACTTCTGCCGGTAAGAGAGTGGTTGATTCACCCGCACGTTGCTCCCACTGTGGGATCCTGGGATACCATTCGGTCGCGCTCCAAACCCAGGAACGCACCGTACAAATTTAGCCACGAGCGTCACAAACATAACTATGCCAGCGACATCAGGCGCCTCTCACGGGGCAGCCGCGTTCGTGACCCTCATCACCGGTACGATACTGTCGAAGTTGATCTGGGATCTTGTACCGCCACTCGGACAGGTATCCTTGTTCGTCATCGGATGGCTACAACGGGTAACTGGGGCAGGCCTTCCCGTGAACGAACAGTTCGCCGGAGCTGCCGTTGTGATGGTTGGGTTATCGTTTGTGTGGGGAGTCGTCTATCACCTGGGACGCCACGCGTGAGTGGCGTATCCGCTTGAAGAATGTCAGTGTGAGGTGAACGAGACATTATGAATGCGCAGACGAATGTGCAAAGAGGCGCTTGACCGGCGTGTTAGGTTTATACACTGCCAAACATAAACTTCGTGTGAGGACACTCGTTCCGTTACCGCTCCTTTACTCCGCTATGTCGTCGTATCGGGACATCAGGGGGGTTGTTGACGAGTAGTTCACACAGCGGCCTCGTCAGCTAGAACATCTGCTCTAATCGGACTACCAGATCCCCCCGATGGAGCCACCGTCGATGTCAGGAGACCCCGGATGAGAAGCGAGTAGCACTATTGGTGGGGAGCGCCGACTGTGAGACAGTGGAACTGTTGATGCTGGAGGCCCCGTCCAGTCGGCCAAGTCCTCGTACTGAGAACCGTGGTTGAATAATCGGTCGAGATATCGAATCAGAATAGTTTCTATCATTATATTAAACAACAAAACATTATATTTCACGATGGGACCTTGCATTCTCAAGTAATTCTAATTGAATAGTATCTGATTCCAATCAGTTCTAACTTACAGTTACAGATGTACTGTTGTAACTAGGTTTGGCATTGTCTTTCGCATGTAATCGTTAACCAGACGTAATAATAAAGTTGTATACTATTGTGGTCTTGGCATATTTAATATCAACCACACAATATGAATGTCCGTGTGCCATATCAATGAGTCGGCCCAGTTCGCGTTTGGAGCCGTGATTTACCATATATGAGATGACCCCCGCTGGTATCGCATTTGACTCACCGAGGGTCGGTTCTTCCCATCGTCAATCACGTCGACGTCGTATGCCGCCTCTAGATTCCTGTCTCGTGGTGACCCCAATGCTTCCACGGCAGAACACTCTTGATTCTATCTGGTACCTTCGTCCGGGCGTACGCCTTTTGACCGTGCTGCTTAGGCGTGTGATCGAGCGCAAAAGGAATCGGTACACCAATCAACGTCGAGAGAGCGAGCGTTCGTCAAGAGTCAACGATGTAACTGTATCTCTGAATTGACTCACTTTTCTAAATCAATCCGCTCCGAGAATACGTCGAACACGGTCTGCGCCACTTTCCGCCTGTACCGGTAACACGTCCCAGGAGTGAGTTCGAGTTGAAGACCACCTTGTTTGGACAGATAGTTTACGCTATTGGTATCACTCGTGCCAGCCCACATCATCTCGTCTAGTTCATCAACGACGGTCTTCCCCGTTCGTTCCCGCAGTAGCTCCGCGATCTCGATGCGAATCTCATCGTCGACTTGCCCCCCGACACCGATGTAGTACTCATCACGCTCTTTGTCTTTTCCTTGCATATGGAATGAAACACAGTAGTCGAACCGACGATCAGAGAGTTGCCGCAACCCTGGGTATGAGGGAATGGACTGGCAGGGCTTTTTGATATGCCATCTGGTAAAAGCGTCCTTCGCTAAGTCATTATTGAACCCATGACACATCCACACCGAACTGGAATACCCATTGTTTTGCATCGCGTTGTGGCTCCGAATCGCGATGTCGTCGGTGCCAAATTCGACGTCGCCGCCGTGGGGTGCGATGAAGAGAATCTCATCTTGTTTGCCGTCGTCCCACACTGTCTCAGTGAATCCGCCTGTTCGCCTGGCCTGCAGGTAGTCTTCCTGAGGAACAATCGGAGAAATCGTTATTGTATCACCTGGGGAACTACCGAGACGCTCTCGCCCCTTTTTCGCCGTTCTGAAAGGATAACTCGAGTTCTCGTGAACCTGATCGACAATATAGTACGCCGCCTTCCCTTCACACTCAACCCGAATATGATGGTTTGGCTCCACACCTGTGGTCATCTGAAGTTCCCGCGAGAGGCTACATCGTCTCCCACGATTTTTCAGCCGAGTCTGGTCTGAGCGTGCCTTGTAAACTTGTGTTTCCATGCGATTTCCTTGTAATCTCTACTAAATAACAGTCCAATACTGTATCGATAGCTGATTCAAAATTGTCACAGTCCAACTGAATCGATGAAGCTGTCTCCTGCTGCTTGAAACGAATATTCAGTACCTCACAAAGAATCCTCGGCTAGCTGTTTCTAAAGCCTGAGTTCTGTGGCGGAGCGGTTGCACTGGCGGTCTCGACGTGAGAATTCTGGGCGAACCGATGGAGAGCTGTCGCTGTCGGCGGCAGCCGCCGCCGACGCGACAGCGTCGCCACTCACACCGCTGGCTAGCCCAGTCGGAGATTACCGGCTAAACCGGTCGTCCGGTGGCCGGTTTGCGGGGACGGCCCGACGCGTCGCGAGGGCCGTCCACGCTGCCCGTCGCATCATGTTGGTGAACTCCTTGTACGGCCACTCCCAGAGGCGACGCCCCCCACGGCGGGGCGTCGCCACATACTCCCAGTGCAGATACCGCCACACGTTCTGTAACACCAAACTCACCACGACGTACAACAGCCGCACGACCGGATTCTGTGTCGTAGTCGTCGCAATCGTTTGCTCGGAGAGCCGATAGCTTGCCTCGATACCGAAGCGTTTCGCGTAGTGGTATCGAGCGTCTCGTGGAGTGTTGATGAACGGCGCGTCAGCGGCATAGCCGTGACGCGCCACCCCATGCTTGTCGTACCGCTCGTTCAGGTACGTACAGTCGATGTAGACGGGAAACTCGACGGTCCAGCTGTGACCGTCGAGTTTCGCCGTCAGGTCATGCCGAATCACACGACTCCAGCCTTCCGAGAGTTCTCGCTTGATCGTCCGTCCCCAGCGGACGATCGGCATGACGTACGCGTGGTTGTGTGCCTGAAGTAATGTCAAACACTTGCTGTCGTAGAATTCGCGGTCAAGGTAGACGGCCTTGACGCCGAGGTCAAGGCCGTCGAGGATACCGAGAAACTCTGCGAGGACGCTGCTGGCGGTGTCGCCGTCTTCGAGACGGCGCACCGCCAGCGTGTAGCGTTTGTTCTTCACGCGTGCGTACAGTGTTGCGTACGCGTGGAACGCGGTGGTTCCACGCTTCGCTTCCGAATGGTAGAGACCCTCTGTATCGTCTTCGTCACCGTAGTAGGGCCGCAGGTGGAGGTCCGCAACGACCTCCACCTGCTCGGGGAGGACGTCGAGAACGTCCTTCTGGAGGAGCGTGTTGCCGACTTGTTCGAGCGTCTCAAGGTCGAACTTGGTGCGGAGATGGTAGAGAACCGAGTTTTCGTGGGGTGCATCTTCGCTTTTCTTACAGAGCGTTGAGACCGAGGTCCCGTCGGCGCACGCGCCGACGAGGACCTCGTAGATGTCTTCAGCTTCGAGCTCGGCGTTTTCAGCGAGTGTAAGAGCAACTTCCTCGTCAAGGGAGTTGACGAGGAAGTTAAGGAGCTGGTCTTCGTGGATTTCACCGTCTGCTTGCTGGGTCTTAGGCACACCTTCTGCAAGCAGACGTCTCAACTAACCGGCTTTGTGATGTACTGATATTGAATACTGCTCTGGTCTCAGAGGTCGTTCATGACCCGGTATCTCATCTCCGACCTTCATCTCGAGCATGCCAACATTATCGACTACTGTGACCGGCCGTTCACTGATGTGGAGGAAATGAACGAGGCCCTCGTTGATAACTGGAACCAGACTGTCGATGAGGATGACGAGGTCATCTTCGTTGGCGATTTAGCGCTTACACGCGGTGAGGACCAAGTCTGTGAGTGGATCGCTCGCCTCAACGGTCGTCTTGTGTTCATTCGGGGAAATCACGATTCACTCCGAGATGGTATCGATGGACTCGGAGCGCACGAGTGGTATGTTCTCTCTCATGGCGATTGGAGATTCCTCTGTACACACTGGCCTGAAAAGGTCCCGCAGGACTGGGATGGCTGGGTGGTCCATGGACACCATCACGACAATCACCCGGACCAATTTCCGTTCATCGACCCCGAAAACCAACGAGTAAACGTCTCCGTCGAACTGCTCGAATACACCCCACTCAACATCGACCTGCTCACCAATTACATCGACCTGGACAAACGATTTGCCGACGTGAACGATGCGAGACAGGCCTGGGAAGATCATAAGAAGTGATGATTATTGCCGGACTGCAATCCCTCGAAAGAGAGTTGAGAAATGACAGTAGTAACTTCCATCACAGTCCATTTTGAATAGGGAGACCGCTATGTCGAGGGGAGAGGAACGGGACACGGCTGGTCCTCCACGGCGGTGGGTAGAATCGTTCTACGACAGTGAGACCGAAGTCCGGAGCGTGCTGGACGACCTCAGAGAGGAGCATCTACTTGGTGAGTACGGGACGGTCAGAAACCGACTTCGAGCCTTCGCAGAGGCAGAAGACGGCATCTTCCGGATCGTCGCGTTCACCCTCCTCGATATCGAGACGTTCTACGAGGATCTCGAATCCCAGTACGGGGAGGACCAGTCCGCACCGACCGACGATCTTCGAGCGCTCGGCGCGGAGTACGACCGTCTGTCTGACGAGTTTGAGTTGGTCTTCGCAGAACGGACGCACGAGTTGCAGAACCCGATGCCGGTCCTCAGGCGAGGGTTTAGATACTCGGAAGGGTTGAGTTTGCCTCGACTGGATTACGACCTGTATTCGGGGAATGTCAAACTCTGTCAGTTCATCCATCCACCCTCACAAGCGCTCATGCTTGCCCGCGGTGTTGTCGCCAGTACCTGCGACTTGCTGGAGCGGGTAGCGGAGAATAACGACGACATCTCTGAGACGGAACGAGAGCGGCTTGCAATGGTGTACGAGAATCTGGAAGAGGAACTCTCTCGCATGGAGGTCTACGTTGACCGAGGAGATGAGGAGTCGCTGACAGACGTCGATAGCTCAGAGGAGGTCGAAGCGTATCACGATTGGTCGTTCTACTGATTCGGATAGGCGAATTTGAATTCGAAGCTGCAGAATTTAAAATAGCATTTTTGAAGAGGGTACCATTTCGGTCAGAGTACTAAATTAGGAGCCATCGAGAAGTTGAGTACCAGTTCGCATGGGCAATAAGACCTCCTCAATACGCGAGATTACCCGGTTGAGGTCGTACTCAACACGGTGCATCTCGATATTCCCTTCCTCCGTATCCAAGATTGCATACGCCGCATCCGGACTCCCGACTGATGTCGGCGGTAGGACGCTCATCAAGGCCCACCACCATCCCAGACTGACTGTTGGCGACGCCGTTCGGTGTGAAGATGTGATCAAGCGCTGGTACAATGGTGACCCGACGTTCGAGACATGACAGGATACCACGTTGACCATCGCAGATCGACCAATCGACGACGCACCGACAGCCAACGACCGTGTTCGGGTAAGTAGGTGATGTCGAGAACGTAGCCACGTTGTATCAGTAGCGAACCGTAGCGCGGCGAGTCCTTTCGGATTCAGAACTCAGACACACCCTTTTCGGCACGACCTGTGGGGAGAGTGATCTGGCCTTTGAGAGAATCTCGGTGGCTCATAGGTGTTAGTTTACCGACTGCTCCAAGATTCCGTTGACTAATGACGAACTCAAGAACATCGAGCTCGGTCCCCGGACCTCTTTAGCAGTGAACCTCCTAAGAAATATACAGAGAGAATATGACACGCTCGGATGATCCACATAACCTGCAACGGTTCGTTGAGACCCAGGAATCCGTAATAGAAGAGGTCAAGGAAGAACTGCGGTCAGGTCGTAAGCGGACCCATTGGATGTGGTACGTGTTCCCTCAGATGGAAGGGCTTGGTCGCAGTCAGATGGCTCAGCGCTACGCGATATCTTCCAGAGACGAAGCTGAGGCCTACCTAGTCCACTCGATACTTGGGCCACGGATTCGTGAGTGTACGGAGATCGTGAACGCCGTTGAGGGGCGCTCTGTCAACGACATATTCGGATCACCGGACGACCTGAAGTTTCGCTCCTCCATGACACTCTTTGATGCGGCCGCGAAAGACCCGACCCCATTCAGAACGGCTCTAAAACGGTATTACGACAACGAACCCGACCCGAAAACATTAGAGCTACTGGAGGATGCCTGAAACGCAAACCAGCGTTCGGACGTCGTTGACGTCACTCTGATCGTCGCTGCAGATCAAGATCCATCGAGAAGCCGGGCACCAGTTCGCTTGGGAAGACCGACTTCCTCGACACGCGAGATGACCCGGTTGATATCGTACTCGACACGACGCATCTCCACATTTCTCTCCCCTGTGTCCAAGATCGCATACGCCGCATCCGAATTCCCGTCTCGTGGCTGGCCGACGCTTCCAGGATTGACGATTAGACGGTCGTCGATGACAGCTTTGTGCTGAATGTGGGTGTGTCCGATGACGATTCCTTCGTGATCATCGAGGTACGGCCGCATCTTCGGGAACTCGGCCGGCCGAACGTACCGGTCGAGTTTGTGTGGATCTGGGTGGCTGTGCGCTAACTGATAGGTGTTGTTCGTGAATACGGTTCGTGGCGGCAGGTCCGCAAGCCACTGTCTCTGTTTTGCGGTCAGCTCCCCTCTAGCATACTCCAGTCCGGCTCTCGCCATCTCGTTAGCCGCGTACCTTTCAGGAGTTTCTACAGTCCGGTCGTGGTTCCCCTGGACGACGAGCGAACAGACGTCCTGAACACGGTCAACGCACTCCGCGGGCCATGGGTTGTACCCCACGATATCGCCGACACAGATGATAGTATCTACCGCATCCATGTCCTCAAGAACTGCTTCAAGAGCGGGAAGGTTGCCGTGGATATCCGAGAGTAGACCAATTCGCATAGCAACGGGTTGGGTGTCCAGTCGGGAAATAATGCCGGTCAATTGTCTGACGGAACTATATGTTTCTGTAACTCGCTACACCTGAGCATGCAGGACTTTTTCGGAGAAGGTGGATACCCGCTCAGCCGAGAAAAGAGAAAGAAGTTAGACATGTGGTGTTCCACCTGCGGTGGCGAACTGCACTGGGTGTCGTACGAGGGTGGCGTCGAAGTAAGAGAATGTGTCGACTGCGACTGATGCAGTGACCTCCGAGACGCAGTCACTTTCGCAGGAGTTGCTCGCGCTCTTCACGTTCAGCCTCAGCGATCAGGAAGCGTTTGACGTGCGATTTGTCTTGGTACCGTGGGTGGATGCGTTGGTCCCACAATACGGGCGTATCTTCGTAACGCGACGAGGCTCGTTGGCCTAACCGGTACATTTCGTCCCTCGAGGCGCGTTCCCCAGCACACCTGAATAGTAGCACAGAATCCGGTGAGTCGATGCTCGTTCCGCGAGTGAGGATGGTCTCTATCTGACTATCGACCTCGACGGACAGTGAAGCGATCCGCGCTGACCCGGTACTTAAGATGATGTCACCATATCCCAGATTCTCGACCATCGGCGGGAGCATACACTCGAAGAAGTCCGCGACCGTGCTCGAGACTAACTGTTCTGATTCAGACCAGACCTCATCGCGAATCGGGACGAGGAGGTTCGTACTCTCGAGGAGTTCGCCCGGCCGGTCTGTGGTTCCACTCAACAGGCAGATCGTACGGGACTCAGAAGATGAGAGAACGGTCGACACCCAATCGGGAACGCTCGTCTCGCGGAGGTCGCCAGTAAGAAAACAGAAGTCGTAATCGGACACCTCGTCCGCTACCGATACTGCTTCGGTACCGCTCAAGATGGTCTGGATGTTTGCGGCGGTCGCTGTGTCGATCGCTCCAACGATGCCGCTCCCGCGCCTGCCCACACCGACAACCGAGACCGATGGTTCCCAGAACGTTTCTCCAGGCTCTGTTGACACGACTCGTCCTTTTATTCCGGGCTACAATAAGTCGTGGTGTCGGAGTGGAGGAATGTCTCCGACATTGTAGCGGGTCGTCGAGACGACCGCTTCGCCGAGGGTTACCTCGATGGTGAAGGTGTGGTTGTAATCCAGCCACGGAATCATATCCGGGAGGAACTCCGTGTCCCCGGCACCGACCGTCTCGGTTTCGACGACGGGCGTAAAATCGCCGGTGATGGAAACCATGATTGTACGAGGTGTCGCGTCCTCGTTCGTGATGATAGTGCTGGGGGCCTTCCTAGTTGAGCCCGCCATCCTGAGTGTCCGGCGCCATTTCCGCTGGGCGTGGATTGGGCTCGCCGTCCTCTGGTTCGTTCCCGCCGTCGTGCCACCGTACCTTTGACACTCTCACCGCTCGCCTCGCTCTTTGTGTGAACTGATCGAACAGTTGACATCACCGATACGATTTAATTCGCTCACCACGGTCTTCTGGTATGGAACGACGAGGTCACTACGGGATGACCCTGCTTCTCGGAGCGGTCGCAGTCCTTCTGTTGAGTGTCCCTGCCGGGGTGCTCTCGACACTTGTCATGCTCTTGTTCACGACGCTCCCAGACAAGGACCAGGTGGTCTCAGTCCTCCGTCATCGAGGAGTGACGCACACCGTGGGTTTCGCCCTGCTGGTCGCGTTCACGGTCCCCAGTACGGTCGCATATCCGATTCACGTGCTCCAAGAGCTCGTGATCCAGTTCGGCGTGCTTCACGAAGTCCTCATCAACCCTCACCACGTGTGGCAACTCCTGTGTATCAGCATCTTCGTGGGGCTGACTGGACACCTCGGGGCGGACATGTTGACCAAAGGAGGCGGGTACAGAGTCCGGCCGTTCTGGCCGATCAGCAAGCAGACGTACGCCGCGGGCCTGTGTACCTCGGACGACGAGCGGTGGAACACCGGGTTGCTCATGGGCGGGGCAACAGCGTTCTCCGCCTCGGTCGTCCACGAACTGTACGACGTGTTGTTTCCGGGGATAGTGGCCATCTGAGGACGACAATCCGCCTAGACGCGCGGACCGAGCGTTCGATGACGATAATAAAACCCATCAAGTACACAAACCGTCCGAAATGTTCTCATACATGTACGTTTTTTTGCCAGTAACGATGAATCAGGAGACCGTACCGAGGCTACAGATTGTATGATCCCAGCTCAAGCTCGATGGAAGGAGAACTCCGAACTGCGGGAGGCCGTCATGGGTACGGGTCTCTTGTTCGGAATCGTCTCAACGACGTTTCTACTGGTACATGAGGTCTGGGTCCCATCGTGGAACGAAGGCCTCCTACTCTCCGGGTCGTTCGGGCTCCTCGTCGGACTCTTAGGGACTGAAACCGCAGCATACGCGCTCGTTCTCGGCCTATGGGGTGGCGTGGTGTTCGTCTGGCTGTACGATACGTACAAGCGGTATCTCGTCTTCGCTCCGGTCGCGTTTTCGCTAGTCATCGTGGGAGCGACTATAGACGGACTGCAGTCGTCACTTGGTATGACGTTCGAGGCAGGAGTGCTCGTGGGCGCTGGGGGGTTGGCCGGTGTGCAACTCGGAGGAATCCAGTTCGTGAAGTACGCGACAGGCCGAAACACCCGACTCATGGACAACCCGCCTAGAGCGCTCAAACGAGCTCCCACCTTTGTGTTCGGTGCGGTTCTCATCGGCGTCGTCGGGGGCCTCATCGACTTCCATCTGTTCGTCGGGTCGGCGAACTCGTTCTCGACCAGCACCGGGCTCGGGGCGGTCCCTCGACACCTGCTGTTCGCGGGCGTTCTCGTGTTCTGTTTCTACCTCTCGACCGAGTACGACAACGAGTTCCGTATCGTCCAGATCGGTCCTGAACGGTCGGGCAAGACAGCTGTCATGGGTGGGCTGTTCCTCCACGTCGACCGGAACTTCCAGCAGGAACGGCACAGCGCGCACATCGACACAATCAGTGCGAAGATCAGTAACCACAACGAGTTCCCTCCTCGAACGGACGAAGGCGACTTCAATGTGCTCCAGTTCAGCTACCTCTCGAATCGGAAAATCCTCCGAAAGAAGAACACTGTCACCGGGATTGACTATCAGGGAGAGCTCATCATCCCGAACGAGAACGAGAAGTCGTTGGCCGAAGAGGTCCGAACGCATCGAGAAAACCAAGAGTCTTCGGATGGCGTTGTCGCACGAGTACTCGCCGTCGTCACGAACTATCTGTGGTTCCTCGGATCCGAGGAGCAGTGGGAAGACGTGTTCGATAAAATCGAAGAACAAGGAGAGGAGATAAACGCGGAGTATCTTCGCATACAGTTGGCGAAGCTGATCGACACGGCTGACACCGTGGTGTTCACGGTCCCACTCGACGACTTCCTGACACCGGTCGTCGAACGAGGAAATACCCCTGTGTACTTCCCGGTCTTCGAAGTCGAACGGCTTGACGAGGGACGCCTCTCCGTCAGGATCCCGGAGACCGAAGACCCCGACGACTATGACGGCAACGCCGAACCGGGAGAGTGGGTCGTCGTAACCCGAGAGAGCGGGCAACTCGTGTACGAGGAGTCCGGTGAGCCGGCCACGCGGCTTGACGAGTTCGAATCGTTCGAGGACCTCCCCTCTCTCGGTGAGGACCGGGCCTACTACGCCCCGGGACAGAAGCAACGCGCGGATTCACAGGCCTACAAGAAGGCGTACGAGGACCTGATTGGTCTACTTCGGACCGACCGGACGAAGTCGTTCGTCTGGGTGACGACGATGGCCGACCTAGTCTTTCAGGACTTCAAAGAGATGCACAACGGCGTCGATAATGCTGAAGAAGCCGACCGTAAACTCCCCGAGATGCAGAGTATTCGTACCGCAACAAACGACACCGAAGTTTTCAGTGAAACGCCGGAGAACGTCGTACGGGACGGGTCGACAGGGCAGAAGCTGTACGCCAAATGGATTGCGAGACAGTACATCGACAACAGATGGAACTACGACTTCGACAACATGCTGGCAGATACCTTTCAGGAGTTCGTCTATCCGCTCTGGTTCGACATCGATCACAACTCACAGGACTCGGACGGACTCAATATCCAACTCTCGAGAGACGAGCCCGTCCTGAAAGGCTCCGAGCAACTCCTCCGTCGGTTCGAGGGCAAAGATCTCGTGGACAGAACGCCACTTCGTAACGGTGAGTCGGACGTCACGAAAGCGTATAACGCACTGTTCGAATACATGAGCCAGACGGATTTCGATGACAATGACGACGAATGACCGTCCGGAGAATCTACGCGGCGACGACCGGTCAGTGCCTGGTTCGCAACACCGATGACGTCGATGAGGAGGAACGCTCTCGCGTCACTCGCGACTTTGAGGCCGGCGTCCGACTCGTTGTCGATTCCGACCATCAGGAAGTCCGTGGATTCGTCCCCGCGATGCGTTCGACGAGTGAAGCGCTTTTCGCCGTGACACAGTTCGACCACGAGTCGAACGCGAGTCCACTCGATACGCTTTCCGCAGCCGTAACCGAAGAGTTCGAGAAACGGCCCCACTGGAGGCTCCGCGAAGACACCCCTGAAGGGGCGTTCATCCGGCAACTCGCAGACCCTTCGTCCGAGACAACGTTCCCAGAAGGGTTGCAGGAACTTCTCGACGCTGACCCGTCGGACGACACGCCGGTAACGGTCGCTGTTGGCGACTTCACGGCTGCGGCTAACGTGGTTCGCGCGATCGAACAGCTCCAGGCGAGAGGCCACACCCCGCGACGAACCGTCGTCGTCGCGGTGTACGAGAGCGTCGACCACATCAACTACGACGTGCTCTGTCTGGTCCGTGAGCAGACGAGTGGCGTGAGCGTCATCGACGACGCGACCGGGGAGTCCGGAGAGACGCGAAAGACAGAAACACGAGCGGAGTCACCCGTTCTCGACGAACCATCCACGCCACGGCGACTCCTCGACACGCTCCGTTGTCTGTTCGGACGCGACTGACGACAGGGCGCCTCGATTCTCCGCAAGGGGTCTCTGTGACTGGTTACGAAACACCGAGCGAAGAGCGGGTGGCGAACACGCTCACTTCGAAATCTCCCGGAGTAGCGTCTCGAACCCTCGGACCTGGTCCTCGCTGAAGCGGTCGACTGGGACGACGGTACAGGAGTCGAGGTCGAGACGTCGCTGGATTCTCGCCACGAACTCGTCCGATTCGACGGCATGACCGGTTTGAGTGGCCTCGGAGGCGGCCTCGGTTGTCGCGACGACCACATCGGTTCGAAACGAGTCCGCGTATCGCTTACAGATGTCGGCGTAGACGTCAACCTCGACCGGTCGTCCTTCCTCAGCAGTCGGGGTCGGACTCACGAGGAGAACGGTCCCGGAACGATCCATCCGAGACAGTACATCGCCGGTGGATTCGGTGAACTCTCTACGGACGACGGACGGGACCAGTGTGATCCAGAGGTAGCTTCCAACCCAGTGGGCGATCCGCCCGGCAAACCGCAGTGCTGGATGTTGTTCACCGTATCGCCGGTCGACGGAGCGGAGGTCCCTCGTCGTCCAGCACTCCGACTCGAGTATCACGGTCCGTTTGAGTACACGGCCGGCCGGCGAGACGAAGCCGAATTTCACGAGACTCGTGAATCGCTTCTGTAAATCTCGCATATTGCCCGAGTGTTGTGCGCTGTTCAGTTCGCTGTCCCCTTCGATCGGAAAGCCGTGATACTCCGTCTCCGCAAGACCGTACAACCCGCCGATGATGTAGGGGTGGTACCGACCTTCGGACTGATCTGCAGGTGAGATGACCACGATTCGACGCTGGTAGTCGTACGTCGTGAACACACCGAGGAAGAACACGAACAGCACCGACGAGCCGAGAACGACCAGCCCGTCGGAGGAGGATGGCACGACGAGCACGTAGTTGACCGAGTTGAGGACGACGACTGCGCTGATCGAATAGAAGAACGCGCCGGTCGCTGCCGGGAACTGTACCCAGCGGAACTGCTCTCTCACACCGAGGTCGTCCGGTCGCTTGATACCGTAGAAGCGGGATGCCGACACCCCCGTCGCAAAGCCGAGTAACAAACCGATGAGGAACGCGACTGGTGACCGGCCGATAGTCGCGAGGATCCGACCGGTGTTTTGGACGATTGGAAAGAACGCGATGGCGAGGACGGCCAACGTGAGCACTCCCTGAACCCGTTTCGTCCCGTCTAGGAGAAACAGCAAGGCCCACGCGAGTACCAGCCCGCTGATGAATGCGACTGGAATGTCAAGGTTCCCGGCCAGCGGGATGGCGAACACAGCAAGGAGGTCGTGAACGATCCCACCCGCACGCCAGAGGTCGCTCGCGGCGTTGCTAACAGGGTCGACCGACACGCCGAGAACAACCAGCGATCCGACGACGACAGCTGCCTCGAAAGCGTCCTTACGGCTAACCATGTGACTCGCTAGCTGTCCTTGCTGATCGTGCTCTCGTAGGCGTTGACTGAGAGCATATCGAGGAAGACGTCTTTCGCGTCCTTCGTCTCGTCGTTGTCGGCGATCATGATCTCGTCGATGAACTTCCCATCGACGCCCCGAACCTCGTCGCGGTAGACGTATGCACCGTAGTCGTTGAATTCGGTCTCTTGCGCAACGGCACCCTCGTGTGCATCCGCCTCCATCGCGTCCCACCGGTTCCACCTCGCACCGAGGCCGATCGTGTGGTGGGTCCCGATGAATTCGTGTGAACCGAACTTTTCGTCGTACTTGTCTTTGTAACCGCCCCGCCTGGTCAGCAACTCGATGTTGTCGAGGAAGACCCCGCCGATGAACAACGTCATCGTGATGTCATCCGGGCCGCCTGAGTCGTACGTCTCCGCCCTGTAGACGTCGTTGTCAGTCTCGTTCAGCGTGATATCTTTGATCTGCTCGTGGACGTTGTCGTACTTGGACGTGAGGCTGTCAGCGTGGTCCAACGCGCGGGACATGTAGATCGAACGGTACCGTATCGCGGTGTAGCGCCCACCTACTTCTGCGGAATCAGCGGAGCCCTGTGGGAAGAGGTCGTTCAGCGGCACGCGTCCGTGCTTGTTGTTCTGCAGCGCCCGCAGGGAGTTGGCGAAGTCCTGCGTGATTCGGTCGATGTGGTTCTCGAGAATTCTCGACTCCCCGATGTGGTCAGCGTCGATGAGGTCCTCTGGTTCCGACTCCTCGTGTTTGACGAAGGGGTGAGTCCCGTCAGTCACATCGGCCTCCTGAGGCAAGGGAATCTCGTAGATGCCCTCGTACCGGTTGGCAAAGGTTCGTCCGTACGTCTCCTCACGATCATCGAGACGGTGGGCTTTGGGCAGGGCGACGCTCACATTGTCTTGACTGGGGCCGGCCGACAGTCCGTACAACGCCTCGAAACGGTGGATGAGTCCGGTCTTCTCCCGGTCAAGATCGTCGTACTGCTTCGATGCCTGCTTGTGCGCAGTGCCGATCGGCTGAAGGTACTCCTCCAGCAGGATGTCCATCACCTTCGTACTCTCCAAGTCGAACTCGGCGGTCGGCGTCTCGGGGTCGAGTTGGCTGTACGGGAGCACTGACTCGAGCAGACGTTCCCCGTCCTCGGCGTCGCTTGCTTCGACCAGCGCACGGAGCTCGTCCGTGAGGTCGTTCGTGCGGTCGCTCGTTGGGACGGTGACTTTGTCCGCACCCGTCTGTCCGGTCTCCTCGTGCGAGTAACTGACGAGCTCGCCGTTGTCGGTCAGCGTCCCTTCGAGCGCGTCGACGATGGCGTTGATTGCCTGCTGTTTCCGCTTCGAAATCGCGGCTGTGCGGTCGAGTTTCTCGTCCGCGAAGTCACAGGAGAACGGGTCGGTGACGTCCAATCCGTCTCTCGTCTTGTTGATCTGGAACCAACCGCTGTCGTTCGCCGCACCTGCGTTCTGTAGGAACTCGTCACTCCGGTCGTTGCCTCCGATGCCAAACCTTCCCTTGCGGTGCTTGTGGGTGTCTTTCCGAGCGGCTTTGACGTATTCGAAGCCGTTTTTGACCGCGTCTCCATCGATCTTATCGACGTCCATCTCGGAGAGTAGCCGGTTCAGCTCCGTGAGCCCCCCATCGATCGACTCGAGCGACTTGTTGGAGAGGTTCAGGTTGGTTCCCTCGACCGCGGAGGCGGTTCCGGAGCCTTCGACTCTGGCAATCGCTCCACCGGTTCCCCCGATGATTTGCGATCCGAGCTCGTCGAGTGCCTCCTCTACGGTCTCTTGGTTCCGGTTAATCGCGGCGAGGACGGCGGCCTCGTCACTGACCGTCCCCTGCCAGGAGTCGAGCATCTCCTGTACGTCCGTGGCGACCGTACTGTAGAACGTCTCGAGGGAGTCTCGGCGCTCTTTTCGCTGGTTTCGCTTTGCACGGAGCTCCTCGATTCGATTGTCGATCGTCGGGTTGGTTAACACCCTGTTCAGGAAGGTAACGTCCGGCGAGAGGACGCCATCACGGAGTGCCTTTCTGATGTCCGCAGCGGTTTGTTCGTCCACGCCCTCCGTCTTGTCTGCGGTGAGGAGGGCAATCGCGCCCCACAGTCGAGCTCGCCGTTCGATGTTATCGAACTCCTGTTTCAGAACCTCGATGAGCGTGTACAGGTGGCCGTCAGTCTCCTCGTAATCGAAGTGGTCTTCGAGTTGGTTGCGCAGCATTCCCGGTGCGGTCGAGATGAACTCCCGGGCCTGCTCCATCGAGTTCATCGAATTGATGCCGAGGTTCTGCTCGTCGTCGAGGATCTCGTCGAGCACCTTGTGAATCTCTTCGAGTTCGTCGCCCAACCCCGCAACCCGGAACGCGCTCTGTTCGAGGAACGTGTCTCGAACGTCTTCCTCGATTCGCTCACGCAGCTGGTACGCTTCTTCCCGACCATCGTCGGTGTCCAGGTTCCCAGTTTCCGTTCCGTCATCTCTGAACACAGCTCCTGCCGATTCGGGGAACGACTCCTCGAGGTATTTTTCGACCACGGTGTAGAGGTCGGACTCGCGTTCGAGCTCCTTTCGCTTCGCCGCGAGCTTGTTCTCCAGTTCTTCCTCGGCGATGCGCCGCATCTGGACGTCGTATCTGACCGTGTACGGCATCGCGAGGGTGAACGGTGCGTAGTCTTGGGGGCCGACCGGCGAACCAGGGATGATGTCCTCGGTGAAGTTCCCTTGTTGCACGCCGTTCTGGTGGGCGAGGATGCTCCGGACGACTGCCATCTCGAAGTCCCGGTCCTTGTCGTCGAGTGATTCGAGATGGGGAATCAGCGTAATCGTGCTGAACGGACTGTCGCCGGTGAGGTGCGCGTACTCCAACTCCGACAGGGCCGCGTGTGCGTTCGCCTTGACACTCGCGTTGTCCGAGCTGTGAGGCAAGATCGCGAAGAGGTGGGTTCGCTCGCTCGGGAGATCAGCGGCGATGTCGAGGACCATTCCTGACCCAGTCCCACCGCCGAGGGCTGCGACGATGACGACTTCGTCGTCCGCATCTGTGTTCGGGGCGACGTCCTGTTCGGTGTGCTCACTAACGTGGTACAGCGCCTTACTCATCGACCGACGGCGCCACACGCCACCGCCGAATCCCTCGCGTTCGATCTTGCTCAGCGGCTCTCGGCCCTGCTGGAGCCACCAGCTGTTCAGACGCTGCGTGTCGAACAGGTCGCGAATCTCGACCGGGTCCGTCAGTCGCTCACTTTTCCAGGGGTCGGGGAGGCCTTCGGTGATGAGTTGGGGTCCGTCGAACGACACCTCGACGTCGTCTTCAATCTCGTCCGACTGTTCGATGGCATCAGAAACCGCTTCCTTGGCGCGTGCGGCCCTCTCCTTGTGCCAGTCGTCGCCAGTCGCCGAGTCGATGATTGTCGCTCGAAGTCGGTCGGGGTCATCGTTGTATTCATCTGATTTCAAGACCTCTTCGAGAATCCACTCCTGAGACATGAATCGATACACGACCTTGCTTCCTCCGCCACCGAGCCCAATTAACGTATCAGGAGTTTTGCACCGAGGCATAGTCTTTCAGTATATCCGATGATATTTAAAAACAGGGTAGGAATTAATTCTCTCCGAGAGTACCCGCTGTCTTCGGAGGAGTCGACAGCGGTTCTGCGCGATCAACGAAGTGTTTCAGCCTACGATTCGTCTCCGAACGGGATCGTGCTCTCGTAGGCGTCGACCGAGAGCATGTCGAGGAGGACGTCCTTCGCGTCCTTCGTCTCGTCGTTGTCAGCGATCATGAGCTCGTCGACGAGCTGTCCGTCGACGTCTCGGACCTCGTCACGGTAGACGTACGCACCGTACGCCCCGTCGTCGAATGCCTGGGAGACAGCGGCCTCGTGGGCGTCCGCCTCCATCGTGTCCCACCGGTTCCACCTCGCACCGAGGCCGATCGTGTGGTGGGTCCCGATGAATTCGTGTTTACTGAATTTCTCGTCGTACTTGTCTTTGTAACCGCCCCGCCTGGTCAGCAACTCGATGTTGTCGAGGAAGACCCCGCCGATGAACAACGTCATCGTGATGTCATCCGGGCCGCCTGAGTCGTACGTCTCCGCTCCGTACACGTCGATATCTGCCGCGTTCAGCGTGATATCTTTGATCTGCTCGTGGACGTTGTCGTATCTGTACGAGAGGCCACCGACGGAGTCCAACGCGCGGGACATGTAGACCGAACGATACCGCATCGCCGTGTAGCTCCCGCCGACGTCGGCGGAGTTCCCAGAGCCCTGCGGGAAGAGATCGTTCAGTGGCGCCCGTCCGTGCTCGTTTCTCTTCAACGCCCGCAGGGAGTTGACGAAGTGCTGCGTGATACGATCGGTGTGATTCTCGAGGATGTCCGATTCCCCGATGTGGTCGGCATCACCGACGTCTTCGGGTTCCGACCGCTCGTGTACGACGTATGGATGGCGCCCATCGTCAAAGTCGGCTTCTTCGGGCAGGGGAATCTCGTAGATGCCCTCGTACCGGTTGGCGAAGGTTCGTCCGTACGTCTCCCTGCCGCCGTCGACATCGTGCGCAGTGGGCACTGCCACGCGCACGTTGTCAGGACTGGCGGACAGGCCGAGCAACGCCTCGAGGCGGTGGATAAGCCCGGTGTCGTTCTCGTCGAGATACCGTCTCTCGGCAACCACGTCCTCGTACTGCTGACCGACTGATTGGAGATACACGTCGAACAGCACCGCCGCAGTTCTCGACGCCGAAGTCGAGGGGTCACAGACCGGCGTCGAGACGTCGAAGACATCGTGTGGAACGAGTTTATCGAACAACGTCGAGGTGGTTACCGCGGTCTGGTCGTCCAGATCTGCTTCGAGCGCCCGCAACACCGAATGCGGCTCCCCCACCGGAACGCGGACCAGTTCACCGAACTCTTCGAGAAGGGGCGTCTTCGGCAGGATTCCCTCGAACGGGTCGGCGAGGACAATCCTGTCGAAACCGTCAACGATTGCGTCGGCCGCGGCCGCCCAGCGCTCACGGATCTCTCGACTCCGATCCAACCGCTCGGCGTTGAGCTCATAGCTGAGCGGCTCGCTGACGCTCAGATGACCGGCACCTTGGAAACGGAACCAATCGCTGTGCTCTACCTGGAGGGCCACGTCGAGGAACTCCTCCTCGCGGTCCCTTCCGAGAAGTCCGCCCAGCAATCCCCCGCTGTGTTCCAGTTGGTACTGCCTGGTCTGTTTGAGCTGTTCGAACGCGTGGCCGAGTGACTGCACGTCGATCTCCGACACGTCCATCTCGTCGAGCTTCTCGTTCACTCGGTCGATTTCGTCGAGATCAAGAGTGACGCGCTCGACTTCGGCTTCCGATTCGGCGTTCTCGACACGTCTGACCGCGTCGGTAATCGACTCGGCGACCCGCTCGAGTGTCTCGTTGACCGCCTCCTCGTGTTCGTGTATCGCCGTGAGGACGCTCGCTTCAGGCTCGGTCTCGTATCGCCACTCATCAGTGCGCATTCCGAGCTCATCGGCGATCCGGTCGTAGCACTCATGAAGTTCGTCTTCCGCCCGCTGCAGTTCGTCTCGCCTCTCGTCGAGATGAGCAAGTCGCTGGTCGATCGTCGGATCGGTCAACACGCGGTCCAGGAACGTGACGTCCGGCGAGAGGATTCCCTCACGGAGTGCCCTCCTGATGTCTGTGGCGGTTTGCTCGTCCAGCTGTGTCTCCTCTCCTGTGATCGTTCCAATCGCGTTCCACAGTCGGGCTCTCCGTTCGATGTTGTCGAACTCCTGTTTCAGCACCTCGACGAGCGTGTACAGGTGCCCGTCGGTCTCCACGTAGTCGAAGTGGTCTTCGAGCTGGTTGCGCAGCATCTCTGGTGCGGTCGAGATGAACTGCTGGGCTCGCTCTATCGGGTCCTCGGCTGTGATGCCGAGGTTCTGCTCGTCGTCGAGGATGTCGTCAAGTACCTCGTGAACCTCTTCGAGTTCGTCGCCCAACCCCGCAACCCGGAACGCACGTTGTTCGAGGAAGGTATCTCGGACATCTGCTTCGATTCGCTCACGCAACTGGTACGCTTCCGTGGGGTCGATGTCGGTCACAACGACTCCTTGCTCGGTCTGCTCGAGAGCCTCGCCAGCCGACTCGGCGAACGACCGCTTGAGGTACGTCTCGACGACGGTGTAGAGGTCGGCCTCCCGCCTCAGTTCTTCGCGCTTCCTGGCGAGTCGTTCTTCGAGTTCCTCTCCGGCGATGCGCCGCATCCGGACGTCGTATCTGACCGTGTACGGCACTGCAAGGGTGAACGGCGCGTAATCTCTGGGGCCGCCCGGTGAACCAGGGATGACCTCTTCGAGACCACACCCCGTTTGGACGAGGTTCTGGTGGGCGAGGATGCTCCGGACGACTGCCATCTCGAAGTCCCGACCCTTGTCGTCGAGTAATTCGAGATGGGGAATTAACGTAATCGTGCTGAACGGATTGTCGCTGGTGAGCTGTGCGTACTCCAACTCCGACAGGGCCGCGTGTGAGTTCATCTTAACAAAATCGGGTTCCGACACGTGTGGGAGGATTGCGAAGAGGTGGGTTCGATTGCTCTGCAGGTCCGCGGCGAGATCCAGCGCCATCCCCGACCCAGTCCCACCGCCGAGTGCCGCGACGATGACGACTTCGTCGTCCGCACTCGTGTACGGTGCGACGCGGTGCCCGGTGTGTTCACTGACGTGGTACAACGCTTTTCCGACCGCCCGACGGCGCCACACGCCACCGCCGAATCCTTCGCGTTCGATGTGGCTCAGCGGTTCTCGGTCCTGCTGGAGCCACCAGCTGTTCAGGCCTTGTGTGTCGAACAGTTCACGAATCTCGACCGGGTCCGTCAGTCGCTCTTGTTGCCAAGGCGGCGGAAGTTCTTCGGTGATGAGTTGGGGACCGTCGAACGACACGTCGACGCCCCCCGGATGGTTGCCTGACCGCGTGATGGCGTCCTCAATGGTTTCTATCGCGCGTGCGGCCCTCTCCTTGTGCCAGTCGTCGCCAGTCGCCGAGTCGATGAGCGTCGCTCGAAGCCGGTCGGGATCATCGTTGTATTCGTCTGATTTCAAAACCTCGTTGAGGATCCACTCTTGAGACATGAACCGATACACAACTCTGCTCCCTCCGCCACCGAGTCCGATTAGAACATCCGGGGTGCTACACCGAGGCATAAAAAAGTATCTGTACGTCCACATTTAACTCTTTTTTGCGAGCGAGGACACAGTCGGTTGCCTCTCGGGTGAACACGGGTGCGCGGCAACGGTGACCGAACCGACGACCTCGAGTAGTGGATATCTCGCTCAGGTCGACTCGTCGGTCGGGACGAGGACCCGGGTGACAGTGGTCGTCGTGTTCTGGTTCGTCGCGGACAACACGACGTAGTAGACTCCCGGTCCATTGGTCTCGAGTTGCTGGGTGACTCGGCCGTCTTCGACCGGACCGCTGGTCGTGGTCAGCGTCACTCCCGAGTCGTTCAGTAGACGGAGCGAATAACGACTCGCGGTCACGTTCGCCTCGACAGTGAGTGTCTGGGTGGATACCTCTGCACCCCACGTCGGACTCAGAATGTCAACGGTCGGCTGTTCATCGGAGCCACCCATCGAAACCGTCGACACGACGTGGAGGGATTCGCCACCCTCGGGCGCGACTGTCACCTCGTACTGACCGCTCTTGCCTCCATCGAACCGCACCTCGAACGACCCGTTCGTGGCGGTGGTCCGCTTACTCGTATTGAGCTGCGGGCCGACGATGCTGACTCGTACGTCCGAGTCATCCCCATTGACCGTCCCTCCGACTAAAATCCCGCCGCCTCCGCCACCGCCTGCAGTGATGGACAGTTGTCCGATCTCAGCGGGGCCGGCCGTCGCCCCGATACCGTAGACCTCAAGGGCGCCATACGTGCCACCACCAGCGAGGAGAGCCACGACGAAGACGAGGACGACGAGGCGAGGGGAGACAGCACCGAGTTTCGACCGCAGGCCGAGTTTCAGAGCTCCAAACCGTCCGTACCTGCCTGACGGCGGGCTGCGCTGCTTGAGCAGTTCGTCGATCATGTTCTCGATGTCCGAGGTAATCTGCTCGTACTGTTTCTGGTGGATAGCGTCCTCGCGCTTGAGTTGTCGTATCTGAGTGATTGTTTCGATGGCGTTCGCGAAGTGTTCGCTATCCGACGAACCCACCTCTTGCTCTCCAGTGACTACCTTTTTCATACTGTTGAGCCCCGTCTCTTCACCCGCCGCAGTGACCGTCTCTCGCCACTGTTCGAGCGAACGGCGAATCTTCGCTGGTCTCGACTTCCGGAACTCTTTGAACGCTTCAGTCTGGTCTGTCTGGATATCACTCCAGATCTGTTCTCTCTGTTCTTCGTTCAGGACCCTACTTTGCTTGGCGAGGGCGTGGATTTCTTGCGGATGTGATTTGTCCCGTTTCCCATTTAATGCATCCTTCAGTCTACGAAGCCCCCGTAATCGGTCTGCAGGATCACGCCTGGCGAGCGCCTCTCGATGCCTCTCAAACTGCCCGACAACTAGGTTTTGTTTTTCAGCTCTCTGTCTGGTTTTGAGCTTCTCCAGTGGCTCCCCCAGCTCCTGGACCAGGATGTTCTGCTGCTCTGGTCCCACCAGTTCGTTGGTGAGCGCCTCTTGAATCGACTGTTCGATATCCGGTGGGAGGTTTCGACTGACAGCGCCGGACGAGAGGAGTGTCTGTGCGGCGTTTATAACTCTGATCGCCTCGTCAAAGTCTTGAATGCTGAGGTCACCTGTAAGTCTCCCGTCCAGATGCGTGTGTATCTCGTTCCTGATTCGGTTCGCGAACTGTCTAGCGAGTTCGTTTTTCGCCTCGGTTTGCTTGTCATGTAACAGGTCTCTGAGCTGCCTATCTAACTCGCGTTTCTGCTCTGGCCTGAGGACCGTATTCGTGTCGATTACCTCGATGATGCTCCGCGCCCGCTCGAGATACTCGCTCACCTCGTCAGCGTGACCCAGTGTGTTCTCAGCGTCAAGATGCGGTTGATCGACAGTGGAGCCTGAGCTCTGACTTTGACGGAGCTGTTTGATTCTATCGAGCGTGTCGACTTTGTCCGCCGGGTCGACGTTCGGTTCCTCCAGAATATCCTCGACCAGTTGCGTACACTCGTTCGCAAGACGCCTCTGTTCTCTTTCTCGAAACGTTTCTATCTCCGAAGAGACGATATCTGTAAGCTCGTCCCTGTTCGAATCGGGGTTAGCGAACAGCTTCGGTCGGTCCGTACTCGAGTTTGTTAGTAAATCGATGATTTCTGCGATACGCCGAAACCGATCTAATCGCTGCTTTTCAGCGTTTCCTGTACTGTGGATATACCGATCGACCATTTGGAACGCCTTCCATAGCTGTTCGCTCCTGTCGGCGTCCAGCGTGCTCCCCGAAGCAGCACTCATCTTTTCTCGGAACTCATTGAGGAGTTCCTCTCGTTTCGATTCGCGGAGCTGAGTAATCTCGCCCGTCAGCTGTGTCCTGACGCTATTTCTAATATCGTCGATTTCGCTCTGGTCGAGCAATCCGTCCGTATTCAGATTTCCGATGTACGCCGCGAACCGCTCGAGCGACGCGTCGACGCCCGACAGGTCCGGATCAGACGTGCACAGACGTTTCGCACGTCGCAGCCGAGCGTAGACGGCCCAGGTGTCTTCATCGGATCTTGGGCGGGTGAGGTTTTTAACCAGCCGTTCCCCCTCTTCCTCGAGCTCCTCTTTTCGCCGTGCTCTACGCGTTTCGATGCTCTCACTCAGCTTACTGCGAAACGCGGCCTTGAGAGTCTGCTTCTTTTCACCGAGAATACTATCCTTCTGGAGTCTCCGCGAGAGGGACGAGAATCTGCTCAACACCTCAGGCCCTTCCACAGCGTTCGACTCGGGATCTTCGAGCAGCCTGATTGCAGCGTTGAACTGTCGGCCCAAATCGTCTTCATCACCGGAACCGTCCTCCAGCAACCCTTCCAGAGCCCGGTCGAACCCGCGTTCGAAGCGATCCTCTCGGAGGTCTACCAATTTGTCCTGGCGCTTCTCGATTTTCCCGATGACGAACTCTTGAATCTCTCGTTTCTCTGGTCCGCTGAGAACCTCGTTCGCCCAGAGGTTCTCAATCAGCGTCTTGACCCGGTCGACCGAGTCCGAAGACGGAACACTGTCTTCGTCGCTCTCCTCGTCCAACATGACGGATACGGCTTCGAGCTCGCGGTGTTCCACCTCCATGTCTTTATTCGACAGCGCGTCGAGGTGCGATTCTAATTCGTCTCGGACTTCTTTTTTCATCCCGTCTTCCAGTGACTTCCGCGCATTCTCGAGGGAGTCGACGACGTCTTGGGAGATTCCCCGCTTCCAGTTCTCGCTGAGCAACTCGGGATCTGTCAACGAGAACTCGCTCAGTTCTCTCTCGTCGAACAGCGCGTCAACGATGTCGACCACGTGGCCTGCGTGGTCCGTTCGGAGGTCGGCGCGGTTCGAAGGCGGCTGACCGGATTCGATCGCGAGCACACAATCGGTCAGTGTTTGCAGCTCTAGGTAGTGGTGCCACACGGTCAGCGACTCCCGCTGCAGCAGCGACGTCACGAGACCTTGGAGTCGGTTGTCCCACTCTTCACGGACGTCTTTCGCGATGTTCTCATACCGCTGCCGCATCTCCTCTTTCGTCTGATCGTTGAGGGGTGTGAAGTTCGCCAAATCGGGCTTCATCAAAAGCGTGCTCGGGCCGACCGGGGACCGACTCCCCGACTTCGACACCGTAATCCCGACGGAGAGGCCCCGGTCGAAGAGGAGATAACTGATGACGATGGCGGCGTTCTTGTAGTTACGAATCCCGATGTCGAGTTTTGTCCCTTCCTCCAGAAGGCGCACGACGGCAAGCTGTTGTCCGCTGTTCAGTCCGACGTTCATCAATGTTCCCGACGCCTGGTTCAGTTTCCAGGGGAAGTCGAACACACCCTCTCGAGTGAATTCCCACCGACCACGGGAGTCTCCTCCCCGTTTGAGTGCCTCGATGTTCTGCATCAACCCCGAGAAGAGCGTGTCTTTACTGTCGGCGACGTAGGACATGAAGTACTGCGCGGACCGGCCCCCACTCACGTGCGGTGCCTTCGCCTCGACGTACGCGACGAGGTGGGGTGACGTCGGGTCGACATAGAACTCGATGTCACTCAGGATGTGGTCCAGCACGGCATCGTCAGCCTGCGTCGCCTCGTCTACCGCTGGATACACCTGGTACCCCTGCGTGTTGTAGATTCTGAGCCTGCTCATGCTTCGAATAGTGCTGTCTTTATTTAGCAATCACTGGGCCAGTTCGTCGAGGACTTCCTCGAAGCCGACCGGAATGATGTGCCCGTTGTCGTTGGTCTTCAGCAGCGGTTCACCCTCGACATCCTCGGTTGCGAAGTACACGGGATGGATGATGCTCGTATTCGCATTCGCTGTCAGCGGGTCGATACCGGCTTCGTTCACGAACCGTCTCTCGACGTACTCGCGGAAGTCCCGGAACTTCGCCGGACTGTCTTGCGGTTGAGCCCGATGATCGCGGCTTTCTTTCCAATCGTCGATGAAGAAGTCCGCTTTCGACGCGACCAAGATGATCTCATCGACGTTCGCGTTCTTTGCGATGTGGACCATCGCCGTGTCTTCCATCGACAGCCCACCGCCCCCCGACCCAGTCGGGTCGAATCCGTAGAACCGCTCCGAATCGAGGAGGAACACTAGTTTATCCGACCCTCGGATATTCTCACGCATTTGCTTTGCAATTTCTTCTCGGTCCGTCTCAACTTCGGCCTGTGAGGACACCTTCTCTTCTTCGATCGGATCGGCGAAATCAGTCTCTTCGTCTTCATCATCCTCGTCAGGGAACGCTGCGTCATCGACGTCTATTTCTTCGTCTTCATCATCCTCGTCAGGGAACGCTGCGTCATCGACGTCTATTTCTTCGTCTTCATCATCCTCGTCAGGGAACGCTGCGTCATCGTCTTCAGCGTCCTCGTCTAACGAGACAGAGACGTTCGACCCGTCTTCGTTTGCGACGTAATCCGCATAGTTGCTCGACTCTTCTCCGTCCTC
Source organism: Salinigranum halophilum (assembly GCF_007004735.1). Lineage (NCBI taxonomy): Archaea > Methanobacteriati > Methanobacteriota > Halobacteria > Halobacteriales > Haloferacaceae > Salinigranum > Salinigranum halophilum. The sequence continues at coordinate 424,571 of NZ_SSNL01000006.1, forward strand.
AAGCTCGCCATCGCCATTAAACACGTCGTCCTCTTCATCAGGAGCGACCGCGTCTTCCTCCTCGTCGTCTGCGGAGGGCTCTTCCCACCACTCGAGACCGCTGTCGTCGTCTTCGTCGTCATCGTCGTCTTCAACGTCCCGCCCACCATCTGTTGCTGTCTGACGATTGTTTGTGTCTCCATTGACATTACCGAACTCGAATAGATTTCCAATCATCTGCAATACCTCGCCAGGATGGTCTCTCATCTCGGCGTTCACGAGCGTCGGGAATCGCCTCTTGGTGAGAAAACTAAACTCGAGTTGATACAGCTGGCGATCGGTTGCGTCGATGATTTTCCAAGGGAGCGGAGGGTCATATTGCCTCCTCCCCTCATTATACTCGTTGTTCAACACGATCATGGCTTTATCCACGTCCTTTTGTTCGTACTTTTTTGGGTGTTCCAAGACCGTCCGGTACAGACCCAACGCGAAGTACGTCTTCCCTGACTGTTGCGGCCCTAGCACCTCGAAGTTCCGCTCGCTCGGCGGAACGTCGATGTCGATGAACTTGTCGAAAAAGAAGAGGAACAGCCCACTCCCCACGATGTAGACGAAGGTGATAATCGGTGCAGTGAGTCCGTTGACGACGATGTTCACGAGGTTACCGACGACGACGAGTCCCTGCACGAGGTAGACGAGGCCGAGCGACGCAATCGGAAATTCAGCGTAGTCCCCGTTGATCAACATCGCCCGGAGGAACATGCTCTCCCCGAAGTCGATGTCTCTGAGGTTCCCCTGGAATTTGCCGTTGTCCTCTTCCGTCTCAATCTCGACTCCCTCCGATAGAATCCCCAGTGCGACGCCCGCGAGAAACGACCCGAGGTTAGTGAGAGTTGGGTTGATGTTCTGCACACCACGGCCGAGAGCCGTCATGACGACGAGAACGATTAGCGTCCCGATGAGCAACAGGGCCCCCTGATACCGTTTCCGGTAGTCGTGGGCGAAGAGTCCTAGCCACGTGATCAAGAGACCGAACAAGAAGAGGACGACGGCCTCGACCCCTGGTTCGCCGTCTGGGATGAACGGGATGGCGGTAGCGAGACCGTTGAGGAGGTCGTATCCTCCGCTCGTCCACATGTCGAAGAACATGAGCGCGATCACCGCTGTCAAACCGGTGACCACGATCGTGTACAGGTAGAACGTCCGTCTGTCCCTGACTTCTCCCCGACTCATGAATCAGACAACGTGCTCTGTGCCCTGAACTGGGTAATGCCTAGAGGTTGAACCAACCCCACCGTCCAAGGGATATTCAGCTGGTTGTTCTCACTCCGGACGTATCGAGTCATAATCAAGAGTTCATGACGACATATATAAATATTCGGTCTCTTGCGACGGTCGTGTTAAGTTAGGAATGAGGCGGTCAATTTCTAAGTTGTCTATGCCCGAAATCGACCGCCTCAGCGAACATACCGAATGGATTGACTTGGAATTTGTGGAGCGACAGCGGACACCCGAGTTCGCGATTCAAGTAGGTATTCAACTCCATCTTGCAGGATTATCGCTCTCGAATACCAAACAGCATCTTGAGAGGTTGGGTGTCGAGCGAAGTCGAACCGCCATTCACGACTGGGTGCAGAAAGCCAATCTACAGCCCGACAGCGATGTGAGTCCGAATCAGATCGCGGTTGACGAAACCGTGATTCGCGTCAACGGCCAGCGCCACTGGCTGTACGCTGCGGTCGACCCCGACACGAACAAATTCCTCCACGTGCGGCTGTTTCAGATGCGTACAACGCAACTCACCGTGCTGTTTCTCCGTGAGCTTCACGAGAAACAGCAGCTCACTGACGTCACATTCTTGATCGATGCTGCGGCTCATTTGAAAGCCGCGCTCAACCGACTCGGCCTCCGATTTCGTGTGAACCGCCATGGAAATCGCAACAGCGTCGAACGTGTCTTTCGTGAGATAAAACGACGAACTTCTTCGTTCTCAAATACGTTCTCAAACACACGACTGCCGACCGCGGAGTCGTGGCTCAACGCCTTCGCCGTCTGGTGGAATCGATGCCAAAGTTAACACGACCCTTGCGACTCTATCGATTGGGACGACTCACATCAATTCTGGAACGCTCAGGTGGAACTCCTCATTTCGTTCCTCGACCAGACAGAGGTGATAACCCCGCTTTCGCGAGAGTTTTACGAAGCTTTTCTTCCTGTTCAGACTGAAGAGGCTGGTCGTCGTCTCTTCGCCGACCGCGTCAAGCGCTTTGGGTTCAAAAAAAGAGGACGTGACGTAGAACGCAGCGCCGAAGGTCTCTTTTGACTCGCCGACGGCTCTCGAGTCCTTGATGAAGTGTTCGACCGCCTCGCCCGTTGTAAACGACCGCCCGGTTTCGAAGTTCGCCACGAACAAAGGGTCGCCCATCGAGTTCCAGAAGACGAGGTCGAACGGCCGGTCCTCGTATGTCTTGCCGTTCTCATCGGCGATAGTCACCGGAACCTCTCCATTGAATTGGATGCGGTTGATTTTGTGGATGGCGTCGAACAGCCCTGACAACTTCGATCTGTCGCCCGACCGGCCGATCTCGTACAGCAAATCTTCGACGATCCACTTCGCGAATCCCCACTCGATCGTGTCGCGCAGGTACGTCTCGTAAGAGTCGTCTTCAACGGTCGCTGTCTCGTTGTCGAACGTCGTGTGAGGCTCCAGCCGGAGGTTTTCGATCACTGACTCTTGATCGGCATTGCCTGCCCGGGCGTCAGCGAGAGTCGGTCGGTCTTTATTCCGATATCGGACAAATAGATTAGTCCACTCCTGCGCCTTGGCGGGTGATATATCTCTTCCCGATGTGGACGGTCTAAGAGCGGTTGTTGGCCCTTCGCTCTCTCGTGTGTCCGATGTGGACGACTCAGAACCAGTCGTCTTTTCGCTCTCTTTCGTCTCAGTGGAGGATAGGTTGGACTCCGATGCTACACCGTCTTCGACGCACGTGGCCAGTCGTGATTCAAAGGACGCAATCGTTCGATACCGGTCTCCTTTCGACGTTGCCAGCGCTTTCAGAACAATCTCATCCAGTACCTGTGGGACGGTCGACCGGAGCTCGCTGGGTGGGGGAGGCCGCTCCCCATCGCACACCTGCTGTTTGACCGAGAGCGCAGTGCCGGTGTACGGCGGCTCGCCAGTCAGCAGTGCATACAGCAGACATCCTGCCTGGAACACGTCAGTAAACGTATCCGGAGCGCCAAACTCGTCCGAGATGAACTGCTCGGGCGCTGCATACTGTGGCGAGAGGCCATCAACCGTACCAGTCTGCTCGGAAAACTCGCGAGAGAGCCCCCAATCGGCGATCTTTGGGACATCGTACACCCTATCGGGTGTTTCCCGAAAGAGAATATTCCCCGGACTGAGGTCTAAGTGGGCGGTTCCGTCCTCGTGTGCGACTTCAAGGCCCCTGCAGATGCACTGCCCAATCCACACGGCTTCAGCGAGTGGAAGCCCCGACGACCGGTTCTCCAGCCGCTCGTCGAGACTCCCTGCGTCCATGTACTCCATCGCGACCCACGGAAGGGTGTCTCCGACCTTGATCACACCCACAACGTGTTCATAGTCGTTCCACTGTGCTTTCTGGCGCTCTCTCGCGTCAACGGTCGCCCAGATAGTGGCCCTCCGCAGGAACTCTTCGACGGCGTCACGGGAGAGTGTCCCCTCACTCTCATACTCTTTGACAGCGATCAGATCGGAGTCCGTCTCTCCCGAAATCGTCCCGGTACGGACGATGGTTTGCTCACCACGTCCAATCGTCTCACCTAGCTTGATCTCGCGGTACGAGAGGGACCGACGCGGTGGGCTGCGAACCGCGGAGAGATCGGCCCGAGATGGGATCTGCACACTCCATCTCATAGAAATGCATATTTAAAAGTTTACGTAGTCGCGTCTCACCAGCAATCCAGCCTGTCGCCGACGGATATCGTCCAGACTACTGACTTCGGCTCTGAGCTTCACCTCGAAACCGGAGATTCATGTGGTGTAAGACACTATCTCAATCTATGCAGGACGGTAGGGTGCCAGATATCACTGCGGCAGCCAGTCCTCCTCGATGCGAGATCAACACAAACGACCTCGCAATCGGCGAGCAGCTCGGCGCCGGCGGTCACGCCGTCGTTCACGAAGCGTGGCTCCCTGACAATCCCGAGATTGATCGCTTCGCGCTCAAAGAGCCCCGCGTTCACGGGGCCGGAGAGACATTAACTCAACATGCAGTAGAACGGTTTCTCAAGGAAGCCGAAAATTGGGCGAAGATCGACCAGCGAGAGAGAGAGGAACATCGGTGGCGGCATTCGGAACATATCGTGGGTGTCATCGACGTCGGTGACCGACAACCCTGGATCGCGATGGAGTACATGGACGCGGGAAGCCTCGACGAGCGGATCGATCTGAGGTCGGACGGTCTCCACTTGAACGAAGCGCTCTGGATCGGCGAGTGTCTATGTTCCGGACTCGAAATCGCTCACAGCTTGGGTATTGCCCATCTCGATCTCAAGCCTGCCAACGTGCTCCTTGGGGAGACGCCAGGTGATCAGTGGAACCTCCCCAAAATCGCTGACTGGGGACTGGCTCGAACGCTCGTCGACGAGACTGGCACGATGGAGGCGATGTCGGTCGGGTATGCTGCCCCAGAGCAGTTCGACGCAGGGAAATTCGGTGATCCTGACAATCTTACCGATGTCTACCAAGCCGGCGTCATCATGTACTACGTGCTAACCGGTCGGCTGCCCTACACAGGCGGCCGACACAGCGTGATACAAGACATCCTTGGCCCTGACCTGCCGGCTGCCCCGAGCACGCATCGCGACGGACTTCCCCCAGAGGTCGATGCGGCTGTGCTGATTGCACTCGAACGGGACAAGAGTGACCGATATCGGGGAATTCAGTATTTCGCTGACGCACTCGCTGCGACCAGACGGGACGAAACGCCGCCACCGGTGGTCGTTCGCCGATCGAAGGAGTTCGGTACTCACAGTTCGCCTCGCCGGTCGCGAGCCAGGGAACGCGATCACGAACGACGTGTCGAAACGGAGTCAGCGTCGTCAGACCGCGCCGACACGGGCGGCGCAGCTGCAAGTGACTCGCTGGATCTGGATCTATTTGGCCTGATTAGAGGAGGTGATGGGGTGGGTTCAGGGTCGTCGGACCGAGCTAGCACCGATGAACCGTCATTCAATGAATCAATGAATCCAGACTTCTTTGATCTGCTTGAGGGAGACGACGCTACGGAGTCAGGCTCGACACCGGTCGGCGTCCGGGAGTTGCAGACGTCCGACTCGGGCGAGGCGGAGGACGGGTCTGAATCGGCATCTGCTGATCGAGACGAAACAGAGATAACGACGACACCTCGACTGTTTGACCAGTATTCGATCGACCCAGCGGGACAGGACGATGACAGATTCCTCTGGAATCCGGATGAATCGGCTGATTCAGAATCGTCCGACCTCATCAAGGATAGAGATGACGCGGAGTCACAGTCACAGAACCGCCCCGACACTGACGAACCGTCAGCGAGTGACTCGTTGGATCCGGAGCTATTCCGACTGATTAGAGGAGATGACGAGGCGGAGTCAAAGTCGTCGGACCGAACTGAAACCGACGGACTGTCGATCGATGAACCTGTGAATCCAGAACTCTTTGATCTGCTTGGAGGGGACGTCGCCGTAGAGTCGGACTCGACACCGGTCGGACTGAGAGAACTGAAACCGTTCGACTCGATCGGTCAGGACGCCGAAGAGGAGTAGGCATCGACTGATTGAGGTGACTCCGGGAGCGGCGACGCCCTAACTCACACTCCCAAAAGCATCGGTCATCCCCGAAGACACGGGAGAACCATATTGTCACTCTCGAGCCTGTTGTCCGAAGTAGTTCGCTTTCGACCAGCAGGGTTTCCTTCTTACAACAGTGACGTCTTGGATGTCTGCTTACTCCCCACTCGCTGACGTGCTGCCACGACTGTGGGGAGAACTGCCCACGAGTCGGTATCGGGAGTATCTCAACACCATCGCCGGGGCAGTCGAAGCAACGATACAGGTCGATTTGGCTTGATGAGCATCCCGCCTGCACACAAATGGTGGGCGGATCACGAAAACAAGTTCGACGACCTAGGGAGGGTCACCATCTTCCTCATCGACGCCCTCCCGTTCGACCTCGCTCAGCGTCTCGTCGAACAACTCGGTGAGGAGCTCGAAGTGAAACAGGAGACGCGGATGGCGACGCTGCCCTCCGAGACCAAGTTCGGTATGGTGGCACTCACTCCGGGTCGGTCGTTCAGATTCGCGGTGACGATGGACGACGACAGGCTCACTCTGTTACGAGGTGAGCGATCGCTCTCGAACAATTCGAGGCGGGTCCGATTATACAAAGAGGGAGGCTGGGAGGTGCCGGACAACCCCGGGGAGGGGTGGGAACACAGTCGGATCGTCTACTACGACAAGGAGACCGATTACGTGTGGGAGAAATTGAAATCGGCGATGTCGAACGCCATTTCAGCGAATACATCGAGGAACTATCGGCGGAGATCCAGCACAAGCTGGCGGACGAAAACTGGGACCGGATCTACGTCGTTACTGATCACAGGTTCGTCTTACTTCCCGAGGATACGACCTGTTCGGGATCGTTCCGAAATTTAGCGCATAAACGGCAGGGTGAATCACCACAGGACAGCTATTTCGCCGCGGTTGCATGGATCATACCTCTGGTCAGTCGCTGGCGACGAAGCGGATGACTCAGTTAGTTCGGCACCTCCGTGGACCCGTGTCCGTCCTCCGTAGATTTCTATGAGCTCTTTTCGGTGGAGTTCATTTCCGCTTCCACTCGGTGAACAACTCCTCCAACTCATCACGCAGATAGAACGTGTTTTCGTGCCGTTCGGCCTTTCGTCTGGCGAGTGCAGTCAGGAGGATCTCGTCCAATGCTGCGGGGACGTCCGCGATCTCGCTTGGCGGGGTTGGCTGCTCATCCATGATCGCTTGCACCATCTCAGTCTCCGAATCTTCAAATGGTGATTGGCCGGTGAACAACTCGTAAAAGACGGCGCCGAGCTGGTATCTGTCTGTGGCCTTGTCTAGCGTTCCGTAATCATCGTCGAACTGTTCGGGAGCGGCATAGCGGGGTGACAGACCGCTCACACCCGTCGAGTGTTTTAGGACGTGTTTCGAGAGTCCCCAGTCGGCCACTTTTGGGACATCCCACGCGTCATCAGTCGTCCGGAACAGAATATTCTGTGGTTTCAAATCGAGGTGAGCGAACCCGTGTTCATGTGCATGAATGACCCCGTTTGTGACCGCAAGGGCTGTCCAGAGAGCCTGTCGAAAATCCATCCGACCGATGCGCTCGGAGAGGTTACCTCCATCCATATACTCCATCAGGATCCACGGAAGCGGTTTCGCTCCAAAATCGACGACGCCAACGATGTGATCGTGATCGTCAATGTTCCTCCATATATCTGCTTCGTCGAGCATCCGCTCGACCTGTTCGAAGTGGAGAGTTCCATCCAACCGTGGCTGTTTGAGTGCCAGTTTCAGAACGCCCTCATCAGCCTCGACAGTTGCTTGATAGACACGTGCGTCCCCGCCTTCGTCGATCACGTCACCAAGGGTGATGTCGTCGTAGCTGAGTGACCGGTGTGGCGAGCTCGGAACCGCCTCGGGGACCGGGAAACGGTCTTTACTAGTCACGACTTTGGCTTGCCGTAATATCTCGCCATTTCGCTCGTAGCCGGCCTCCACGGTCCTCACTACCCGTCCCTCGGGGAGTTCGCACGCCACTGTATCCCAGACCACGTGCCGATGGCGGTCCAAGTCACTCTCGTGTTCCGGCCCAATCACCGTGTAACCGACTGCTTCGATCGAGTTGTCGATCCAATCGATGCTGGAGTCGAGGTCACTCACGGTCACCTCCCCGCTTTTGATCGATTGCTGGATGGCCGTCAGTGTCTGGTCGAGATGCCATAGAGGCTCGTCGAACGGGGCTGTGCTCCCTCTGTTTCTCTGTGGAAACATATCGAGATGGTCGGATATTCTGTCGGCCGTTTGTCGGAGGCTGTCATCGATTTCTGATGCCGATCGGTTATTGTCTCGGCAGTACTGCCGACTACGATGTATCTCGTCTCGCAGCGTGATTGCACCCTCGACAAGCAGCTCCACGAACTCCCGTTCGTTTTGGACCTCGACTGACTGCTCAACGATCACCTGCAATGCCTTTCGGATCTGTTCCGTCTCTTCGACCCCGACGTTCGCTCCGATGAGTCTGTTCATGAGTTGATCCTCATCGTCGACGTCGACAGCTATTTCGACGAGAGTTTCGAGGAGTTCCTCTGCGCTCTTGGCGTCGACCGTTCGTTCGGCAAGTGCCTCTATGAGAACCGGTCCGCCTTCGAACTTGACTGGACCTTTAGCACCGAGCGCTTCAACGAGTTGCTCTGTCCTCGCCGACTGCTCCGTCTCGGGTATCCACAGAACTGGCAAGGACACCTCTGCTGTTGAATGAACGCTCTCCTCCCCAGCTTCGATCCGTTCGAGACGCTGTGTATCCGCTTCGGCATGTTCCTCAGCATCTTGTCGGAGACGTTCGACTTTCTCATCGGAGAACCATGCTCCCTCCTCGATCGTAATCGAGTCAATGACCCCCGTGACCTGGTCCTCAGCCGAAACCCGGATTGTATGATCCGCATCGATCGAACATCCGATTTCAATCCGGGGTGTCCCTGCAGGTGCCGGTGGAATATCAGTTACTGTGAAATCACCGAGGAGGTTATTCTCCTCGGCGATTTCCCGCTCACCACAGAACACTCGCACCTGTACGTCAGTCTGGTTATCAACCGCAGTCGTGAAAGGTTTCGACTCCTGAACCGGAACGGGTGTATTTTTCTGGACGAGTCGTTCGAAGAGTCCATCTTCGACCTCGATTCCGATGCTGAGTGGAGTTACATCCTGAGGGACAATATTCGGCGGTGCAAAGTCATCCGCCAACTTATCAGGAGCCTCCGCAATAGTGATCGCCTCGTGTCTACCAGTTTCTTTCTCGTTCGCCTCGACGCTTATACTCCCGTTCTCATCGATATTGAACACGACTTCGATTAAGGGTAATGTGTCTTGTGTTTCCGGAATCTCGATAAGCGTGAGTGCATCAAGGAACTCGTTTTCGGCTGCACTCTCATCCTCGCCTTGGAAGATCCGGATCTGTGCGTGCTTCTGACCGTCTTCGACGGTAGTGAATAACTTCGACTCTTCGGTGGGAATCGTGGTGTTCTTCTCGACAATCCGCTCGAACTGGCCACCGTTCACCTCGACACCGAGCGACAGTGGCGTGACGTCAAGGAGGACGATATCGTCGATGTCACCCGACAGAATGCCACCCTGGATGGCTGCCCCACGCGCGACCGCTTCGTCTATATCTACCTTCCTCGTCGGTTTTTTGCCGGTGAGTTCTTTGATTCTCCCTTGGACCTGGGGCATCCGGGTCGCCCCACCGACCAGCAGAACCTTGTCGATGTCACTCATATCGTAGCCCGCGTCTTCCACAGTCTGTGCCGTCAGCTCAACGGTTCGCTCGATCAGGTCCTCGGTCAGGCTCTCGAAGGTTGCACGAGTCAGCGTTGCTGAAAATCCTTCTTGACCGTCATTGTCGGGAGGGACGACTGGGAGGTTGACTGCCGTTTCCGGTCGAATCGATAGCTCGATTTTTGCCGTCTCGGCACTGTCTTTCAGCTGCCAGAAATCCTCTTCGTCGTCTCGAAGACCCGTGTCGTGTTCGCTGTTCACCTCGTCGGCGAAGTAGTCGATGATCGCCTGGTCCCAGTCGTTGCCACCTAGATTGTTGTCCCCGTTGGTTGCGAGGACTTCATATACGCCACCACCGAGGTCGAGAACTGCCACGCTGAACGAACCTCCACCCAAGTCGTACACGAGTATCGTCTGATCGGACTCATTATCCAGACCGTAAGCCATCGACGCTGCAATCGGCTCGATAATAACGCGTTCGACGTTGAGGCCGGCCATCTCGCCGGCTTCCTTGATCGCCCGATACTGGCAGAGATTAAAATATGCCGGCACTGTGATGACGGCCTTCTCGACTTCGTCACCGAGGTACGCTTCGGCGTCGCGTTTGATCTTCCGGAGAATAATCGCCGAGACCTGCTCGGGTGTGTATTCCTCACCCTCGACCTGTATGATGTGATTGCTCTGGCCCAGGTGACGTTTTATATCCCGGATGTTTGTACTTTGATTGTCTGCGACCGCTAATCTCGTAGCTGACTTGCCTACGATCGGTTCACCAGCCTCGGTGAACGCTACTACCGAAGGAGTCGTTCGGTTGCCCTCGGCGTCCGTAATTCCTTTCGGAGCACCGTCCTCAATTACTGCAGATACAGTCTTCGTACTCCCAAAATCGATCCCGAGGATTTTGTTCGTGGTCATAAAAAAGACGAGTTCGCTCTTCACGTGGGTGTCCATGGTTAAGTAGTCTTCTTCCAGTGAGTCGAGGTCTCACAGAGGACAGCTTCAGCCATCGCGAGTCTCGCTCGGAAGGCTCGCCACGACTGGCGTGTGCCAGCACCACGGTCACCTGCCTGAAAGCGCGTATAATGTGGCTGACTTCACTCACAGTGTACACAGTGTTGTCGACCACCGCTAACGATGACCACACAGTCCGTCGATAATGATGAACGCCGGAGCAGAGTTCGGACGACACGGCCTACCCGGAGACCGAACTGCCGAGCCCACCGCCACAGACCCCCTTTCGCCGAGTGATTGCGACGGGACTCGTCGAAGCAGCTGCTGGTACCGACACTGATGGCCGAGCTAGTTCCGACACCGGAGCAGGTGAGCCCCCTGAAGCGATCAGTACTCCGCTCGACTCGATAGGTCTCGCGGGGAATGAAATCGGGACGTTCGTCCACCGACTGCTCGAACTGGACCGTCCTTGAGTCCGCTGGCGCACGACGATCAGAGAAATCGCGGACCGGCAGGGCTTCGAGGTCTCGGACTCGGCGCTCGAGGAGATCGTGTCGCACGCTAAGGCAGGCCGTCAGTTCCTCGAGTCTCAGCATGACGCGTACGCTGCCGGCGAAGTGTATGCGGAGCTGTCCGTCTCAGCCGATGCTGGGGAACGCGCGCATCGTGGGGAAAATCGACCACCTGCGGGTGACCGCGGATACGTTCGTCATCCCTGATTACAAGACTAACAGTATCGGGCGTCGCTCCACGGAGGAACTGGCCTCCCACTACCGACCGCAGATGATAAGCTACGCTGCCGCCTTGCTCGCTCACGATTCCGATCGAAGCGTCATAGTGAATCTCTACTTCATCGATGTCGGAGTTACTGAATCGGTTGCGTGGACGAAAACGGATCACAAGTCGATCACTGACGAACTGCAGTCTCTACTCCACGGTGTTGATGATGAACGATAGCAACTGTGTCGGGTGCGGTGGCTTTGCAGTGTAGTATCCGTCTCCCCTCGTTCAGTCGCCTCGCTGTTCGACTCCGTCCCCGTTTGGACTGACTACGGTCTGACTACGCAGGAGTACTCCCTGTGACTACAGCGTAAGCCGCTCCGGAGCAGCGCACGGAATGGGAAGCGCCGCGGTAGTAGAAGAGTCTCCGGCGAGTGAAAACGCTGCAGAAGTAGTCACTCAGCCTCACCGAGTGCGATCAGATGCCGACCGCGGGTTTCAATATCAGAGAGGGTGCAATCGTATCCAACTGCGGACAATAGCAGATGAATCATAACCGAATGTTTCCGTGCAGCGCGAGATGGATTGAATGAGCGACGACGTGATTCCGACGACTGTCCGCCGGTCGATCCAAACGGTCGAAGAGACGCCCCAGTGGGCTTCCAAGCGCGATATAAACGTACTTTTGGATGGGCTAAATGACGATTATTTCCGGACCCGAGGAACCTGTGCTGACGCGTTGCGGGTAGTTGTGCAGTCGAACTCGTCATGTGCTGCTTATGCGGCAGAGGGTCTCTTAGACATGGTCTCCAACCAGAGTCCGGAAACGCGGTCGCTCGCCGCGAAATGTTTATTTTTCGCAATCGATGAGGGCGATTGGTTCACTGGAAGCGAATTATCCGTGTCAGGGACCGTACAGAGCAATCTGTGGGCCGTTCACGAAACGATCGTAGGCGCTGGAGGGGTTGAAGTATTGCTCCGGGCTCTCGACGACGAGGAAGCTCTGGTTCGAAGATATGCGGCTCGGATACTGGGACGCATCGGTCAGAGAGAGCCTGAGGCAGTGAGTGAGCACAGGGGCGTAGAGATTCTCACAGCTAACCTTCGTGACGAGACCTCGATCGCGACTGCGTTGGAAAGAATCGGGCACCGTCGTCCTGACTTGCTCGTTCAAGCAGGCAGTATCGATGTACTTGTTTCACAGGTCTACGATGGGTCGAACGCTGCCGCATCAGCGCTTGAGACTATCGGCAACACTGATCCCAACGCAGTCATCGGGGCTGGCGGCGTCGATGCACTGTTTAGCGCCTTGTACGGGGACAGACCGGTACCTAGTAGATCTGCACTCATCACGCTCGGGAGACATGCGCCAACGGATTTTGCCGCTGCCGGTGGCTTCCACCGGTTGAACGATCTTCTTAGTAACAAGGAGAGTTGTATTCGATCCGAAGCCGCTGCTGTACTCAAAGGCGTTGCAGAGGGCGACTCGTCGGTTGTATACGACACCTGTTTTGAGTCAGTACGCACAGCAATTGACGACGACCGGCCCGAGATCAGGGCCACCAGTATACGAATCGCAGGAGTACTCGTCGGTCACCTTTCGAGTGAGACTGGGTCGGTCCCAAACATGATTGCTAAATCGGGCGTACTCGACCAGATCTTCGACTCATTCGATTCCAGCAACTCGTCTGTCCGCTCCGCAGCGGCCTTCGCGCTCGGAGAAATCGGCACACGAATGCCTGACCGAGCGCATGAATCGGGTGGGATTGATTTGTTGAAGGCCGCACTGGGCGACGAGGACCGTTGGGTTCGTTCGACAGCGGCGAAATCGCTTGGGAAAATCGCTGAGTGTGCCCCCGAAGTAGTGATCGGAGCGGGCATCAATGAATATGTGATACAATCGCCGGAAGACCACGATCAGTCAACGGTTGATATGATAGATGCGCTTGGTAATCTCGGTGAAACTGCTCCCCACGTATTAACGAACTCCGGCTGTCTTCGAGACCTGTTTAAACTCCTCTCATCGGACAATAAGGCTATCCACGCTGCGGATGCACTCGTATATATCGCACAGCAAGATCCTGAGGTTCTCTCAGAGAGTGCGTGCTACGATCGACTGGTTCGGGTACACAAGTCTCATCCGGTGAAGGGAGTCAGATGCAAAGCGACGATAGCACTTGCACACATTGGCCTACAGAACGTGTCCGCGACGTCTCTCGAACTACTCGTCCGGGTTATGAATGGGAAAGAGGAGTGGGCGTACCGAGATGGAATGATCCTGAGAGATGGGGTCCCTGTGCTCGAAAAGCTCGTAACGACGGATCCAGACCGTATTAATCATACTCGATGCACCTGTAACGGGTTGACTACCGGTCAGGAGCGCATACACGCCAGCGCCCAGATGGTAGAGGTCGGTGATGTCATCGGGAACCCCGAACGAATCCGGATCAAACTGTTCAGGGGCGGCGTAGGTCGGCGAAAAGCCATCGATGCTGTTAGAATGTTCGAGCAGCATTTTTGCCAGTCCCCAGGTGCTACTTTCGGGTAGTCCCAGGTTTCAGGTCCGGTCTCCCGGAGAAGCACGTTGGTCGATTTGATCTCGATATGGGCGATTCCATGTCGATGACCGCGACGAATGCCTTCCGCTATTTGTCCACCGAGCCACAGCCCCCTCGTCGAGATCTGCTGAGCCAATCCGTGAGCCGAACGTCTCACCATCCGTGTACTTGAGCGCAATTCATGGAAGCCCTCGGGCTCCCCATCCATAGACGGACATAATGTTATTGTGATCGTCAAGTTTCTCTCATGTTCCCGCATCGTTCTGAAACTCTTCCACGATTCGATTGTGAATCGTATTTAGAAACCGAGGCTCCTTGACAGCCACCGGGTAGGTGGTGCCCCCATCGGAGACAGTTGCATAATACACGTCTACATCGCCCCCCCGCCCCGATCTGGTTCTTTTTCTCCAGATCGTCATATTCGATTTTAATATCAAGTGCTTGTGGTGAGACGAACTCAGCGATTGGTTCGTGTGTGGCGAGATTTGACATTCTGTCGGTGACGGTATGAGAAAGCTGTTTAATTTAATCAGAGATGAAAAATTGAAGACTAGATAATTACACTCGAATGAAAGTGATTTGCATTCAAGTCACATATTTTGATATTCCGGAGAGGGAGCGTATCGGATTAACATTCAAAATTAAGGAATGGAAGTGACTGAATTGTACTTTGCCCAGTGTGTACTGGAATCTGAGGCCGCGTCACAAGCGGTGTTCAGTTCTGTATCTGCACGTCGAATTCACACCCAATACAGCCACATCCGTGATCGATCCATCGATATCGATTTTTCTTGAGAATTGAGCGCCAGAGCCGCACTAATATCCACCATAGAGCTGTACCTATTCCTCAGGGTCTCGCCCGAATGCACTCACCAGATCCCGCCTGAGATTTACAACCGTGTCATATCGCTCCTCCTCACGCTTCCTGATTGCCTTCATGATGACGTCATTGACTTCCGGAGGGAGATCGTTTGACATCTCACTCGGTGGTGGCGGAGTCTCTTTTTTGACTGCATCCACCACCGTGATTTTGTTTTCATGCCCGAACGGATTTTGGCCAGTAAACAGTTCGTATGCGACGACGCCAAGTTGATAGATATCAGTGTATGGGTTACTAACCTCCCGCTGTTGATCAACCTGCTCCGGCGCCGCGTACTCCGGAGTTAATTCATCAATATCTTTCGAGTGTCTAAAGAGCAATCTGGCCAATCCCCAGTCACCGACCTTCGCACGTTCGCACCCGTCCGTATTAGTGAACATGATGTTCGCTGGCTTCAGGTCGGCGTGTACGATACCCTCTCGGTGGGCGTAGAAGACTGCACCACAAATCGATTCGAATACCGACACAGCATCGAGGATGTCTATCGTACCGATTCGTTCTACGAGGGTTCCATCATTCATGAATTCTAGCATCAACCACGGATACGGCTTGGCTCCCCAGTCGGCAACATCTACGATGTTCGGATCCTCATCGAGTCGTTCCCAGATATTCGCCTCTCTCACGAACCGTTTGATGATATCTGTATTCAGGGTTCCCTGCCACCGAGGAATTTTAAGCGCAAACACCTCGTTCGACTCGTGCAGTCGGATTTTATGCACGTCGGCGTTCCCCCCGACACCGTATCGCTCCTCAAGCATATCGTGGGGAGGAAGCTCCTTCCGGAGTTCGTCGCTCACCCCAGCCCGGAGGTGATCGACGGATCGAGAACTGCTGAATTGCATATCGATGTCGGGCATCTCGAAGTCCATTCCCGACGGCGACGCACTAACCCGGTCTATGTCGACGGATGCGGCCTCCTCGAAGTTGACGAGGGCACGCCGAGCATGGTTTACGTTCTCCTCGCACACTTCGATGAGGCGATCGAGCTGTGAGACTTGCTCCTGAAAATCGTGCTCCGTTGCATCGGACCGGATGTCATGAAGCGAGCCGAGTGCCGATTTGAACGTCTCGCGTGCCGCGTAGAAGTCACCATCCTCGAATTCTCCTTGCCCACGATCGATGACCTCGCGAGACTGTTCGGTCTGTGCGCTGAGGTAGCCTCGTAAGGCAGCATTCCGAAGGTGGTCAATCTCTTCGCTACTGTACTCCAACCCGCTGATTGTTCGCCCCTGTTCTTCAAATTCTTTTTTTGCGCGTTCGAGTTCCCCGTCATCTATCAACTCCTGCGCCCGCTGGATTCCCTCCAAAACGTCTTTCAGACACGCGTTTTTGTGCCCGCTCGTGGCCTGTGACGTAATCTCATCGATCGCAGGATCCTCGTATTCGATGGCCTTTGCAACGCTACGGGCTGTATCGAATCTCTCTCGGGCTTTGTAGTACTCACCGGCCTCAAACTTCTCCTGACCGTCCTTCACGATAGTTCGTGCCAGCGCGAGTTGAGCTTTCTTGTGCCCTTCGCGTGCTCTATCAGTTGCCTCCTCTAGAAACTGGTTAGACCCATCAACAGCGTCGATATCGTCAAGTATCGACGAGAATTCGGATTCAGCCCGCTCATACTCACCCGTTTCTAGCAGTTCGGTTGCTTCTTTGAGACAGCTATTCGCCAGTCCAGCATGGCAGTCTACGAGATCCGATTCGATCTTGTATAGCTTGGATTCGATTCGGGACTGCAGGTCGGCAAGCCCCTGTTGTTCGACAGGCTCATCGCCTACGAAGGGCCTTGACGTTAATATCTGTTTGTACAACTCGTGTACACCTGTATATGCCTCGATCGCGGCCTCATACTCGCGATTTGTGAATCGTTCTTTAGCGATTTCCAGTCTGCCGCTGGCAGAATTCATCATAGGTTTGATCTGGCGTCCGCGGGCAAGGCTCTGAGAATTGTCAATATATTTTATAATCTGTGTCCACTCAACTTCTTGCGGATACTCCTGACTGATGGCTGTGAGAGATCTGATCGCATAGGTCTTTTCAGTCTCGTCGTGTTCTTGGTTTTCTGTCTTAACGATCGATTCCAATGTATCTACTAAAGGCAGAATATCATCAGGGTCCTTTTCGGCTATCTCAACACAGACTTGCAAAGCATTCTGTCGGACATCGGTGTCGAGGTGGTTAAGAAGTGGTTTGAGGTCTGCGGCCACTGATTGAACAGCTCTGGGATACTTATCAACTAATCCAGCTAACATCACCGAAACGTTCCTCTTGACACGCGAGTCGTCGGCTTTGAGCAGTGGCTGGAGGTTCTCAATTATCGGTCGAACATCGTCGGGATACTTTATACTCACTGATGCCAATATTATTGACAAATTTATTTGGATATCAGGGTTGTGATCGTCGAAATAGTGTTTGAGATCTTCAACAATCGGTCGAACAGCACCAGGGTACTCTTTTGCCAATTCAGCCAATGCCAACGAAGCGTTTACTCGGACCTGACTCCGGGAGTCACGGAGGAGTGATCGGAGCGTTCCGACTACAGGCGGGATACTTTCGGGGTGTTCTTTTGCTACTATTGCAAATGCCGTAGATGCGCTGGGTTTATATGAATCACCAGACAGCCCTTCTAAATAAAGATCATCAGTTAGATTGTGAACAAGTTCGGGGTTCTGTTTGGCCACCTCAAACCACGCGTGAGTAGCCTGGATTCTGGGACCGGGAAGCCTTGAATCGAGAATTTCTTTAAGTTCCTTATCTATTTCCTGTAGGTTGTAGGATCCTTCATTTGCTATCCGGCGGAGTTTCCGCGCCCGCTCTATGTCGGAGTTCCCGAACAGCCCCATCATCATGACAATAAATTTCATGTAACCTAATGCTTTCTACGGCCCGTTGGAGGGAGATGTATATGACATCTAAAACACGATGGTCCTGCTTACTTCCCAGCGGACGAGAGGCTACTTTACTATCTCCACTGCAGGGAGCGCTTCATTGGCCAGCCGTGTTCAATGAGCAGTGCGTCCGAATCGCGATAATTCGCGACCGACAGCTGGAGTAGGTTCTATAACGATTATAACCTGAAAAATCAGTGCAGGGTCTGGTGTTCTAAGGGAAACAATATAATCTGAAAGGGCAGAAATCAACAACACGACTCATGAGACTCGAACGGTATCGGTTCCGGAGTCGTTCTCATACTTTCTCGCCCACATAGCTGGGTCGTACGACCTTCCCACAGGAGGGACACTCGGCAAAGACGCCCGTACTCCTGTCGTCTCGCTCGAACGTGATGAGCGTCCAGCCTGACGGAAGGGGCTGTCCACAGTCGGGACAGCTACCGGGCGAGGATGAGTCAGGGTCCGGGTATATAAAAGCAAAAGACGGTGTGACAGAGCCACATTCATCGCACAAACATATGGATTCCGTGATGATCGACGAGCGATCCGAGCTGAGCCAGGAACGAATCGCAGGAATCCTTTCTCGGAAGTATCGCAGGTTCCAGACTCGTTTGCTTTCGATTCCCCTTCGAAGTCACATCGTGTCCTGAAGACCTGAGTATGAGAATCGACTCCGGCGGCAATGCAGACGTCTATCATTCCTCAGTCACAACTGGAGGGGACTCACATGAGGTCGCGGTGAAGTTCCCCCGCGGATACGGGACGATTCAGCGAGACCAGGTTCAACAGTTGCTCGATGAGGCAGAGAACTGTTCGAAACTCGACGACCACCCACATATCGTTACGGTCTTCGGCTATGGGGCCGAGTCAGGATTGCCGTGGATCGCGATGGAGTACATGGAGGGCGGGAATTTAGCCAGTCGCATTCGCGAAACTTCAATTTCGAGTCTGGAGGCCGTCTGGATCGCGTATGCACTTGCGACAGCACTAAACCACGCTCATCATCGAGGTGTCGCTCATAACGACCTCAAGCCCCGGAACGTCCTGTTCACGGAGGCACAGTCGGGCTCGTGGGCGACCCCGAAGCTCACGGACTGGGGGATAGCGAAAGAACTCATCGAGCGAGAACAGTCTGTCGATGGGTTCACGCCGGAGTATGCTGCCCCGGAACAGTTCCGTCCCGACGAGTTCGGGAAGCCGGACAAACGAACCGATATCTACCAACTCGGCGTGATCCTGTACGAACTGCTCGTCGGCGAGCTACCATTCGTCGGTCCGCCAGCCAAACTGATGTATGAAGCGACGCATGGAGAGGCGGCCCCGCCGACCGAGCGCGATTCGAGCCTCCCCAACATGGTCGATCGGGTGTTGCTCACGGCGCTGGCTACGCGGCCCGAAGATTGGTACGAGTATGCACTGTACTTCCCGTATGATATTGCTGAACTAACTTCTCAGCTGCAGCCCGACTGAACCGAAATATGTAGATTTCAATCCGAACTCGTTCTGCGGGCAACCCTTACCGGACTCACTCTACAACTTCGTACAGAGCGAGGGTCACGTTGTCGGACGCGCCCGCGGCGAGGGCTCTGTCGATCAATGTCGATCCCGCGTCACCGATCGTCGAGGACGTCTCGAGAGTCTCTTCGATCACATCATCCGAGACGGCATCGGTAAGCCCGTCAGAACACAGCAGGAGTCGACCACCGGCAAGTGAGCGTTCGGAGATCTCGACGTATAGGTCGTCAGCGGTTCCGATCGCCTGCAACAGAACGTGGCTGTACCGGTGGTCTTCAGCATCCTCGGGATCGAGTTCACCGGCCTCGACGAGTTGTTGCACCTGGGTCTGGTCGGTAGTTACCTGACTGAGCGACCCGTCGTACACGTACGCACGGCTATCACCGACGTTCGAGATGACTGCATCATCGCCATCGAGAAGGGCCGTGATGAGGGTGGTACCCGGTTCTCGATGGAAGTTGTTCGCCTCCGTCATCTCGACGACCGCCTCGTGAGCACGACGCGTTCCGTCCTCCAAGAGATGCTCCCGATCGGTTTCGCTCTCCGAAAGAGCGGTCGTGATCGACTCTTCGACTGCGTCGAGAGCGGTCTGGCTCGCGATCTCCCCTCCCTCGTGGCCTCCCATTCCGTCCGCGACGGCGATGAGATGATACCCTACCTCCTCGAACGCGCGACAGAGGACCGAGTCCTCATTCGTGTCACGCTTGCCACCGATATCGGTTTGCTTGTACGTAGTGCCCGAGCCGACCTGATCACTATCACTGCCGTTGTCATGGGTGTCAACTGGCAAAGCATCTGCTGAATCGAGAGATTCGTCCGCAGTCGATTTCTCGTCCTGTCCGCCGTCCGGTAGGCAGATACGTGGTGGAGGGCTGGCGGTTCGCTCACGACTCCCAGCGTCCGGCCCGTCGTCGTCCGTCATCAGGGCGTCCCCGAGCGACCAGGGGATGAGTCGGCTGAACGAATTCTTCATGAGTTAATTATGCAAACTTGCGATTATATGCTTTCGGGGCTTCCTCCACTGAGATAATAAAATGCCATCCGCATGCGCTCACTGAGGCGGCCGGAGAAGCGAGACCAGCTCTCACTACGTTGTCCGTCTTGTCGGTGAGCCACTGGACGTGGTCAGTCGATGTCGATGTCACCGAGGTTCACCGGTGGGGCCAGTGAGGAGGACGTCAGCCACTCGGTGAAGATCCCTCCAGGGACGAGCGAGACCGCATCGTTTCGCGCAGCGCTCTGGCGTGCCTGTTGCGTGAACCGGCCACTCGTCACGACCAGACACCGATCCACGTCGAAGTCCTCACGGAGTCCAGCTGTCCGCTGGACGGTCGAAATACCAACCGGGTTGTCCGGATCGTAGCGCTTCGCTTGGACCGCAAGCGTGTTCCCGCGGGTAGTCCTGACGAAGAGATCGACGCCGCAGTCCTGTGATTCCTGAGTGACTCTGACAGCATGTTCCTGCGTGCTCCAGTACGTACCGAGAAGGTGCTCAAAGCCAGGCGGTGAAAACTGAAGCAGGTCGTCTTGCGTCCACGCACGCTTAGCGGCCGCGGTGATCGTCTGTTGTACCTCTTGAATCTCGTCGACTCCCCCCGTCGTGAGGTAAGTGTCGACAGTATCGCTGAATCGCTCCCGGTCGTTCGCAGGGTGTGGAAAGTAGTCGGACAGGTGCGTGACACGAGCACCGATCAGGAGAGCCTGTGCCAGTCGGAGGGTCCGGCTGCCGGCGTTGAGGACGGACTCCGGTGTGAGGTTCGAGCGGATGCCAGCGTTGATCGAACGGGTTACCGCGCGACGTTCCAGATCAGGACGGATCAAGACAGCATCGACCAACACCGTCGAACAGGCGATGATTCCCACGTACCGCACCACCCGTCCTGTCGGGATCCCGTTCGTGGATTCGGCTCGCAGATACTCTTGCAGCGTGTCGAACTCTATCGCACAGGGCGACCGATCAGCCAGCTGATCGACTACTGAGCGGTACCATCGAGTGGTGTTCTTTCCCGGGGACGCACACGCTGTGAGTACGCGTTCCACCGAGTTTGTTCGCGACGAGATCGGGATTGGCGTAGCGCTTCATGAGCGCCGGTGCGATGTCTGCGACCGATGAAAGCGACGGTAACTCACTCATACCTGCTGGTGGTCCAACCATCCACGGGTGAAGATCCTGGGGACAGGTCATCTGATCGGGGTCAACTCTTCACCTTATAAATCGAGCTGATATCGGTAGCGACCTGTTCGTGTGTCTCAATGACATCGTCATTGAGTTCATCCCCGGTAGGAACGGCATCTGATTTGAGGTTCTGGATTGACCGCTCTAGGTCGGCAACAGCCTCCTCGAAGCTCTGGTGATCGACCGGGTGCTCCCTAGCGAACGTTAACAATTGCTGACCGTAATAATACGCGTTGGAGGCGGAACTCTCACTGGCGTCGACGAATCCATCGCACAACAGCTCGACATAGGCAACCGTCGAAATCCCTCCTTTTTCTTCCAGCTGATCGGCCTGGTCCGCTTCGTCAGGTTTGAAACTGAGTCGTAAATTCGTCCAGAGTCCGGGTTTGACCACACAGTCTTCGGTGACTTTCTTTTCATTACCTTCCCCGATCTCACGTTGTCCGTAAAGATACTCCACTTCGATAGCGTTCTCATTCGAGTTGTTTCGGATGAAGATCGACCCATCCCGATCGAACATCTCCACTGGACAGATGTCGCGCGCGTTCGAGGAGATCCGCGACACTGTCCGATCGTGAAACCCTAAGTCGATATCCTCGTCGGGCGTCCGGAGGAAGATATTCCCCCGCTCCCCGTCTTTCCGATAGATGCCGACGGTGTCACTGATAGGCTGTGTTTCGATCGGGTCTTTGCCTTCGTCTTCGGTGACGGTCGTGATGTACGCGGGCATATTACTCGTTCCACGCCTCCAGGCTGGGAGTCGTTTCGAGTATCGCTTCTTTGAGATGTCGCTGCGCGATGGGCTTGAACGTATCGCTCCGCTTGGTTTCCTGCAGTCCCTTGCGGGCAGCCTCGTCGACGATCACTGCGATATCACTCGGGGTGTATCCGTCAGTGTTCTGCGCGAGATGCCGAAGGTCGACATCGTCGTCGACCGGCCGGTCACGGAGGTGTTTTTCCAAGACCGCTTCACGACCGTCGACATCCGGCGGGGGCACCTCGATGCGTTTGTCGAACCGCCGCCAGGCGGCACCATCGATCTCGTCCGGGAGGTTGGTTGCCGCGATGAATACGACGTCGGTGTCGCCGAGACTCGACATCTCTGTGAGGAACTGGGTGATCATCTGGCTCTCGCTCATCGTCTTCTGCATCCCGCCGGAACGCTGTGTCGCGATCGCGTCGATCTCGTCGAGGAAGACCAAACACGGCTGGTTCGCTTTGGCGATGTCGAAGACGTCCGCGACGTTGCTGGCGGCCTCCCCAACGAGCGAACTCGTGAGGTCGCTTGCTTCGAGTTCGATGTAGTTGAATCCGAGCATCCCCGCGAGGGCCCGCGTGATGAACGTCTTCCCGGTGCCCGGCGGGCCGTGGAGGAGGACACCGTTGATCGTTCCGAGGCCATATCGCTCGTAGAGCGACGGGTTCTCAAGCGGGTCGACGATGGTCTCACGGAGGGTCCGCTTGAGATCGTCCATCCCACCGACATCGTCGAAGTCCATATCCGGCGATTCGACGAGATACCGCTCGGCATCGAGTCCCTCCCCACCCCCGTCGCTGTCGCTTTCAGCTCTGCCTCGTCGGCGACCGGAATCGGCGGAGCCGCTCGGCGACTTTCCCTCGAGCTTGTCGGCAGCTGACGAGAGGTTCTCGGCCAGTTCCTTTCGCTTGCGGATGAGGCCGTCTCGCGTTTCGAGGTCGGCTAACTGACGGACGATATCCGCGCACTTCCGATAGTACTGTGCTGCCGTCTCTTGATCGTTGTTTTCGCGAGCTTTCTCCGCTCGTGAGCGGTACTTGCTGTAGTTCTTCTTGAGGATCTCTTTGTGTGTACTGTCTCCAAGTGACATGTTTCCTCTCTGGTCGCGGTGTGTTTTGTTTGCCGATATGGAGTGGGAAAACCGCTCGATATCTACCAGTTCAGCGGGGCAGTATCGAGGTGCTGCTGTGGATAAGCCAGTCGTGACCCGTCGGGATCGTCGCCGCTTACAGGTTAGGCCCCGAAATACTCCCGCCGATATCATCATCAAGCGGGTCGTCGACGTCGTACGGATCTTCGACGTCTGCCTCGTCGTCCTCGATGGAGACCTTTTCGGATTCGGTCTTCCCCTCTGCGATCTGCTGCATGATCTCCTCCTCTTCGCCACCGCCCATGTCCACGTCGGCCCCGATGATGTCGATGTCCAGGGTGTCCTGAATCTCCAACATCATGTCCATGTCCAGTTCGTACTGGACCATCTGGTCCATGAGGTGCTCCTGAACCCGGCCGTGGTCGACGTCCTGATCCATGACCTCGCTGATATGGGTGGTGTCCTCGTTGGTCATCTCCATGAGCTCCCGGGCTCCCTCGATGGAAACGATCGTAGCCATCTGAACGCTGTTCTTCTGGTACTTCTGCTGCTTGACCTGGTACTTCTTCTTCGCGATCTTCGCCTGCTGAGCGTACTGCTTCCGATCGACCTCACTCGAGTTCGCCCCCTTCTCCAGCAACTCTTGGTACTCGTGCTGGAGCTGGCCCATCTCCTTCTTCAGCTGTTTCCGCTCCTTCTTCAGTCGTATTTTATCCTCGCGGATTTCCGCGTTTGAGTAGACGCTCTCGTCCAGCAGGGTTTTCTTATCAGCGGTTCCGAACGCACCTTTGATCCAAGCTCTGAGTTCCATTGTTGTCTACTTACTCCAGTTCCGGTTTGACCGTGAGCACAGTACCCGTCACGCCGATCGCGGCGCCGACCGCCGCGGCGATGACGAGCAGTTTCATCTCGCTGACCGTGACCGTGAACAGCTGTTCGCCGAGGGTTGCCTCGGCGTAGATGACGCCAGCACCGATCGCGATGCTTCCGAACGCACCGAGTGGGATGCTGCTTTCCATCAGCCGGTAGATCGCCAGGACAAGCACACCAGCGGCGATCGCGTTGATGATGGTTGCCCCTGCCACCCACATCATGAATCCGTTCATCAGCGCATCACAATACTTTGTGTACGCCCTGACCACATAAAACTATCTCCCAATAAGAATCGAAGTGCAGTCTCCAATATGGAAAGAAAGGCTTTTTCCAGATGGTCCAATATCCATAATGGATACTTCTTTGTGTAGGGAGTTCGTAAACTCATCTATGGTCACGAGTAACACCGAACCGTCGGTCACCAATGAACTGTGAGAAAATCATGCGCCAACCAGAGGTATCCATGTCTGACGAAGCCACCGATCATGACGGAGACAGAGAATATATATTTATCGTAACATACGAAGACGAAACTGAGCGCAAGCGTGTTGAATATTTGTTCAACAATTGGGAGGATGGTAAGATCGATCGTCCCAAGGGTGTCATTAGACTAACAGCAGGGGTTGATCATGACAAATTGTACGAACAACTGCTGACGAAGGTGCCCGAAGAGCAAGTTACCTCGTATAAGCTCGATCGATCGGATCCGGATATCGAACCGTCGCGACGAACCGTTGAACGATCGATTTCCGCCCCAGAACAGACAGTCAACTCGTTTTTAGAGTACGTCTTCTCCAAACGGAAGGCCGTGATACAGTCCCGCGAATACAACGAGTACGAGATGTACACAAAGAAAGGACGCGCGGACGTGCGTTATACATTAACCACGTCTGACGGTGACACAACTGCTCGAATCGTGATCGAAGGGTACGAGCCAGCCCCTTCGTTCCTCGGGGACTTCTTCGAGGAGGAACTCGACGAATTTTCCGCCAGTCAACAATGAGCCAGGACTGCCTCGAACACTTGGAAAAGCTGCGACGCCCCGAAAAGACGGTTCTGGACCAGTACAGAGACCTCGCATCCCTGTCTGCGGTAGGCGAGCGTCGACGTCGGGAAATGCACAATAAACTCAAAGCCAACAAACAGGAGTTGATCGACGAGTTCATATTCGAATGTCCAAAAACGCTCGAAGGCGACCAACAAGACGTCGTCAGAAGTCGGTTCGAACTCGCTCGCCTGATGATTGTCGCCAGCTTCGCCTGGACCGGTGATGGGATTGATATCGATCAGATCCCGGTAGATCTTCAAGGGGAGTTCCCCGACATGGCGATAGAGACGGTTGGGGAGTTCGAACGGTACAAACAGTTCTCCGAACTCGACGAGGATCAGATCAACCGCCGAATCCGACGGCTAGAAGGTGAGGTGTACGAGCTCGTTAAGGAGTACACCAGCACGCAACTCTCCGATCTCGACGACCTACTCGAATCGTCTGATGTGCCAGGAGACATCATGCGTCGCCTCTCTGAGCGGTACGACGACCGTCTGGAGAAGATGCGCCAAGGGTTCTACATGTATGTCGAGGAGCAGGGCATGGTGCAGATGATCGGCGCAATCGAAGACGCCATGGAGACGGTCTCAGAAGCACAGGAGACGAGTGCGAAAGTCGATCAAGAGTTGGCCGCCAAAATCGATCACCTGTCCGAACAGCTCTCCCGAGGGTTCGAACGCCAAGAACAACAGCGGCGTCGAGAGCTTCAGGCGGTCGAACGGGAGTTGGCGAGTTCGTCGCCGGATCTGGAGGCGATCGACCGAAAACTTGAATCCCTCAATGTAGGGACGAACGAGTCACACAACCAGGCACTCAAGAAGCTCCAGCGGGCGATCGCGGAGACGGAGTCGCTCCGGGAGGATCTCGAGTCGAATCTCGACAAACTCCACGAAGTCAGAGAAGATTCCGGCTCGACCGGCACTGACGAGCTCGCCTCGCAGGTTGCCTCGATCGTCGACAGTGAAGTTGCAGAACTCGAGACGCAGCGTGAGGAGGTCAGCGCCGAAATCGAGCGACTACAGCAGGAGCGTACCCGACTCGAAGCCTCGCGTGAACACGTCCAGCAACGCCAACAGGAGCTACAGGAGCGAATCAACGAGATCGAATCCTCTGTGTCCGACGATGAGGGTGGGCTGGACGGCGAGTCGGTGGTGACTCCGACCGTCGCCCGCCTGCTGGAGATGGATTACATCGGTCGATTCGAGACGTCCGTTCACGAGGCACGATCGATACGGCTCCGGGAGGAGGCGCGGAAGATTCCGGAGGGATACTGGGAATCTCGTTCGGAGCGTCGCAACGAGCGTCCCCGGCTGGCTGAGTTCCTCAACGAGTCTCAGAACCCGGAGCAGTTCCCTGTCAACACGAGTGCCAGATTCACTATCGACTCTTCTGGATTCCTCGGGCTCGGTGGCTCCGCCGAAATGGTTCTCGAAGCCGCTGTCTGTTCTGATCTCGAGGCGCTTGCAACGAACGGCTTCGATGCATCCCCGGCGACGCTCGACGACCTCCTGGAGCACGTCAACCAGAGCGTTTACGAGGCGGAGATGACCGAGGTCGATATCCTTCTGGGCATTGCGTCGCCGACCGGCTGGTCCGACTCGGTCCGAGAACAGATCATGCAGGGCGAGTTGGCGCGAACCAAATACAGCCGACGGCTGAGTATCGTCCTCGTCGACGCGCGGACGGGCGAGCTAACGTACGATGCGTCAGACCCGGTCGCCAGCGAGAACGCCCGGCTGTTCGAACTCCCGATCGACGAGGAGTTGCTGGCCGACTGCGAGGCGGCTGTCGAAGGACGCTTTGACACGGCCGGATTCGCAAGTGAGGGGGTTATCCTGGATACAGTCGTCGAAGAAGACGGCTACTCCCCACATATTGTCAAACGGACGTTCGATCGGCTGTCAGCGCGGCCTGAGTACGAGCAACAGTACGTGGATACCGACCTCGTGCTCTTCGAGAGCTGACCACGGGTCGAGGTGGAGTGATCGGCATCGGGATTCATTATTCTGCTACACATTGATGGACCTGATGGCTGATCCGCGGATTCCTGATCTCTCTACAGTCGCGAGCCCACCTCAACGCAAGATTTCGTACGAACAACTCCAGGATGGGAAACTCCTTGGCAGTGGTGGGAACGCGATCGTAACCAGGTTCGAGCTGGACGGGCCGCCGCCAAACACTGTCGCTGTCAAGGAACCACGGAGCCCTGTCGACACGATTGATACGGAGACGGCTGAGGCGTTCATCGCCGAGGCACAGACGTGGTCTCGACTCGATGCAATCGAGCGCAACCGTCCGCTGTTTGCCGACTGCGAACACATCGTCGGCATCATCGACGTCGGCGAGAATTTGCCCTGGATCGCGATGGAGTACATGGATGGAGGGAGTTTGGAAAACGTGCTTACTTCGCACCCGGATGGACTCCCCGTCGCGGAAGCACTGTGGATCGGCGAGTGCCTTTGTCGGGGGGTAAAGCTCGCCCACGACTTTGGGGTCGCACATCTCGACCTGAAGCCGGCGAACGTGTTGTTTCGGACGACACCGGACGATCTGTGGAACATCCCCAAGATCGCAGATTGGGGATTGTCCCGTGTACTGCTTGACGAATCGGGGAGTGTGGACGGCCTCTCGGTTGCGTACGCAGCGCCGGAACAGTTCGATGCACAGCAGTTCGGAACCCCGGACAAGTACACCGACATCTACCAGCTCGGCGCTCTCGTGTACGCACTACTCACTGGTAACCCACCATACACTGGGGGGCAGGCCAGCGTGATGCATAACGTCGTCTACGGCGAAGCGCCTGCGCCGCCGAGTGCTCGTCGAGATGGACTGTCGGCGACCATCGATGAGGCGGTTCTGACTGCACTTGAGACTAGTAAACCGGAGCGATTCCATGGGGAGGTCAAACGGCTCGAGGAGGAACTACACAGGGCACGTGAGGAGCGAACAAATACAACAGCGTCGACTTCTGCGACACCTGCTGAAACGTCGACGGATGAGGCGCAAACACGATCCAACCAGCAGGAGGAGACAGATGAGGAACCAGCAGCAGTAGACACACAGACTGAAAATAGTACATCAACACAACACGACTGGCCGATGTATAGGCGAACCCCGTCAAGGTGGGGTCACAATCCGCTGACGACGGGGCCGAACTCACCAGTCACCGCCCGCTGGACGTACGAGACTGGTGATCTGATCCAGAAGTCACCGGTGATCGTATCCGACACGGTGTACGTTGGGAGTGATGACGGATTCGTGTATGCGCTGGACGCGGAAACGGGGGAGAAAAAGTGGGGGTTCCAGGCGAATGCAAGGGTTCGATCGTCACCAGCCGTCGTCGACGGAACCGTCTATGTGGGCGTCAGCGAGTACATGTACGCTCTTTCGGCAGACGACGGGAGCAAGCTGTGGCGATTCGAAACGGACGGGGAGGTATATTCATCGCCCACCGTGGTGGATGACACGATTTACTTCGGGAGCGATGATTCTCGAATCTACGCGGTGTCGAAAGAGGGGATCGAGAACTGGACTGTTGAGACCGAGGGCAATGTACGTCAGTCGCCGGCCGTTGCGGACGAATCACTCTACATCGGGAGCGGTAATGACCTCTATGCGCTTGGTTTGAACGGTGGAGCTGAGCGGTGGCAGGTTCGACTCGAGAATGAATCCGTACGAGGGATGTTCTATGTCAAAGGAAGATATCAATCTTCCCCTGTAGTCAGGAATGAAACCGTTTACGCCCAGGGCTCAAATCTATATGCGTTGTCGACGGAAAATGGGGATCAAAACTGGCACTCGAATAAAAGCAAACACTCAGTACCTCCGGTCGTAACGGATAATACGATTTATACCATCGGTTCAGGGGGTATCATACACGCGTTGAATGCAAATGATAGAAGCAACCGCTGGTCCCAACAATTAGAGTATGATGTGGGGGGGTCACCAACTGTAGCAGGGGCGACTGTGTATATCGGGAGTCTGGATAAGAATTTATATGCGTTTTCAACCGTCGACGGAATGGAACAATGGCGGTTTGAATCCAAAGGGAGAGTGAGATCTTCACCCGTAGTCTCCGATAGAACCGTCTATTTCAATAGCGGAAGCAAAGTCTATGCAGTCAGTTCCGAGTGAGTTCCGGTCAGCTACGTAAACAGCCTACCGAAGCGATACTGAATTGATAGCCGAATCCAGACTCAGTACCTCACAAAGCGTCTTCTGCCAGCTGTTTCTGAGGCCCGAGGCTGTGACGAAGCGGTTGGATTGACGGATTAGATGAACAATTCCGGGATGAATCGACCCGAAGGCGTCGCTGTCGGCGGCGGTCAGCCGCCGACGCGACGGCGTCGCCACTCTTGCCGAAGGCTATCCCGGTCGATGATTACCGGAAGAACCGGTCGTCTGGTGGTTGGTTCGCGGGGACGGCCCGACGCACAGCGAGGGTCGTCCACGCAGCCCGCGTTACCATGTCGATGAACGGCGCGTCAGCGGCGTAGCCGTGACGCGCCACCCCGTGCTCGTCGTACTTCCCATTCTTGTAGGTACAGTCGATGTAGACCGTGAATTCGACGGTCACGAGTGGACCGTCGAATTCTGTAGTGAGATCGTGTTCGATCTCACGGCTCCATCCCTGATTGAGTTCGGCCTTGATTGTGTTTCCCCACCGGATGATCGGGAGGACGTACGCGAAGTTGTGCGCTTGGAGGAGCGTGAGACACTTCCCGTCGTAGAAGCCGCTGTCAAGATAGACCGCTTTGACATCAAACTCGAAGGTGTTGAGCAGACCGAGAAACTCCGCGAGGACATCGCTGGCGGTGTCGCCGTCGGTCAGACGGCGCACCGCCAGCGTGTAGCGTTTGTTGTTCACGCGTGCGTACAGCGTCGCATACGCGTGGAAGGCCGTCGTTCCACGTTTCGCCTCCGAGTGGTAGAGACCGTCTGTGTCGTCTTCGTCACCGTAGTAGGGCCGCAGGTGGAGGTCTGCGATGACCTCCACCTGCTCGGGGAGGGTTTCGACAACGTCCTGCTGAAGCAGCGTATTCCCCGTTGAAGCGACCGATTCCAGATCGAACTTCGACCGGAGATGGTGGAGAATGTCGTTGCCTGACGGTGCGTCACCACTGTCTTCGCAGAGCAAAGAGGCCGAGGTTCCGTCGGCGCTGGCGCCGACGAGGACCTCGAAGATGTCCTCGGGATCGATCTCAGCGTTCTCACCGAGTTCGACGCTAAACGCGTCGGTGAGGATGTTGACGAGGAAATTAAGAAGCTGGTCTTCGTGTATCTGATCGTCTGCTTGCGAGGTCGTATGCACACCTCCAGCAAGCAGACGTCTCAACTAACCGGCTTTGTGAAGTACTGAGACTACGTGCCCTGAGTAAGATGGACAAGCCGTAACGTTGGGAACCACCAAATTGTATACGCTCAATCGATCTCACACATCCAAATGGTCGCTCTCTCCGGTTACACCTTTATTTGCACTCACTCCATCTTCAGTTCCAATGAAAACCGTACCATGCGCTACTGTCGGCGACGACCGAATGCGGTGGTCAGAGTACGACCACACAACGTCCCTCGTTGAGGGATGTAGCGCATAGAGGCTGTCATAATTAGCACAGAAGACGAACCCCTCAGCGATGGCAGGGGAATATCGGATCTTAACAGATGAATTGAAGCCCTGACTCCACTCTTCGTCGCCATTGTCGACGTTGAGCGCGTAGAAATTCCCGTCATCGTTCCCGTAGTACACCGTGTTGCCTACGATTGCTGGCGAGGACGTGACAGTGTTTCCGGTCTCATACTGCCACTGAACCTCACCAGTCTGCTTGTCGACTGAGTAGATGACTCCTTCGTCGTTTCCGATGTACACGTGACTGCCGTCGACCGCCGGAGATGAGTCGACGATTGCGCCAGTATTGAGAACCCAGTCCTCTTCTCCGGTCTCCGCATCGATTGCGTATAGATGTTTATCTCTGCATCCGAAATAAACAGTGTCCCGTGATACAGCTGGTGAGCTCCGTACCTTATTACCGACGTGATAAGTCCAATATGTATCCGGACGATCTATATATTTAGCATGAAGCTTCCCACTGTCGCCGACAATGTAGACTTTGCCGTCGGCTACAGCTGGAGACGTTCGGATCCGATTTTCCGTTTTGAATTTCGACTGTTCAGATCCTGATTTGGACGATAATGCATACAGTTCTCCTGCATCACGCCCGAGTAATAGCACAGATTGTGTTACCGTCGGAGACGACCTGAACCGACCTACGGGCTTGCCAACATATGTATTGGGACGGTACTCCCACACAGTGTCCCCAGATACTATGTTAACTCCGTAGACTAGTCCGTCGTCACAACCGATTAAAACCAGATGGCCATTTACTGCGGGCGAAGAACGGACATCGTCGTCAGTAGTAAACTCCCACTTTGTTTCACCAGTTTCGAGTGGACTGATTAACGAGCCCCATCGCATATTGTTTTGAGTGCCCCCGAACATCGGCCACTCGGTGGGAGTATCAGCACAAGGGGGGTCGGCGACACGCCATCTCCAAGCTTCGACGACGGTGTACGTGACGAGATAACCCTTGATCGAATCGCGCACACTTTCTAGTAGCTCGTTTATGAATTGGGATTCGAGAAGACTTCCTTCGGCGACTCGGTCTGTGTCGACAGCAGCTAACTCCCAGGCTGAATCGACGCCAGCTGTTCCGAGTTCACTCATAACATAGTCGGTTTGCTCATCGTCTCGTGTCTGATTCGAGACGATACTTCGAAGATCAGTTGTTTCCGTCGTTGTGTCTGGTGGAACAAACTCCACTGCCCCCTCGTCTCCAACCGTACTGCCGACGAGTTGCCGTTACAACACTGGAGGTGCCGTCTGTGAACTTATCACAACCAGTTGCGTATAAGATAGAGTGGGCTGTGATTCAATTAGTTGGCCGTCGATGTCTAGATACTCTATTGACACTTCCACAATGTCGCCCGGTTCAAGCGGATCAGCCTCCCCCGCACTCCTCCGGCGCTGGTGGCATGGACTCAGGTTATAGGTGAACAGAATAAAAAGTATCTGCTCTGTTGAATAGCGATCTAATCAGCTGATATCGATGGTTTAGAAGGGTGAAGCCGAGGAATTCGACTCTGTCCTATGGAGATCGATCTTCTCGACTTCGTTGAGCAGTGTCCTGACCTAGCTAAACAAGCTTTAGGAAAGCACGCGGGCGAACCCGCCAGCGGCGGGTTCGCCCGCTGGATCCATGTCGTTTTACACTGTTTTCGGCTCGAAGAGGGCCACAGCTACCGTGAAACGCCGAATCGGCTGAAGTACATGACCGAGATTCGTGACGTACTCGGTCTTGATCGGGACAATCTCCCGGAGTACACCACGATCTACAAGTCGTTCGATCGGCTGAAAATGTGGGTATGGCGGGCGCTGCTGCGCGTTTCCGCTCAGCAGCACCCGCAGTCTGGCCACGCTGCTCTCGACAGCACGTTCTTCGACCGGCGACGTGCGTCATCGTACTTCCGCCAGCGGTCAGGAAGCACTGTGCAGACGCTGAAAGTGACGACGTTAACTGATGTGGAGTCGCTCGCTGTTCTTGACGTCCACATCACAGCTCGGTGGAAGCACGATACGAAGACCGGGCCGCAGGTCGTCCGCCGGAACGCGGA
Source organism: Salinigranum halophilum (assembly GCF_007004735.1). NCBI lineage: Archaea > Methanobacteriati > Methanobacteriota > Halobacteria > Halobacteriales > Haloferacaceae > Salinigranum > Salinigranum halophilum. Next base: position 457,220 of record NZ_SSNL01000006.1, read on the forward strand.
CGACCTGCTGACCGTCGCCGCCGACAATGGATTTCAAGACTGGCACACCGAGTACGAGATTGCCGCATACGACGTCGAGTATCTCGCTCACTATCGCGGGTCATCACCGAAAGCAACCATGAACAACGCGCTCACTATCGCGGGTCATCACCGAAAGCAACCATGAACAACGCGCTCATCCGAACAAAAGGCTATTCTCAGCGCTGGATGGCTGAAAGCTCGTACTCGACAGCGAAGCGCTCGCTCGGCGATGCCGTGCGAGCGCTGAGCTGGTATCGCCAGTTCCGTGAAATTATCCTCATGTTCACCATCAGCAACATAGAACCACTGTGTGAGCTGCTGTAACCATGACTCAGCATCTATTCAACAGAGCAGTCACACCACTCTCCCGACGAACTCTGTCACACGACACCCCGTGATGGCACCTCACAGTGCCATCGCTACCTTGCTGGATTCGTCCTCTGTCGGGCGAAGCCGCTCGTCGTCGCCGTCACTGCGGTTCGTGGAGACGAACCAAAGTGCGACGCGGTTGAGCGACTGCTCAACCACGTCGCGGCACTTCCCTTCGATGTCGCTGGTCTCCTCTGTGACCGCGGGGTCTACAGCGGTGCGTGCATCCAGCGGTTGCGTGAGACTGCACCGGTCGTTCTCCCGGTTATCCGACGCGGTCAACGGATGGCCGAGAAACTGGAGACGTCAATCTCCTACTGGACGGAGTACGCGATGTACGAGGGAAGCGAGCGGGAACTGCGCTTCCCGCTCGCTGTCTGTGTCTCCTACCGACAGGGCAAGCGGGGGAAGCACGGGCTGCTTGTTCGTCCCTACACGGCGTGCGATCAACCAGATCGCACGCCGAAGGAGGTCGAAGCTCTCTACCGGAAACGATCAGCCATCGAGACAGCCTTTCGAACCATGCGCGAAGCACGTGCACGTACAACCACAACCGACCCGGTCGTTCGGTTGGTGTTCGTGCTGGTGAGTTTCCTGTTGCGGAATCTGTGGCTGATTGTCCACTGGAGCGTGCTCGCCACGCCGCGGCGGGCGAGCACTATCCGTCTGGTTCCGTTTCGAGGTATTCCGAGAATGGAGCAACCACACTCTTGACGAACTGCTACACCGGAAGTGGGAAGCACCGACCAACGGTGTCGGGATTCTCGCGACCTATGGCCAGTTGGACGCGGGCTGATTGAGCCCGCGTCCAGCGAGTGCCCACGATGAGCGATTGCTTTACACCATTGTCATGCATTCGGCGCTCTCACAGGCGTGAGACCGCCTTTCGCTGTTCATCCTCTCCGCACTCAGATCGGACGTGTCGCTTCTGTCGTGGAAAATCAAGTCAGTTCGTAGAACCGATGGGAACTACCGACATTACAGCACTAGCTCCGTAACTGTCCCTCAGAACGAGTTGGACGATCATACTGTTCACCCCAGGCCAGCCGAGAACGTGAGACTATCCCACTACTCAGACCGTTCTCGCGCGTCACCCGTCTCGCGTCTGCCCTCCGAATCGCTGGACAGCTGCTCCGCAGAACGGCGTCGTGCGCGCATCGGAACACGACGCTACCCCTCGCGAGTACGCTTGGAACCAAAGTGTTTCGCCGACCACATTTCCATTACCGGTCGCCTCGTACGTCCGTCGTATGGAGTACATCTACGCGTACCTGCTCCTCCACTGTGTGAGGACACCTGTCACCGAGGACACGCTGACTCGGACGCTTCGGGAGGCCGGTATCGACGTGAGCCGACAGCGTGTTCGGGCGCTTCTCACGAGGGTCGAAGACCTCGATGACGAGGAACTGCCCGACGTGGACGACGGACCGGGGCCGTACATGTACGCCGCGCTCTCGCTCCACGAGGCTGGCCAATCCACCACCGACGAGAGGCTCGAGGGGCTCCTCGAGTGCGCCGGTCTCGAGGTCGACCGAGACCGCGTGACGGCTCTCGTGGATGCGCTCGGGGATGTCGACATCACAGACGCGATTGACGAGTTCGACGAGACATCCGTACCCACAGCCACCGACGACGAACACCCACCGGAGTCGATTTCCCCGCGTGGAACCGCTGTCGCTCACTTACGACGACCTTTGCGTCGAGGAGCCCATCGATTCCGGGAGGAACCCCGACGTCCAACGGGCGACGGTCTCCACCCCCGAGGGAGAGGTCACGCTGGCGGTCAAGCCCCCCGGGTTGAGGGAAACAATCCACGCCGACCGCGTCGAGCGGTTGCTCTCCGAAGCGTCGACGTGGGACCGACTGGACAACCACTACCACGTCATCGGCGTTGTCGACTGGGGGCCGAAGCCGTTCCCGTGGATTGCGATGGAATTCATGGACTGCGGCGACCTCGGCGTGCGAGCGGGTACGCTGCCACAATCGCAGGCGCTCTGGACCGCCATCGCGGTCACCGAAGGCGTTCACCACGCACACCGTCGTGGGGTGGCACACCTCGATCTGAAGCCTGCGAACGTCCTCTTCCGGTTGGTCGACGGCGCGTGGGACGTCCCGAAGGTGGGCGACTGGGGACTCTCGAAGCACCTCTTGGACCACTCCGCAAGCGTCGAGGGGCTGTCCGTCGAGTACGCTGCGCCCGAACAGTTTGACTCCGCGTACGGCCCTGCCGACGACCTGACGGACGTCTACCAACTCGGGGCCGTGTTCTACGAGCTGTTCACCGGCCGTCCCCCGTTCGAGGAGTCACCGGCGGCGGTGATGCGCGCGGTTCTGGAGGAGACGCCAACGCCGCCGAGCGAGCACGCGGACCTCCCGAGCGACATCGACGACATCCTCCTGCGTTCGCTGGCGAAAGAGCGGACCGACCGCTACGAGAGCGTCCTCTACCTCCGTGACCAACTCCGTACACTGTACGAGCAGTCACGTCCCGTCGTGTGAGCCGCGGCGGCCGGCGCGAGTCACACTTGCCCGTGGTCGTCGTGTTCAACTCACCCGACGACTGCGGCATCGTCGGTCGTGACTGTGGCGTCGGGTGGAGTGGTCTCGGCCACTTGTCAGTCGGTCGCCTCGACAAGCGCGTACAAGACGCCGTCGTTGCTCCCGACGTAGACGGTCCCGTCGCCGACCGCGGGGGAGGACCACTGCACGCTACTGTCGGTCTCGAACCGCCACTGTTCCTCGCCGGTCGCCGCCTCGAACGCGTAGACGTGTTGGTCACCCCCGCAGACGTAGACGGTCGACCTGCTCACTGCCGGTGACGACCGCAGAAACCTCGCGGCGCCGATCTCGACAGTCCACCGTTCTTCACCAGTGTCGGCGTCCAGCGCGGAGACCTGTCCGTCATTGTTTCCGACGTAGAGCCTCCCATCGACGACAGCCGGCGACGAGTACACAACGTCACCGGTGTCGAACCGCCACTGTTCCTCGCCGGTGTCGGCGTCCAGCGCGCGGACGTACCCGTCCTTCGCTCCGACGTAGACCGTCCCGTCGACGACAACCGGCGACGAGTACACCGGTCGATACGACCCGCTCGACCACTGTTTGTCGCCCGTCGACGCGTCCACCGCGTACACCCAGTAGTCGCGACAGCCGACGTAGACCGTCCCGTCGACCACCGCCGGGGACGAGTCGATTCTGAACTCGCGCTCGAAGACCCACTGCACGAAGCCGGTCTCGGTGTCCACGGCGTACAGGTGGCTGTCGTCGCTCCCGACGTAGGCCGTCCCGTCGACGACAGCAGGTGAAGACTTCATCGGGTCTCCGGTCACCATGCGCCACTGCACTTCCCCGGTCGTCGTGTCCACGGCGTACAGTTGGCTGTCCTTGCTCCCGACGTAGACCGTCCCGTCGACGACGGTGGGTGAGGAGGTCACCGCGTCTTCGGTCTTCACGCACCACTGCTCGGCCCCGGTCGCCGTGTCCACAGCGTACAGATGACCGTCGCCGCTCCCGACGTAGACCGTCCCTTCGACGACGGTGGGAGACGAGCTAATCGCCCCGCCCGTTTCGAGGGTCCACCGTTCGGCGACCCGCTCGCGTGGCCCGCGTGACTGACCGGTGGATCCGGTGCGTGCCGGCCCACCGCGGAACATCGGCCACTGTGTGGGCTGGGCTCCCGTCGGTTGGGCTTCCGTGGACTGACGTCCGTGGTCTGGTCGGCTGTCCGGCTCGGCGTGTCCCCCGAGCGACCGGCCGGTGTCGTGGGCGTCATCCAGCTGGCGGGCGACGACCGGTGGGAGCGCTCGGTCGGTCCGAATCGCCTCGAGCGCGTCGCCGAACGTGGTGGCCGTGCGGTACCGGTTGGACTTAGCCGTGTTGAGCGCCGTCGCGACCGCGGCGTCGAGTGCCGCAGGGACATCGTCGCGCACGTTGCTGGGTGTTGCCGGCGCCGCTCCGGAGAGGACGTCGTGCATGATGCTGACCTGGCTGCCGGTGTACGGGGGCTCGCCGGTCAGGAGCGCGTAGACGAGTGCGCCGAGCTGGTAGACGTCCGTCAGGGTATCTGGGGCGCCGTACCCGTCGGCGTCGAACTGCTCGGGCGCGGCGTACTCAACCGACAGGCCTTCCATGGTCCCAGTCTGCTCGGCCAGCACCCGTGAGAGCCCCCAGTCGGCCACCTTCGGGACGTCCCACACGCCCGTCGGTGTGCTCCGGAAGAGGACGTTTGCGGGTTTGAGGTCGAGATGCGCGATGCCGTAGCTGTGTGCGACCTCCACGCCTCGACAGATCGACTCACCGATCCAGAGGGCCTCGTCGACCGGGAGCCCGTCGGGGTTGTCTCGAAGTCGGCTGTCAAGGTCGCCGCCGTCCATGAACTCCATCGCGACCCAGGGGAGGTCGTCGCCGGTGTCGATCACGCCGACGACGTGTTCGGAGTCTTGCCAGCGCGGCTCGCTCCGCTGGCGTCTGTCGACCAGCTCCCAGGTGCTGGCCTCCGCGAGAAACCGCTCGACCACCTCTCGCGTCAACGTCTCCCGACAGTGTGGTTCCTTGAGCGCGATCCGGTCTGGCGGGTCGGGGCCGTTGAGGCTGACCTCGTAGACGATTGCATGGCCTCCCGTGTCGATCGGACGGTCGCCGACCCGGAGCGTCGTGTAGTCGAGAGTCCTGCGTGGTGGACTGGCGACCGTCGAGCGATCGGGGATCGGCGACTCGGTCATTCAGAATACCCATACGGATCACCTGTATTAATGCTATCCCCCTCAGTATGGGTCGTGTTAAGTTAGGAATGAGGCGGTCAATTTCTAAGTTGTCTATGCCCGAAACCAACCGCCTCAGCGGACCTACCGAGTGGATTGACTTGGAATTTGTGGAGCGACAGCGGACACCCGAGTTCGCGATTCAAGTGGGTATTCAGCTTCATCTTGCTGGTCTGTCGCTCTCGAATACCAAACCATATCTTGAGAAGTTGGGTGTCGAGCGAAGTCGAACCGCGATTCACGACTGGGTGCGGAAAGCTGATCTACAGCCCGACTGCGATGTGAGTCCTAATCAGATTGCGGTTGACGAAACGGTGATTCGAGTCAACGGCCAGCGCCACTGGCTGTACGCTGCGGTCGATCCTGAAACAAACCAATTCCTTCATCTACGGCTGTTTCAGACGTGTACAACGCAACTCACCGTGCTGTTTCTTCGTGAACTCCGTGAGAAACAGCAGCTCTCAGACACCACGTCTTTGATCGATGATGCGGCTCATCTCAAAGCTGCACTTGACCGACTCGGCCTCCGATCTCGAGTGAACCGCCATGGAAATCGAAACAGCGTCGAACGTGTCTTTCGTGGGATAAAACGACGAACCTCTTTGTTCTCAAATACGTTCTCGAACGCTAAGCTATCGACCGCGGATTCGTGGCTGAGGGCCTTCGCCGTCTGGTGGAATCGATGTCAAAGTTAACACGACCCGGTCGCCCACGTAGGTCACCGTTACTCGACCGTGCTGGATTCACCGGTGTAATGCATACCCCACTCAGGATCCAGTATACAAACATTCATGATAGCAAAAGAATCACGTATAGACCGTGACTCGCGGTGACAACAACTCGTCCGGGCTTCGCCCCATCGAGCCAGGTGATTTCGTTTATCTCTCTCTCACAGAGGTCGAAATACGGGACGGAGAGGTTCACACCAATGAAGGATTGGGTTCGATCGATACCTACGGCGTGCTCGTGGGTGCTGGGGAGTTGCCAGTCGTGCTCGAACGCTCGCTTGTCGGAACTCAGGTCGGCCATGAGGCTGGCATCGAGTTCGAATCCAGATCTGTGCTTGTCGACCCCGTTACCGAGGAGGAACACTGGGTACCCGTCGACGAGGTGACCGGCATCGGCGAGGTTACCTCTACCATCTCCGATATCCCTTCTGAGGAGGTTGCAACCCGCCTGGAAGACGGTGGAATCAAATCCGCGTGGCATCTCGTGATCGCCGATCCGGAGCGATTCACGGACGTGTTTCTGCTGGACAAATCACGTGTTCAGGAGCTGCGGACAGCCGCAAAAGACGTGCTCGCGGACCGACGACTGCTCTCGTACGAGGTCGTCGAGGTGTACAGCTGGCACGAACGGACCGACGAGGGACGTCCTTCAGGCATCACCGCGGGAGGGCAGACGAGCCCGACGAGTGATCCGACCGTCATTAAGACGGACATCCTCGACGGCGGTGATCCCGAGGGCGGTGCTGATACCACGGCCACGGCCGCGGCAACGGGGACGGATGGTCCGGAGGACTGGCCAATGTTCCGTGGAGGTCCTGCCCGATCCGGGGCGAACCCCTCAGTGCAGCGGTCTCCGGCACCGACGTGTAACATCGACTGGCAGTTCGATACCAGTGGTTCAGTCGTGTCGTCACCGGCAGTCGCCCGGGGAACGGTGTTCGTCGGGAGTCAAAACGGACGCCTGTACGCGTTGGACACTGCTGACGGTACTGAACTGTGGACGGCCGACCTAGGAAGTGGGATACGGTCTTCACCCGCAGTCGCTGATGAAACGGTTATCGTGGGGTGCACAGGTACCAACGAAACTATTTACGCGTTGTCAACTGTGGATGGGACCGTCCAGTGGAGTCTCGACGCGGGTGAGATCGTCTCGTCTTCGCCAGCCGTGGTCGACGGGACGGTGTACATCGGGACCAACCGTAACGCCGTCTCTGCGCTTTCCGTCGAGGATGGGACCACGCACTGGACAGCCGACGTTGGGGGGAACGTCAGATCCTCACCTGCGGTGGTTGATGATACGGTCTACTTCGGCAGTGACGACAGGTACGTGTACGCCGTGTCTGCTGCGGATGGATCCGAACAGTGGCGAACGCGAACGGATGGGAAGATCTACGCCACTCCAGCAGTCGTCGACTCGACGGTGTACGTCGGGAGTTCGGATGGTGGAATCTACGCCTTGTACCCCGGCGACGGTGATCGACTCTGGCAGTTCCGGACGAACGCCGAAGTAATGTCCTCACCCGCCGTCGCGAACGATACCGTCTTTGCGGGGAGTTACGACGGGACTCTCTACGCGCTGAGCAGTCAACGGGGCAAGGTGCGCTGGCAGTTCGACACGGACCACTGGATCAGATCATCGCCGACGGTCGTCGACGGAACCGTATACATCGGCTGCAACGACTACGGCATTCACGCGTTCGGTGCCGAGACGGGTGATCGACGGTGGCGGATCGGAACCGGCGCCCGAGTGTATTCATCCCCAGCGGTCGCCGATGGAACGGTCTATATTGGCAGTCATGACGGCTGTGTCTATGCGCTCCGTTGACATCCTCCCCGCCCTGAACAGTAGACGCCGAACCTAACTGACGACTCGATTCGTAGTCGTCGATATGGTTGACACAACCGAGGCAAAACAGGTCTGCCGTGCCGTCTTAACCCTCCTCTATCCGGCACTAGACTTCGGGATCAAACCGTGTGGAACCTACACGAGAGAGGACTTCGAGCAAGTCCTCTCTCGAATCTCTTTCGATCAAGAGTTCGCCAATACGGGTGGCAAAACCGTTCAGTTGGATCGGTCCGAGCCGGTCGACGTCACGTCGACGGCTCGGAATCCACTCGCGAAATCGCTCCTCTATCACCTTCGACATCTCGACGCGGACGCCATCGACGCCCAGTTCGATGGCGTCCGCGACCGCCTCTTTCAGGTCCTTCGGTCACTCCGGTTGCTTCCCTCTCGTGTTGACGTTGCGATCGACCTCCACGAGTGGCGGTTCTACGGCTCAGCCGACACGGGCCACGTCCTCATCACCTATCCTGATCTCGGGACGAACCGAGCGTACTGCTTTGCGACGCTCTGTATTGTCGCTCCGGGTGTTAGATTCACGCTTGCTGTCTTACCGATGGATGCGAACGGCTTCCCTGCAAAGCAGGAAGCCGTTCGCTCACTCATCATCGAAGCGCGGCGGTACGTATCGATCAGACACGTCTACCTCGAACGGGGCTTCTACCAAGTTCACGTTGTTGCGGAGTTAGATCGACTGAACGTCGGGTACATCGTGCGTGCGAGACCGAGTAAGGGGATGAAAGACCGTCTCAGCGCCGGCGCTGAGACGGTCGTCGATGCCTACCAGATGCAACGACAACGAAAGCGGCCACCGACGGCGTCGGTTGACCTCACCGTATTTGCTGTGCCACATCGAACGAGTGAGGACGAACACGTCTGGTTCGTCACGAATCTTGACGTAGAGCGTGAGACGGCCAAAGCGTACGCGGCGGCGTTCCGCCGCCGCTGGGGTATCGAGACATCGTATCGGCCGATCGGCGACTTCCTGCCGAGAACGTCGGCGACGACGTTCTCGGTGCGGTTGTTCTACTTCCTGTTCGCGGTCTCGCTGTACAACCTGTGGGTGTTAGCGAACGTCCTCCTCGCAGGTGGAACGATTCCAAAGAAACCGCCGCTCTCAACGCGAATCTTCCGAACGTTCGTCCTCTCGACAGACTACGGCTAGCGGCTGAGTCACACCGACCGGGACGACCGGTCAGAACGCCTCAACTGAGTGGCAACGCTCGGGACCGCCGCCGATAGTAACCAAGGTGACTTTTGATCATGGATTGAGACACATGTGCTATGAGCGAAGATCGGCGCAAAGAGATCGTCCGTCACTTGAGTGAGGACGATCTCGATCGTCTCCTCGCCGAAACAGATGATGAAAAGGTGAGCAAGCGGCTCACCTTCGTCAAGAATCTCTACAAAGGAGATACGCTCGAAGAAGCAGCCGACCGCGTCGGCAAGTCTGCTTCAACCGGGAGTCGCTGGGCACGACGGTGGAACGAGGGTGGAATCGGACTACTCACGCCGAACTTCGGGGGCGGCCAGCCCCCGAAGCTCGGCGAAGACGAGCAACAAGAGCTTCTTGAACTCCTGCGTGAGGGACAACCCTGGAAAAACAGGAGATACAGCATCTGATCAAGCAAGAATTCGGCGTCGAGTATTATCCAGTCTATCTCAGTGAGTTTCTCAAGAAACTCGGGCTGTCGAATACGATTCCTCGCCCAAAACGTCCGTCGAGACCCGACAACGCCGAGGAGATACTCGACGAACGCGTCGGCGACGCGTTCGACGAGGCGTCCGATGAACCGCACAATAAGCGAGCCGGTGACGACGAGGAAGGCTGGACGGTTGACGACGAGATCCGGACAGATGGCGGAACCGTCCTCGGGTTTTTCGACGCGTCACATCCACAACCGTGGGATAACTCGCAGCGGCTGTATCACGTCGATGACCCACACATCACCCGACCGCTGGTTCACATCTTCGAACCAGCGGTCGGGTTCTACGCACTCAACGGTCAGAGCGTGGTGAGCTTCCCGGAAGATCAGAAGAAGGAACGGATTTGTGAGTGTCTGGAGGGGATACGCGAGCAGAATCTCGTCAAGCGGATTCTGCTCGTCTTGGACAATCACTCTGCGTATACGTGCGGGCACACGCGCAAGCGGGCCCACCAACTCGGCATCGATCTCGTGTTCTTACCGGTTGGGTCGCCTGATCTCAACCCAATCGAGCAGGTCTGGAAGCAGTTGAAGTGGGTTGCCTCACCGCTGATCGTCGAGAGCGCGGCGGAGTTCCGCGCTCTCGTCGATGACCTCTTTGGGCAACTCACCAGTCGACTGAGTTTCGCGAAGGCATGGATCGACGAGTTCCTCGGCTCTCGTATGCAAAAGTTATCTTAACCACTAGCGGCGGCGGTCCCTCGGTCTCCGATTCCGTTCTGTGAGTTTCCGTTTCGGAATCGTCTCACCTCAGCTGCCGAGAGGAACGAACCTCTTCCGGCATCAATGTGATTCGGCGTCTACTGTGAAGAGAGGGGTTTTAGCCTTGAATCTCCCATGATCCGAGTCCATAGACACTACAGACGCTCTGTGATCACACCACTCGAACCCGATCAGTCACTGGTGTGTCCGTGAGCCACCCGCACAGCATGGCGCTTTTGAGGAAATGAACCTCGGCCACACGCCTCCACCGTGTGCTCACCGGCACTCTCGCCCCAATATATATCAGCTCACCCTCGGTTTCAACGTGTACGAATGGCTGAGAACACGGGAGACGAAAATCCCACGCTGCAATCCGGCGACTTAGTCTATCTTTCTTTATTCGAGGGGGAGACGTATTTTGGCAGCAGACATCCGTTCCGGGAGACGTTTACTGTCCTCATAGGCTCCGGAGAGCTCCCCGCACTCGAAGAGACGCTGGTCGGCATGGACATCGGCGACTCCGGAACGATCGAGATCCCGATACAGAAGCCGGTGACAGACACGAGAATCCCACATATACCGCTGTCTGAACTGCTTCCGGAATCAGTTGTCGATATCGTCGAAACCGCTGGCATAGACACCCCTACTAAGTTCGCCGAGGCTGATCCCGACTGGTTGGAGGAAGAATTTTTGCTTGCATCGGAGCAGGTCTCGGAACTTCAATCCCGTGTCACGGAGGAACTCGCGGATCGACGCATCATCGAGTATACGATTGCCAGCGCCTACCGGTGTCGAGACGGCTACCGCTGGCAGGAGAATCAGCGCCAGCAGTCAAATAGATTAGCTAAGAGTTCGGACGACGAGCGGACCGGATCGACACAGCTAAACGCAGAGACGGAAGCCACACCGGGTGCCGGGTGGCCGATGTTCCGCGGCAATCCGTCTCGAACTGGGGTTGTACAGGACGATCAGTTCCCCAAAATAACCTCCCCAGAGGTTCTCTGGACGTTCGATACGGATGGTGGGATCAGGTCCTCTCCAGCTGTCGATGACGGTACTGTGTACGTCGGAAGCCGAGACTCGCGAGTGTACGCACTCTCGTCCCGCTCCGGTGAGGTGGAGTGGACGTACGCTACTGGCGATGGAGTGAACTCTTCACCAGCTGTTGGCGACAGATTCGTCTACATCGGGAGTAACGACGGCCACCTATATGCATTGAACAAACATACCGGGGATAAACAATGGGCAGTTACCATTGGGAGTAAGGTGGAGACCACACCCCCTACTGCACGACGGAACCGTATATGTCGGAGGCGGCGGTGGGGTCGTACGCGCATTGGAGGGCGAGTCGGGAGAAGGGGTGTGGAAGACGGATATCGGGACGCCGGTTGATTCATCTCCCTCCATCGCTGACGGGACTGTCTCTATCGGCGTTCATGATGGGGTGTATGCTTTGGATGAAGAGACTGGAGATTCCCAGTGGCATTTCAACACCCAAAGTTGGGTATCCTCCTCGCCAGCCGTGTCGAACGGGACGGTTTTGTTCGGAACGTGGCTGAACGATGTCTTCGCTATCAACATGAGTGATGGCACCGAACTGTGGAAATTCACCTGCCACAAATGGGTGCGATCATCACCAGCGGTGACTGACAACACTGTGTACGTCGGAAGTTCGGACAAGACTCTGTACGCAATAAACAAGGCGACAGGTGACGGGGAGTGATCGTTTGACGCACAAAGCTGGGTTCAATCATCACCGACGGTGGCTGCGGGGACAGTATATTTCGGATGTGGCGGTCGCAATGTGTACGCCGTCGACGCCGAATCTGGGGACCAGAGGTGGAAGTTCGAGACGGAGGGGCGGGTCTCGTCATCACCAGCCGTCGCCGAAGGGACGGTGTATATTGGAGACGACGATAGAACCATCTACGCCCTCAACTGATTACAATCGAGCCCGATTTTCTGGCAGTCTCCCGTTTTCGTAGTCCACCTCCTCGAGAGCGATTAGAGACACGTTTCTTCCCCAGCTAAACTGACAGAAAGATATATTGGTAAGGTATCCAATACCGACGTATGGCGCGCTGGACCGCGGACGTTCCGCAGGTACCTGATTTCTCAACCGTAAAGAGTCCAGAACGATTCTCCGTGTCGTACGACGACATCTCAAAAGAACATCGTATCGGCCGTGGGGGGAGCTCGGACGTCTATCAGGGGTCGATCCCAACCGCTGATATCGCTTTCGCGATCAAAGAACCGCGATTCCAGGGAACGATCAACGCACAGACGATTCAAGCGTTCGAAGACGAAGCCGAGCAGTGGTCGCGAATCGACGACCACGACCACATCGTCGGTGTACTCGATTGGGGGAGCAAACCAGTTCCCTGGATTGCCCTGGATTATCTGGACGGTGGAAGCCTCCGCGACCGTCTCGATGACCCAGAAGATCGAATAGAGCATATAGAAGCGCTCTGGATCGGGATCTGTCTCTGTCGAGCCGTCCGCTATGCACACCGACACGGGATGGCCCATCTTGACCTGAAGCCGTCGAACGTTCTGTTCCAGCGCACGCCCGCGGACCGATGGGACGTGTCAAAAGTGACTGATTGGGGCCTCGCAACGTTCCTGATCGAACACTCCGGGAGTGTTGACGGCCTTACACCAACGTACGCTGCTCCCGAGCAGTTCGACGCCGACGAGTACGGCGACCCGAGTGACTTCACCGATATCTATCAGCTGGGCTGTCTCCTCTTCGAGCTTCTCACTGGACAACCACCGTTCCCGGGAAGTGGAGCCGGAGTGATGCACTCTCATCTGACCGAAGAGCCGCCGAGGGCGACCGAAATAAATCCAGACCTCCCTCCGGAGATCGATCCTATTCTCATCCGTGCCCTCTCGAAGCGACAGCGCGAGCGACAAGAAACGGTGGTTGAACTGCGCCAGGCACTCGAAGCAGTGTTTGACGACGTGAGTGCGTCGGGAGCTGAGAGTCCGGAGGAACGGACCCCTGATGAGTCAGTAAGTTACTCGGATGGTCATTCCTCATCAGGCGGTGAGATGACAGCAGATCCCGGTACGACGCCAGCAGCCGAGACCAGTGACCTCGAGTCGATAGATGAGACGCGTACCGAATCAAGCAATCGCTCAGACGAGAAGTCGGGACCTGTGGCAGACCTGTTGGAGCAGACTTTACCGGAGGAGACTGATCGTGAACAGTTCGGGCGGTTCCTCCTGTCCAACACCCATGGGACGCTTCCAGCGGCTTCATCAGTTCCGTTGCGACTGCCGGTGGCAGATGTCTATACTGTCGACGGAACGGCGGTTCTGACTGGTACGGTTGGAACTGGTGAAATCTCGGTCGGCGACGAGGTTATCGTCCAGCCCGAGAGTGTCACTGGAACGGTCGATATCATAGAGCAACATCACGAGGAGATTGACTCCGCTGTTGCAGGTGATTCGGTTGGATTCACAGTCGAGGGGATCGACAAAGAAGACGTTCGACGCGGGAGCGTAGTTGGGCCTGCAGACCAGCCTTCATCCGTACCTGAGACGTTCGTCGCAGAGATTCTTGTCACCGAGCATCCCTCGGTCATCACTGCGGGCTACACCCCAGTGTTCCACGCCCACACCACACAGGTCGCCGGGACACTGGAGTTGATCGAGGCGAAACTCGACCCGGAGGACGGACAGGTCGCCGAACAGAATCCGGATTTCATTCAACCGGGTGAGGCTGCGCGGGTCACTGTGGAGGCCGCTAAGCCGACGGTTTTGGAGCGATTCCTCGACTTTCCTCAACTTGGGATTTTTACTATTCGAGATATGGGCCAGCTGGTTGGAATGGGAGTCGTCCGTGAGGTGAACGGTGTCGACGCTCCTGAATAGCTTCGGACCTATCTGAGTGAATCCGAAGAGTAATCTGGAAGACTCTTCGAGTGACTGGGATAGCGGCGTGGGCAATCTCTCGGAGTACTGGCGAGTAAAGGATGATTTTCGACCAGCGACCTCTCTGTGCGAGATACTTTTGCCCTGTTGAATAGATGCTGAACCACGGTTACAGCGGCTCGCACAGTGATTCTACGTTGCTGATGGCGAACATCAGGATGATTTCACGGAACTGCCGATACCAGCCGAGCACTCGCACGGCATCGCCGAGCGAGCGCTTCGCTGTCGAGTACGAGGTTTCAGCCATCCAGCGCTGAGAGTAGCCTTTTCCCCGGATGAGCGCGTTGTTCAGGGTTGCTTTCGGTGATGAACCGCGGTAGTGAACGAGATACTCAACGTCGGTACTTCACGAACGGCGTAATCAGCCGGATTGATTCGTTACATTGACCGGCAGAACGTGTCTGGGTCTGGATGTGTTCAGAATCCCCAACCCAGACGAGTACATTTCGGCCTCGGATGTTAAAGACGTAGCGGATGAAGTCATCTCTCCACTCCCCTTGCCGGGCGTCGAGGGGAGCCCCCTCGACCCCGGCGACATCTGGCTCGTCGTCATCTTAGCTTGCGTCAACCAGAGTAACCCTTTCTACGGACCGGTGAAGGGAGATATTAGATGCCGAGAAGATGAGTTTCTGGGCCGTCCCCAGCGGATGAGTGGCAACTTAATCGCCTTAATTGCATGGGTCAACCGTATCTCAGTGAGTACTGTCTCCGAATCGGAATGATTCGCGAACGACAGCTGGAGCAAATTTTGCGATACTTATAAAATGACGTCAGTAGAGGGCCGGTTCGGTGAAGGACAGTACTCGACAGCATGACTCATGAGACTCGAACGGTATCGACCCCGAAGTCGGTCTCACACCTTCCTACACGGCTAGGTGGGTTGGATGACTTCGCCACAGGAGGGACACTCGGCAAAGACGTCCGTACTCCCATCGTCTCGCTCGAACGTGATGAGCGTCCAGCCGGACGGAATGGACCGTCCACGGTCAGGACAGCTACCGGGCGAGGAAGAATCAGGATCCGGACACATATGGATAAGGACTGGTGTAGCAGAACGATGTTCATCACACAAACATATGAACGCCGCGATATCTAAAAACGAGTATCAGATTCAGTTCAGATAGACCACTCTTTGATGAATTCGGGATATCACCCGAAGTAATCGTCGTACTGAATCACATCTACCATTCGTCCGAACAGTTTTACGTAGCAAGTATACATACTCTATACCGATTACACGATGGTCCTGCATCTGAAATCGTATATCTGAAATCGTATTCATGAGTAACGAGTCATCACCGGAAGATTTCGAGGAGATTCGAGAGGTTTTCGAGAGACGGGTCCGCCATCTCGGTTCAGCAGATGAAATCACTGACAGCAAGCCAGCAAAGGAGACGAGTGAGACATCCGTAGAGGAACCCAACCCGGACGAGTCGAAAGTGGAAACTTCGTCTGGTGCAACCTCCTCAAGTGACAGCGACGGATGGTCTGTACAACCCGAATCGAACCCTCGTGAGAGTGACGATCGACGAGCGATCCGAGCTGAGCCGAGAAGGAGTCGCAGGAGTCCGTTCTCGGAAGTATCGCAGGTTCCAGACTCGTTCACATTTGATTCCCCGCTTGAAGTCACATCGTGTCCTGAAGACCTGAGTATGAGAATCGATACCGGGGGTAACGCAGACGTCTATCAGTCCTCAGTTTCAATCGATGGCGACACGCACGAGATCGCGGTAAAGATACCCAGAGGATACGGAACGATCCACCGAGACCAGGTTCAACAGTTGCTCGATGAGGCAGAGAACTGGTCGAAGCTCGACGACCACCCACATATCGTTACGGTCTTCGGCTATGGGGCCGAGTCAGGACTGCCGTGGATCGCGATGGAGTACATGGAGGGCGGGAATTTAGCCAGTCGCATTCGCGAAACTTCGATTTCGAGTCTGGAGGCAGTCTGGATCGCGTATGCACTTGCGACAGCACTAAACCACGCTCATCATCGAGGTGTCGCTCATAACGACCTCAAGCCCCGGAACGTCCTGTTCACGGAGGCACAGTCGGGCTCGTGGGCGATCCCGAAGCTCACGGACTGGGGGATTGCAAAAGAACTCATCGAGCGAGAACAGTCTGTCGATGGGTTCACGCCGGAGTATGCTGCCCCGGAACAGTTCCGTCCCGACGAGTTCGGGAAGCCGGACAAACGAACCGATATCTACCAACTCGGCGTGATCCTGTACGAACTGCTCGTCGGCGAGCTACCATTCGTCGGTCCGCCAGCCAAACTGATGTATGAAGCAACGCACGGAGAGGTGGTGCCGCCGACCGAGCGTGATTCGAGCCTCCCCAACATGGTCGATCGGGTGTTGCTCACGGCGCTGGCTACGCGGCCCGAAGATCGGTACGAGTACGCATTGTACTTCCGGGATGATCTCGCTGAACTGGCCTCTCAGCTACAGCGCGACTGAACCGAAGTCTGTGGGCATCGACCCGAACTCGTTTCGGTGTGTTCCGACCCGAATTCGTTTCCGCAGGCTTCGACCAGAGTTCGGGCATCCCATGTCCAACCAAGAATTCACACGCCGAAACCGACCTGGACTGCGATAATCGCTTGAACGAGTACCAGACTCACTCCGCAACTTCGTATAAAGCGACCGTCACGTTGTCGGATGCGCCCGCGTCGAGGGCTCGGTGGATCAACGTCGACCCCGCGTCAGCGATCGTCGAGGAGTTCGCTCGGCCGGTCTGTGGTTCCACTCAACAGGCAGATCGTACGGGACTCAGAAGACGAGAGAACGGTCGACACCCAGTCGGGAACCGTCGCCTCGCAAAGGTCACCAGTGAGGAAGCAGAAGTCGTAATCGGACACCCCATCTGCCACCGATACTGCCTCACCCTCGCTCGAGATGGTCTGGATATTTGCAGCTGTCGCAGTGTCGATCGAATCGACGATGCCGCTCCCGCGCCTGTCCACACCAACAACCGAGACCGATGGTTCCCAGAACGTTTCGCCAGGCTCTGTTGACACGATACGCCCTTTTCTAATCCGGGCTACAATAAGACGTGGTGTGGGACAGATTATGATTAACAGGATACGTTCTCCAACAAACCTTGAGATACAGTCGCTACAAAGTTCCCAGGGCATCTTGACGTGGACGTCACCACAGTCGGTCATGACTCGACAGCAGCAAGCAGTTACGATACCTGCAGATGGCCCGAACGAATCCGCTCAGGTGGCTGAAAGATGACTGAAACCCCGGAGAGCGAGGTTATCCCCGATGGGATGGATCGTATCACCGACCAGTTGTACATCTCCAGTGCACCGTCTGCACGTCGTCTGCCCGAAGATCACCCGTTCGATCGGGTGATAACAGTTGGATACTTCGACCGGCTTGGGTATGAACGACCGGAAGCAACGACAGACGAGCACGTGTTTCCTGATGGGGACCACGACTATACTCAGTTCAAGTGTGCAACCGACACGGCGTTAGCCGCCCTTGCGGACGGCCAGCGAGTCCTCGTCCACTGCCAAGCGGGCGTGTCACGAAGTGCTGCAGTGTGCTCGGCGGTACTTGCTGTTCAGATGGAAATCCCGCTCGAGAAGGCGTATGCGCGCATTCACAACGTACGACCGAAGGTCGACCCGGTCCCGGAGGTTTGGGCTAGTGCCGAGCGGTACGTTGAGGACAGGCACAAGTGAGACCAGTTCCTCTCTTCGCATCACCCACCAATCGTACCGAAATGAATCCCAGAATAGTCCTCGATTCTCTGCGTAATCTCCTCAATGACATCGATTGATCGATTCGATTTTAAATAGAAACGTGCAACCCCAGGCCACCTCCATCCCCGCTGTATCTGCCTCCACGGTCTGGCAGTAACTCCTCACCGAGACTCACCTAATCCGCGAATGCTCTTGAACACCTCCCGACGACGCGAACGTGATCGCGCTGTTCAGAGCAGATGAGCACGCAGTCTGCACCGACTCCCGGAGGGCGTGCGCTGCTGGAGTCTCGAAAGCTCCCGAGATATGAAACGGCCAACGTGAGGTCTTCAGCTAGAAATTCGCACGTGCAGTGGCTTTGAATCGGGCCATTCGTTCGCCCGACTGTGGAGAGGGCTCGAACAGCATCGCGAGGTCGGCGTGTCGATGAGTCACCAGGAGTGACTGCTCGACCGACGTCAGCGCCGAAACAACCTCCTCTTCGGCCACAGGCTTCCGTTCGCGTTGAAAATCCCCTACCTCTCATTAATTCCGCGTCGGCTGAGGGTTCTACTGTGTTGCCGTTCACTCACGACGAGATCCGATGATGTCCAACTCGGGACTTTACACCCAGCACAGACACACTGTGAGCCGCTACACGGGTAGCTACCGCCGGTCAAGGACCGTTCGAGCCGCATCCCGCACAAAATCGGGGCCATCAGCGTCGCTTGCAACGTCGTTGAGGACATCCTCAGTCTCATCGGCCGAGTCAAATCGGAGCCCCCAGACGGCGTAGTACTGGATCATGGAACGACCCACCGAGAGATCGAGAGGATCGCCAGGTGGGTCGAGACACCACCCTCGAAGCAGGTCGACGAACGGCTCAAGCAGCGTTGACTGTCTGCCGGCTGTCACGACTGTGGCACCGAGAACGCTATCGAGTACTTCAAATTGTGATTGATTGATAACATCGTTGAGCAGTTCTCTCAGAGTCGGAACTACCGATTCGACGCTCTCGGGAAAAATAGAACCAACGTGAATGAGTGTGCGACAACAGTTCTGTATAACTGCCTTGTGCTCGTCTTGATTTGTCACTGGGGCCGTGGCAATCGCGTCGTGAATCCACCCGATATGATTCCGAATCAGGGACGGGTCAATAATCCCGATTTCGGCGAACAGATCGGTAATACTCCGGAGATAGAGCGTTTCGGCGTCGGCCTGGTCGGCCGGGGCGAGACCCCTACCCGATTCGAGTAATCGTTCGAGTTCTGCTCGGACTTCAGCAGAGACCTCAAGCGGACGATCTCCCTCAAGTCGACGGTGAACGGTCTTCGTGTCCACGTCGAACCACGCACAGTCACCAGCGAACTGATTGGCGGCGTACGCCCGGAGACAATCAGCGAATCCTCTGCAGAGAATTCTCAAGCAGTTCGGGTCAGAGACGGTCTTGAGTGCCTTTCGGAGTGATTTGAGAGCGCACATCTCCTCGGCACTAGTCCAGTTGATATCGCCATCACGCCAGTCCTCACACGTGTACTCCATTCGATAGCAGATTGCCTGTGCACAGCACGTCTCGATTATGGATGGGTCCTTATTGGTCGTGTATCCCTCAAGAAGGGCGAGGTAGCTCGGCCAAAACTCCAGTTCGGGAGGCAGTAAACGGACCAGTTTGTTGCACACGTCGTGCCTGTCGCCCGGGAGTCGACTTCCAACAGTAGTTACGGCGTCCCATTGTTCTGCGGTCGAGATGTCGGGTCGAAGTATCGACTCGAGGACTCCCCGAAACAGTTTCGCCGAAGTGAGCCGGTCTAGGTAACTTGAGGGAGCGGATTGCTCTGGTGTGGCCCAGACCCCAGCACCGAGTGGATTCGGATTGGAGTCGGCCGTACTAACAAGCCGCTCAACGTGTGGCCGAATCCGACCTGGTTCTCGGCGTGCAACCGACGCAAGCGCAAAACTCGCGTACAGCCGTACGAGAGGGTCAGGATCTTCTGTTCGTGCGAGAAGTACGCCGAGTGGCGCAAATGCGGAGAACTTACGCGCACATGCCGCCAGTGCCAGCATCGCCGCCGCCCGCCGCTCAGGATACTCGTCTGCATCAGCCGACGCGCCATCAACCTGCTCATGGACTGGGGGTACCGTCTCGACGATCGAACACCAGATCGAAACCGCGTCATCCCGAAGTGTTTCGTCCTCCCGAAGCAGGACACTGAGGCCCTCCACAGCGTTTTGGGCTGTCTCGTACCGGGTTCCCAACTCAATAAACAGCCTCCCTACTGCTTTGATTGCACCAGGATTCTCCCCCTGTTCCACCATCTTGTATATGAACTGGTATACGGACACTTCAACCTGACCTCAACCCGATTCAGGGTGAATCAGTACGCGCTGTAGTCAGCCTGGAGTACAGCTGAGAAAGTGCCACAGTAATGAGTGGAGGTGAGCAAGAACACCCGATCGAGGTCTCGGGTTCGTTTTGCAATCATCTCACTCCTCACGGTGAAGCCACGAATAACTGAGACCGTCTGCTTCGAAGTCGATACGCACCTCCCTCCGTTTACCGGGACCAATCACGTGTTTCGCGACCGAGTCGTACGTAGAGTCCGCCACGTGCGTGTGGCCACTGATGAGGAGACCAGTGTGAACACGCGACAGTGCGATGCGGAACGCCATCGAGCCGACGAATCGTCCGACCGCGTCGGAGTGATGCTGATCAAGCGTTGAGCCGAACGGTGGGACGTGGGTGACGAGTATCGGTGGCGACGAAGACCTCACGAGTAGCTCCGCGAGTTCTCGTGCATCGCTCTGAACCGATTGCAACGCCGTTGCCAGCACGGCCCCGTCCACGTTCAGTCTCTCTGTGAGTTCCTCCGGTCCGATCTCACCCCAACAGTATGCGCCGAGCGTTTCGATCTCGGAGGACCAAATCGGCTCGCGGGTCTGTGATGGGTCAAGCGCCCCCTCGATTCGGTCCAGTAACGAGGGAAAGCGCTCAAAGTCGATTCCGGGGTCCTGATGGAATTGCTCACACCCCCACCCCACGATCAGGGTGTCATCTACTCCGCTTCCCGGACAAACTTCGTCGATGGTGATTGTCTCTCTGTGCAGGCACCGTGCATAGTCGATCCCGTCGACCATCGCCGTGGTATACTCGAGATGATCGTGATTGCCGGGGATGCAGAGTATGGGTGTTTCGTCGGCGGTGAGCCGTTTGAGGAATTCCCGGCCGTACTCGATGTCGGATGGATTTGGGTCGTTGATTAGATCTCCGGCAGATATGACGAAATCGATACCTTCCGGTACAGAGACGTTATCAATTGATACTGTGGCCTCGTCAGGATCCAGATGAAAATCGCTAATCACGAGACACGAGAGCGTCATCCGAATACCTCACGAATTCGCAGGAACATATCGTTTGCCTCGCTGACCAGATCAAGATCCTCTCTGTGCACCGTTGTGTCACAACCGAGGTCACGAAATACACCGACATGAGATAGTCACGAAGGCCCGTATTTATGACGAAACCTGACTAATCGGTTGGCATGATAAATTCGGAAGACGCGATCCCCGAAAATCTCCCGCGACTTCCACATCGAGGCGGACAGGTTAGAGCAGACGTCACTATCGAACAACTGAGTGGATATGGGGATACCGACCTTCAAGCATCGGTGACCTGGGCGATGGCAGTGGGCGAATACGCGGCGAATAGATCTACACCACCCACGTTGCCACCGTCATTTGAGGATGCCACCGTTGACGACATACGACAGGTGATGATCGGTCACTGTTCCAAGGAGGAGATACTTGTGTTGCTCGCCTGGCTAGCGTACCAGGACGACCGGCTTGACAGGGATCTCTTCAGCGACGACGAAAGTGGACAGGATCAGCCGATGAGAAACGCCGAGCCGGTCGTTCGCGCAATCGAATCCGTCGATGACGACCTCCTTTCCGAGACCCCCGAGGATTACTCGACCGTCGGCTCTCTGCCCGCCCAAATCGTCAGCAGTATCGAAGCGGCCACAGCTGCGAGCGCGTTCGACCTCGGCTACAACCTCAACCTGAACGCGGTCGCGATCGGTCTTGGACTAGATAATACGGAGTACTCACCACAGGAGTTCCCGGGCGAGTTCTATCGACCAGAACGGGGGTCACTGGGTGAAGACGTCACGATGGTTATTTTTGGAACGGGACAGGTCGTCTGTTTCGCCCAATCGGATCGAGGCGTGCGTGAGAGCGAGACGTCGCTCAGGGAGCAGTTAGACGATCTCGGGTTCCTCGGCTGAGACGGACGGTCTGGAACCGAACCCATCGAGAACGGCCGCGTCCTACCGGCACTTGGCGCCATGAGTGTCCTTGTTATCGTTCTCGTCCTCGTGACTCATCGCCTTCTCCACGTTCGAGCGGTCGCACTGACGGTGTCGCCGATGCAGTTTAGGCTCGGGATTTCGGTCGAGGGTTCCTTTCACTTCCACCACACTTTGCGTAGATTGATACTCGTAGGAACACATCTCTGATCCCCCCAGATGCCTCCCAGAGACCACGGCGACATCGTCACTCGATTCAGAGAGTTCTACCGGGATGAGTACAGCGACAAGATAGAGGAGTTCGCCGAGGCCTTTCCCGACAATCAACGCTCTTTGCACCTCTACTGGAGAGACCTCGACCAATACGATTCTAACCTCGCTGAGAAGATCCGGTCCGAACCCGAACAGTCGCTTGAACGCGCTGCGGAGGCGCTTCGGAGACATAGTCGGGCGACTGACGCTGATTTCAGCGATGCGAAGGTACTGGTCGCACGACTTGACGAGACGACGCCGTTGTCTGATCTCCGCACAGAGCATCTGGGAACGCTCATCGAAGTCACCGGAATGGTCAAAGATGTCTCACCTGTTATTTCTGCCCTCTCTGAAGGGGCGTGGGAGTGCGAGCAATGCGGGGCCGTGACTCACCGGTCATACACGCCGAGCCGAGAAACAGAAACCACCCCGGACGAGTGTACCGGCTGTGGACAGCAGGGACCGTTCAGCCTCGATCACAGCCAATCAGAGTGGGTTGATCGTCATTCGTTCGTGATCGAGGAGCAGTCTCAGGCCTGTCCCTCTGAGACGATCATCGTGAAGGTACCCGGCGACGCGACCGGGCGAGTGGCTGCTGGCAAACACGTGCAGCTCACGGGTGTCCTTCGACGAGAAGAACTCGGCGAACGCAACGGCAGTTCGTTACCGGACAAATACATTGAGCCGTATGCCACGCTGGTCGGCGCAGATGCTCACCTCTTGGACCTCTCTGGTGAGGACAGAGACCAGCTACTCGAAATCTCTCAAGCTACCGACGTCTACGACCAGGTAGTGGATTCGGTGGCCCCCTCGATTCACGGCCATCGCGAGGAGAAACTCGCCATCGCGTTGCAGTTATTCTCTGGGGTTTCGAAGAGGCTCCCACAGGGCTCGCGAATCAGTGGTGACATCCATGTCCTTCTCGTTGGCGACCCTGGAACCGCAAAGACCACCCTGGGTGATGCAGCGCGACGACTCTCATCGAACGGGATTCGCATCACAGTGACCACACATGAATCGTCAATTAATAGACCACCAGCTGAAGAACATCGCTTTGATTCTGAGAGGGAATCTGTTTCTAATCTGTTCGCTGGCGATGTCAATGTAGATGTCGCCGATTTTCTATTCGTCGACGATGTCAATCAACTCTCAAGCCAAGCAAGAGGTGACCTCCTCAATTCCTTGGAAGGGAGAGAGGCAAACGAGGCAAAGAGTGAACCCAACAGGAGGCTGCCTCGACAAGCCAGTGTCCTCTGCACTGGCAGTCCTGAGTACGGTCGGTTCGACCAGTACGTGCCGATTAGCAATCAGCTCAACATTTCTCCAACGCTGCTCTCCCAGTTCGACCTGATCTTTACACTCACGGACATTCCGGCCGAAGATACCGACCGAGATGTTGCAGACCACGTCATTCAAAGGCATCTGGCAGGTGAACGGTACACGAACCGGTCAAACCTCTACATCTCACACGTGAGCCAAGCAGACGTAGATGAAGCTACGGAGGGGGTCACCTCACCGATCGAGGCTGACCTCCTCCGCAAGTACATCGCGTTCGCCAAGCGCAACTGCTATCCAACGATGACAGATGACGCCAACAGGGCCCTTCGTGAGTTCTACGTCAACCTTCGCGCCCATGGAAGCTACGAAGATACACCGGTTCCTGTCACCGCCAAGAAACTCGAAGCGCTCGTGAAGTTGGCAGAGGCTTCTGCGCGAATACGGCTTTCCGATACGGTGACGACCGAGGATACGGAGCGTGTTCTCGGCCTCGTCAAGACCTCGTTACACCAGATCGGAATCGACCCTGAGACGGGCGAGTTCGACGTTGATATCATCGAGCATGGGGTCTCGAAGACGCAGCGCGACCGACTCAAAAACATGAAACTGATTGTAGAAGAACTGCAGAAAGACCACGAGCTGGGAGCGCCAGTTGAGAAGATACTCGACCGTGCGAAGGGGATGGGCATCGATCGCTCGAAAGCAGAGGAGTGTCTCGAAGAACTCAGAGACGAAGGCAGGGTCTACCAGCCCCACGGTGACCACTTTCGTGCGGTGTGAATTCGAGGTGTCCAGGCGAACCTGCTGCAAAATCAACACTGCCCAAAGTTGAGACGCAAAATAGCGACGTCCAGTGAGTAGCAAGCGTGGTCGTTGGAGCCTCCGTTGCGCCTTTGTTTGATGATGCTGTTGAGGAGATAGCATCGCGGGAGAGAGGAGACGGAGCTGTTCTTATAATGGGACTCATATGTTTACCAACAAGGACGAGCAACGCTGGCTTCAACTCACGATCACCATCCGGCCTGACGAATCGCATCCACACTGTCGTGGAGCGTCTCTGCGGTCCGATATGCGGCTGCGAATTCCAAGACGAGCGGTCCTGTGTACCCACTCTGTTCGAGTTTGTCGACGATTGATTCGAGTGGCTCATCACCAGCCTCCGGCGGTAGATGCTGAAGACGGTTGCCTGGTTCTACATCCCCAACCGATGCGTCGCTCTCGAGACCATACTCGTTCCGTAACTGACGACGGGTAGCAGCCGTATTCTTAGTCGATCCGTGCAGATGTACGTGATCTGGGCACCCCATCGCGTCAAGCATCGCCAGTGGCTCGGCCGCGTGTCCGAGATCGAGCGTGTACGCCACGGGTGACACGGTCACGTCCGCATCCTGAGCCGTTTGCAGTTGGTCCCGCGCCGTTGCCAAACGGTCGATATCCGCCGGCTCCGTGAGAAGGTACGTGAATGATCCACGAGGGCAGACGTTTTCGATAGTAATCGTTGGGACGTCCGGAATCTCGGCTTGTTGTCGGAGTCGTTCGTTGGCGTTCGCAAGCGTCCCGACGAGTTGCTGACGTCGGACGCCCAGTTCGATAGGATCATCCGCAGGGAGACGAGGCGGGTGAAAGACCACTGTCTTCGGATCACAGTACCGATATCGGTCGATATCGTCTCCAGATACAGCGTCTCCGTAGCCCAGCATGGCGTCTGTGACCTTGTCGGCGCAGATACGAGCACCATCACTGCTGCACCCGCTCAGGAGTGGCGTCATGTGGATACTGTCAACAGAATGATCGAGGTCCTTGGCCTGGAGTACAGCCGATTCATTGTACAGCTCTTCGTTCATAAACCCGCCCAAGGGGCCATCTGGCTGGTGGCGACGTTGGGTGAACAGTTCGATAGACAGATCACGGTCAGCAATGGCAGCCAGGTACGCCTGCAGGTTCGGGTCATCGGCGTGGAGCAGATTCCGAGGGACAGAAACCCGAATCGGACGGGGCATATAGCTGTACGTATATGAGCAGCGACATCAGTGTTCCGTGGGGTGTTGGTTGAATCGTTCTATTCAACCCCCTTTTCGATACTCTTCAGCAAGCAGTTTCCTTCGGGCAGTGTTGACATTCGCGTGGACAGCGTCCTCGGTCACGCCTCTGACGTCGGCCCACTGTGCGATGCTGTCGCGTCTGGCCCTCTCGACGACAATCCAGTCGACGGCCTCGTGAGCGAGCAGTCGCCAGCGATCAACTCGGCGATCCGTTCGAGAAAGTCCTGCTCGTCCCAAGCGAGGGTCACGTCTTCGAACTGGTGGTGTTCTCGGTAGTAATCGGTGAAATCTGGGCGGCACCGTCGCGCTCCAGGTCGACTCGAATATGAGCTGGCAGTGAATCCAAGGCTGCCTGCGGCAGGGGATACGCAGGAACGTCGTGGAGTGAGGCGACGTCGAACGGGGTAAGTCCCCGATGTGAGACATCACCGAACTTCATCAGGTAGCCCGTCTCCGAGGCAAGCTGGGTTCGACCTTCGAGTAAGTGGTCGGCGAGTTCTGGATAGTCGTCTCGATCGACCGAGCCAGTCTTGAAGATCGTAATGAAATCTCGACCCTCGGTATCTGGAGATGCTCTCATCGGTGGATGCTCCCGGTATTGCAAGTGGAAAATCGGCGTCAGAGAGTATGAGTCTACCCCCGAGACAGTTGGATCTTAGATCAGGTGGTCTTACGAAGCGTTGAAGCTCGGGCAGCCAACATCCGGAGTACCCATCGTCGACGTTCGTTCTGATTCTCGTGGGCGACGTATCGCTTGACGGTCTCGACATCGTACATACAGGCGACACCTCCGCGGATGAGATCTGCTTGGTCGGTTTTGAGTAGTTCCGAAGGCGGGACTGCCTCAAGAATCGTTGCAGCGTTTTTATCAGTCATAACATTTCGATCTATGTGGCCTCACGTGGTCCAACGAAGCAATCCACACTCAGTTACCCCACAACGTAGGGAAGTCGTACTTGTGGGGTAACCTTCGTTGGATTAATTCCGAGAATGGAAAGTACGTTCCGTTGGATGGAAACTGTTACAAGGAGATCTGGCTTTTTGAAATCCTCAGAGGCTGACAAAAATTCTATGCTGAATAGAGAGGGCATATCTTGTAAAAAGATTCAATCTAGATCTTCCGCATCAGCGTATTCACACCAGAATTCAGACTTACTCTCGTATGGAAGAGTTTGTTGCCGGTGGATGTTATTATCACAGTCACTACACAGGGTCGCCATATTTTCGAGGTTATCGGATTCAAGAGCAAGTTCACTAGGTGTTGAGTAGGTCCAGACCATCGGCGTTGCTTAACGCTCGGCAGCGTTCCCGTGCGCCGATTCTGTCCACATCGCATGCTGCGGACCTCTTCCAGCCGGTCTGAGGCAGCGGTCGCAGGCCCGAGACAGCCGCACGAGCGCCTACTGGCGTTTAGTGTCGAGAACGCATGGATTTCAGCCCTCTCCCGCACGCCACATTGTCCTACAGCAGAAGGCCTCTTTGCTGTGCATATTATACTAACACTGTATGGGAGATAGAACCACTGAGGCATACGCAGATGTTTCTTGACCCAAGTCGTCGGGAGGCATCTCGGCGCTATCGTCGTCTACGTTCATCCTTGATGCGCACGGCCTGTCCGACCCCGGGGTCCTCGGTTGTCACACGGTTGCTGCCGCAGCGCGTGCAGCCGTTGGGCTGTCCACCCTCACCGAGGTACTGGCCACAGGCGGCACAGTACCAATCCCGCTCCACCTCGAGGTCCCAGGCGGCGATGACTACGCCGAGCACCGTTAAGATGGTTCCCACGGTCATAACGTCGGTGTTGTACCCGAGGAACGCTCCGACGCCGACTGCTGCGAGTCCAATGAGGAGCAGTCCGCCGCCGATTGTCTCACGGTCCGCCATATGGTTTCTACTCTATCAAAATTATTGATAAATTCTTTGTCCTGAATATCAGCGGCTGTAACTCAACGCGGGCAATGCAAGCCCTCGAGGTCGCTCTGCTTGGTCCGCCGTGTTGCGTTTGACCTGGGCATTCTGCGTTGAAGCCGGCGTTATAAATGAGGACGAGCGCGGGCTCGACGTCCCGCGCAGCGAGCCGAGCGACGACCCGCGGTCGTGCCGGGTCGGAGTGAGTGGGGGTCCCGTCCGTTTCCGATCCTCCGGCTCATCCTCGAACGATCGCCACTCCAGTCCGTAGTCGAGCGGACAATCCTCAAGAACGAGGCTGCAGTCCTCGTAATTGGTTTCGATACTGTTCGTCAGGACGGTCCCGCCACACTCCGGACAACCGCCGGTTGCGTGCGTCTCTGCAGGGACGTCCTCGTCGAAGGTCTGTTCGTAGACATCGTTGATTGCCACTTCGAATCACCGAGGGCTCGTTCACTCTGCGACTTGCCCTCGCTCTCAGTGGGGATGATAAACGGCGCTCGAACGGCTCCTCTATATTTTTTCCGACGAGATCTGCTCGTGACTCATCACGATGCGTATCTTATATACCCCTTTGCCACGAGTTCGCATACAGACCGATTCATTATGACCGAGATTCCCGACTCTCTGCGCAGCCTATTCAGTGCGACCCTCGATGAACGAGGTGACTCCTACGTTATCGAGATCCCTCGAACCGAAGTTGAACGCGACGCCGTTAGCCCCGGCGACACCTATCGTCTGGGTCTCCTCTCTTCTATCGAGACGGACTCGCAGCCTTCCAACGAGGACACTCAGACGGCCAAGATGAGTGATTCGCGTGCACAAGATGAATCAGACGACGGGCCACCGGTCGAGGAAGGCGAAGTACGGGAGGTAATGATCGAAGCAACAGGCGATCAAGGCGACGGAATCGCGAAGGTTGACCAGGGATACGTGATCATCGTTCCCGGAGGCTATCCGGGTGAGACCCTTACGATCGAGATCGATACCGTCCGACCGAACGTCGCGTTCGCCCAGACTCTTGGGAACGGGACGAACGGATAGACCACACGCCACTCAATCTGACCGTACCTCATATACCGTTGGCTCGGTACGATAACGTAGATGATACCGTTGAGACGTTCTCGACCGGATGTTTGCCCATCAGTCTAAACGACTGAGTTCGCCTCGACGTTCTCGCTGCATGATTCCACCGGCGAAGAATCGGAGTTTGTCAGCGAGCTCTGCCTCCGTCTCATATGTTTCGACCCGCAGGTCCCACCGAACCCGTGCTGACCGAATCATCGCGCTCGTCACGTCGTCCTCGTGGACGAAGATCAACCGGTCCCCGTGTGTCTCTGAAAGCGCTTCGAGAATACTTCCGGCCTCCTCCCCGACCCCGAAATTGTGCCCGAGAAACGGCACGAGGAACGCAGTCGCGTTGCTGCACTTCGTGTACTCGATGCTCTGGGTTGCCGCATCGACGTCGTCAGTATCCACGTCGATGTCGAGAGCGAGAAACGCGTTTATCCCTGGCGCGACTCGGAGCTTCCCCTGTATCCGTCGTAACAGCGCCTGCGCTGCATCGATGTCGTCTTTGCTCTGGAAGAGACGACGTAATGGTCCCGGGAGGTCCTCGACGTCGATCTCGCGGCGCTCTGTTTCGCTGAGAACATAATTGAGATTGAACGACTTGTACGGGCCCATCAGGTAGAACAGGAACCGGTCGTACTTCACGTGTCCCAACCGGTCGACGATTAGGTCTCGCGTAATCTCCACAGTCACGAGCGATTGTGCTCGTGGTAGGTATTTAAAAAAGGCATTTTTGAGAAATCCTGGCTTGAGAACAGCTAAGAATCTCTCGCACGTACTACAGCACAAGATGGCGACGAACCACCCGCATGCGGTCGGCGGTGGCGTTCCGGAAGACCCGGAGGATTTGCTGCCGGACGATAGTGTTCTCAGTCTCGACGAATATCTTGCGATGCACGCTGCGGTCGGGCACCGGACCCGCTATGAGATCCTCTACCGTCTGGTCCACAGCGGTGACATGAGCCCAAAGGAACTGGAAGAGGCGATTAGCATCGACGACAGCACACTCCACTACCACCTCAACAAACTCGTTGATGTTGGCCTCGTCGAGAAGCGTCAACGCACCGAGCGAGGACAAGACGGCCTGTACACCTACTACCGGGCGACCGTATTCGGGGAAGTGACACTCACAGAAGGCGTCGATGAGCTGATCCGCGGCGAGCAGGAGTTCGAGACGATGTACGACAGTTCGACTGGCAACTGATATTGTACTGAAATTCTCGTGTGGCGTGATAACGAGGAGTCCTATCAGGTGCGGAGCGCCTGGTCCACAGTCATTCAGGCCTGACGACCTCGTCGCACTCCGGACACTCAGCAAAGACACCCACGCTCCCGTCTTCTTGTTCCCATTCGATGGGCTTCCAGGCCTCAGAGATCGACCGACTACATTCCGGGCATCGACCAAGAGACGAGGAATCCGAATTCATGGGGAATGGAGGGGGAGCGTGTGACAGTATTCCCTCCAGATTCAAATACGGTACTCACGGAAATAATGGTCCTGCTGTCTTGCGTTCGTTGTGAAGCGCCTTTTCCTGCGATCACGCGTTCCGCTCGACTCCCGACGGAGCACAATCGGTGTGGCTCGGTGAACAGATATCGTGGGGGAACCACGTACAATTTCACAAGGATTCGAGCACTCGTGGATGTATTTCACACGCCAGACGATATTCCTGGGCCAGACGAAGAGGACCCGGACCTCTCTGACTGGGATTCCCCTAAAGCCGTGTTAACAAAGGGACCGATCAGGAACCAGACTCATCGTCGGATAGATCCTCGGACGCACCGGCCGCGAACGACCGAACACGTTGCTCATGGTCGACAGAGAGGCCAGTCTCACGAGCACTCTCTAACTGCGTGTTAACGAGCCGGTTCTGCTGAGAGCCCCACTCCTCAGGTGGTTGTTCCTGTATATACTCGACCCACCGGCGGATGCCCTCAAGACGGTCCTCGCGATTCTGCTCCTGTTTCGACGCGAGTCGATCAAATTGATTTGAGTCGCTCATACTCCTCCGTCACGTCCAGGCGCTCGACCCACTGTTCGAGTCGGTCGGTGCTAAGTGTTTCTCGGAAAAGAAGGTAGAGGTGTGCAGCGGCTTTGAAGTCCTTCTGTCCACGCAGAAAGAGTTTGTACGCGATTTGTAGCTCAAGCGGCCCGATCGGAATCGTCGCGCCCGCGACCTGAGCATCGATCGAGTTGGTTAGTGAGGCGCGATCGAACTCATCGGTCGGAAACTTCACCTCCAGGTGTGGTGTCATCTGATCGGTAGGCGCCACCCAGATGTTCGTCCCCGAGGAGAGATTTTCGTACATCGCATAGAGGAGGCATCCTGTATGTCTATGTGGAGCCGACAGACGGCTCGATACCATCGCAACTGCGACTCCAGGTCTTCAACGTAGTCCTCGTACGCCCGGAGCTGGCGCCGCTGTCTGTTCACCTCAGTCGCGAGGCGTTTTGCATCCCCGACTGCGCTGAGATCGACGCCAGCGGCTTCTGGGCTCTCGTCCCAGCCGATACAAGCTTTTGATCCTTGAACAGACACAGTAGAGGTGTCTGAATTCCGCTCTCGTTGTGCTCTGATTTGCTCGCTCTCTGTTCTATATCGCAACATACCATTTATAGAATAATCACGCCTACGCCGACAAACTAGCGTGGGTTACGCAGATTCTGCCAGTCAGCTGAACCCACAAATTGATTAGGAATCCAACTGAACCGTTGAGCAACCCGAATATGCCACGCTTAGAATCGCCATGCTGCAGCGCGAGTGGGCTTCTAGCCGATTTCTACAGAAATTCAGTTGCGAACGGTCGAAGCTCACAGAGAACACGATTATGAATCGGCCAGACGCCGACCAGGAGGACAAGACCGACGCTGAGCGGATACCCACCTTCGATGGTGTCCGATGGACCTCGTGTTCCCTTGAGGACTTCACGGACCTGTACTGGGACGAGATCGCCCCCTGCCTCGAAGCAGAGGGCATCGATCCAGCAAGCGAGAAGCCCACCCATCAATGGTTTCGGGATCACGATGCGCGGGCGTTTCTCGCAGCTCTCCGTCGTCATCACGACCGCTCGTTCGGTGAGTTCTGGAACGAGGACCTCGGGCTCGGTGACGCTGAAGCGGGCTACGCATGGGCAACAACGGACAATGCAACAATCGACGCCCTCGAGCAGTTCCTCGACCGCCGAGAGTCCCGATACAGCCTTGCGACGTCGTCCGTCGACGCGCTTCGAACACGACTGAATCTCTACGTCCGTGCCTATCGAGAGGCGAACGGGACGGACGACCTCCTTACACCGATTCATCGCGAGCAAGAGCACCCAGCCTACGAAGCCGTTGACGCGGTCTATGCCGCGTTCGACTGGTTGAACGAGGGAGCAGAACGCGAGTACAGTGCCCAGACCCTCCAGCGTGTGCGGCGCGTCGTCGACGCCTGGTACCAACATCTGGTTGGTCGGCGAGTCGCCTCGGTGAACC
Organism: Salinigranum halophilum; assembly: GCF_007004735.1. NCBI lineage: Archaea > Methanobacteriati > Methanobacteriota > Halobacteria > Halobacteriales > Haloferacaceae > Salinigranum > Salinigranum halophilum. The sequence continues at coordinate 489,309 of NZ_SSNL01000006.1, forward strand.
CCGCAAGCGGCCTCTACGACGAATTCAAGTGGGAAGTCGAAGACTCCCCGACACCGTCGCTGTCGGCGAATCAGATTCGGAAGCTGATGCAAGCGGCGGGGACGTCCCGAGAACAACTGCTTGTCGTGGCGTTGGCCGGCTGGGGATTGCGAGCGAGTGAGGTCGCAGCACTCCACGTCTCGCAGTTCTACCGTGACGTTGCCGAAGACGACGTCCCCTTCATCACGTTCGAGAGCCGCAAAAACGGACCTGGAGAGGTGTCGCTCCTCTATGGTATCGACGTGCTCGACACCCGAATCGACGAGCTATCGGAAGATGAGACGTGGACGGGATACTTGTTCCCCTCCTCACAGGGAAAAACGCCGTACGTGACCCGAGATACGGTCCGTAATTGGTTCCAGAATCTCGCATCAGAAGCCGGCCTCCCCGACCGAATCGAGGGTGAGCGACCCAGTCCGCAACTCTGCCGTCGCTTCTGGTACGATACCTACACCGCAGTCCTCGAAGGCGTCCTCGAAGGCGTCGACGAAATCGCTGCAGAGCAAGGGAGTAGCGATCCTCGGGTGGTGATGCAAAACTACCTCTCTGACTCGCGTTCTCGTCGAGTCCGACGCGAGTTCATGCGAGAACAGCTGGAGGAAGCTTTCGGGGAGAATATGTAGCGTCAACCGCCGGGTATCTGGGCGTCGCTTCTTGGGGTGGTATTTGAATCAAAGATTCAATGAATCAGTGATTCATTGAGTGTATGATTCCACGAGTTACTGAATATAGGAGATCATGAGTCTACGAGTACCTGAGTCAGCAATCACAATCGACGCGAAGATTTGAGTCCATGACTCATTGATTCATTGAATTTATGAACCACTGAGTTAGTGACTCACAACATCTGTGAGTGTGTGACGCAGTGAATCAAGGACTCTGGAACGAGAACGTTCGTATCTCGGATGAGTGAGTAACTAAGTACTAACTCAGTGAGTCACTGAATCATTGATATACAATCTGTGATTCCCTGAGTCTATGATTCAATGATATCGATTATGTGCCCGTATTCAGGCTCCTAACCCGTCAAAATGCGGTTTTCGATAGAATTGGTTTGAAGATGGCACAGCAAATTGTCTGACGTAAGTTTATGAATCAGTGATTCAATGATTCGTGCATGACCGATACACCGCGTGGGTGGGGCGTCATCTCATCGACTGGCATCCCGACCATCGCCTTCGGGAATCAGAAAGGTGGGACCGGCAAGACGACAGCGACGATCAACAGCGCGGGCGCGCTGGCGACGCGCGGCCACGATGTCCTTGCGATCGATATCGACCCCCAGGCCGACATGACGAAGGGACTCGGACTGGGTCCAGGCGACAACAACGACCCATCGAGTCCGAAGAACGACCTCCCAAACACGCTCGCCACTGATGACGCGAACCTCCTTGACGTCCTCGTCGACAATCCGCGCACGCACGATACCAGACTTTCAGAGATTGTGATCGAGGCCGAGGAGTACGACCACCTGAACTTCGATTTGATTCCCAGTCACAAGGATATGGGCCTCGCGCGAGACTGGATGGACGATGCGAGCGCTCGGCTCTCGCTGAAACTCGCTCTCGAAGAGATGGTCGACGAGGGATACGACTACGATTTCATTCTGATCGACTGCCCTCCCGACCTTTCAGTCCTGACCGACGCAGCGTTCATCGCGGCCCAGAACGTCTTCTTGGCTGCACAGACCCAGGCAACATCACGAGATGCGTTGGACGACCTGTGGGACCAGCTGGAATCGATAGAAGACAACCAGCAGATCGAGATTGCAATTGTCGGGCTCTTAGCGAACATGTACCGAGATGACGGTCAATCCCAGAAGTTCCTCAACGCCTTCGATGAGTCCTTCGCGTCCATGGCTCCAATTTTCAAACTCCCGATGCGAGTGGCGATTCAACGCGCATGGGACAACGGACGCGACATCTTCGAATGGGAGGATACGAACGACCAACAGGTTGAGCGTGGTGTCTTCCTTGAGATTGCAGAGACGATGGAACGCGCGTTCGACAAGACGCAGGTGGAGGCGTAAGTATGCCCCGTGGAATGGATGAGCGGTTCGAAGATCCGTCAGATGAGAGTGGAGACGATGAGACCACGGAGACGTCAGCGGAAGCCGAGGATCGTGAAACTGGATCAGACACCGAATCGCACTCAGAACAACAGCGGTCCGCTTCCACGGTCGACACAGATCCATCGAGCAGTGAGATAGAAGAAACAGACGACGAACCACTAAACATCCGCGAAGATTGGGATTCAGCCACGATATACGTAGAACCAGAACAGAGCGAGGACATCGAGATCACATTTACTCGTTTGAAGAAGCAGTTGAAACGCGAGGACGTCACGCTGGAGAAGAACAAACATTTCTACCGCGGCGTCTTCGAGGTAGCATTCGGCGAGTATCGAGAGGAAACGAAAGAGAAGATTCGTGAACTAGCAAAACGAGACGTCGATCAGTGAATCAGTGAATCATTGAATCTCGAATGTTATGAATGGCCTGGCGTTGACGAGGAACCAAGAATCAACCTCTCTCCCTTCGCAAGACAATATATATCGCCATTCGCTATACTATCGAGTCGGTGGAGAGTAGAACTAAGTGGAGGTAGAGTTTGGAAGAGGAGGATCAAACCAGTTCTCTTGGTTCGGTCGTTCGTCGGGACTCGCGAAGACGAATTCGAAGCCGTTTACGTCCCGTGAGAGTCGTTTCATCATTCATCGTTGCTAGGGTACGCTGTTGTATGTCTTCCGCACCTCCGAAGACAGACAAACACACCCCTCGCAGCGTCACCTCCAGAACTATAGGACTCTCGACGCTCAGTGACACAGCTGACATCTTGGCGGACTCAGAAAGGGCGAGGCCGTCTCGGTCACCGGGAGACAACGTCTCCCGAGCACACGGCGCGAAGCGCCGTGAACGTCCCCCGGCCCCGCAAGCGACGCGAGAGCGAAGCTCTCGCTAGTCCTCAGGCTCCGCCTGAAGGCACCGCAGACACAAGGAGCCTAGCGGGGTTCCCGTGAGCGGGAGCACGGAAGACGACCGATGCGAGTCTTCAGGAGCTAACGGGCGGCGACGCCGCCCGTGAACGGCCGAGGGCTTACAGGAGTCGTCACCGGCGCTGGGTGTTCTGCGTCGCCACTTGGAGAGCGGTTACGCGTCGAGGCGTTGGAGCAATTGCGTGACGTAGGGGCTGTTCTCCCAACTCCGATGCGGGCTGATCGTCGTGATCAGCGTTCTCGCTTCCCCGTGGCTCATGTGGCCGTTCCGAGCGTAATCTACGATGAGCCGCGGCGTCGGGACGATCCGCGGGCCCTGCAGCACGGCGTGAATCAGTGGGAAGTTCGTCCCACCGAACTCGTCAGTCAGAAACCCATCGACTTCGAGCGCGTTCGCGAGAATGATGCCATCGGTTTCGCCGTCGTCGAGGCCGAACATTGGCCGGGCGTCCGGCGTATCGTCGCGTTCGTACGGGTCCTCGACTGTGTAGTGGTTGCGAGCGGCGAGGACGTTGTTCGCAGCTGCGGAGTGGATGTCTTGGTACTGCGTGATGTCACGGAGCTCTGCAACGACTTCTGGCGGCACGAACACGTCACACGAGGTGAGGAGATACTGGAAGGGATCCGGAGCCGTGTCAGTGTCGTAGGCTGCGTCGGCTCGTGGGACGGCGAGACTGACCAGCGCACTTGTGTCGGCGACGACTGTCCGCAGTCGCGGCCTGCTCATCTCTCGTCGCCGTCACCAGTCTCGACCGTCGTCGCGTTGTCGCCGTAGATATCGACGTCAGTGGGTGCAGCGAGATCGAGTGGCTCGCCCTCCAGATCTGCCTTGAGTAGGCGGAGTCGTTGGGCGGTTTCAGCGCCGACCAACTGCTTGACCGTCTCGAACTCAACCTGGTCGTCGTAGTATTTCGTTGCCACCAGTTCTTGGAACGTTTCGCTGTCGGCAGTCTCTTCGATGTACTCGCGGATCGCTTCGACGAGGAGGTCCGTCCGGTCCTTGTCGAAGAGTGCTGCAATCGCGTCGAGTCGGTCGACGAGGTACTCCGGGGACTGGAAGTGGACTCGTCGGGGCTTGTCACTCGCGCTCATTCTATGTGCAAGTTCTGCACACAGCCCGATAACGATTCCGGTGCATGCACATGGCTTGCACATCGGTGAGGAACACTGTTTGAACGGGCTGGTCAAAGACTGCTGCAACACGACTTCACGCACCACATGCTCGCCAAGATCTTGCAAGCCGCACATGCATTCCGGACCACCCTCATGTGCTGATAGACGGTCTATCTGTAGACATTTCATTCTTCCCAGACGATATCTGTAATCAGTATTACCCATTCGTGACAATATTTAGACTGGTTTTATACGCGATGGCATTGTATTCCCAATATTACATGATTGAATATGATAGTACTGCCGAAGGACCGGAAAACGAGAGTCGGTTGCGCGCAAGTCAAAGTGGGAACGTTCAGCGAGACAATCGCAGGGCTCGAGTGATTTCTCGTCGAACACTTCTTCTCGGGTCTGCAGGCACGGCACTGGCTGGACTTGCCGGTTGCAACCGATTACCAATAGACGAATTCGCTGACACGAGATTCTCACCTCAACCACCCCCCACGAGTCCAACGCCGATTACGGAGACGCCGGTGACTTCCAACGACGTAGTGCCTGAAGACTTCGAAGACGGGTGTGGAAAGGTCGGTCCCGGAGAGACAGTTGCGGGGACTCGAGAGGGCATCGAATTTCGGATCAGCCCAATTGGTGACCAGCCTACAGCCACAGCGAAGGGTGCTCCTGACGTCGCGCTTGAATCGGTGGAACCACCAATAATCGGGCGTTCGAGACGGATCGCGGCTCTGGATGGTTTGCAACTGTCAACTCCTGTTACGCTTCAAACACGGCAGTCTGATGCCTGTACACAGGAAACGAAACAGGCTGTTCGGAAGTCAGCACGGACATTGACATTAGTTCCTGAATCCTCACGAATCTATCCTGGGGCACTAGTAAGGCTCGACTCGGTTTGGAAGGGCCAGATGCAACCGGTGATAGGTGACCGGGCTCCGATTCGAATCTCTATCTCGCTCCCAGCAACGCAGTTTGAAGGCTCCGCAGTGCGTGTCGTCTCGTCCCCCTCGCTGTCTGCAGTTCGAGACGCGGTAAACGACCTATTACGAACAGTAATCGGTGGGACGGCCACGAGAGCCGATGTGACCTACGACATGCACTCGGTGTACGATTGGCGTCAAGGACACGTCGATATCGGAGCTCACTTCGATGGTTTCGTTTACGACTTTGGATTCGATTTTGAAGCCGAAAAAGAGGGAGAGAGATCCAAGGTGGTCGTGGTTTTCAGACAGAATTATTTCACCGTTGATGTCGATATCCCGAACGCGTTCTTTGCAGACGGTCGCAACCCGTCGCGGCAGGACGCGATCGTATCAAGTGTGACCTATGGACGGTTACTCCTCTTTTCTGCCGAATCTGATGCTTCAGAAGAGCGTACCAAGGCCGCGCTCAATGCAGCGTTGCTTGGTCTCGGTCGTGCGTCAGCTGGCGGTGGACATGAGGAAGTCATACGGGAAATGACGCTCCGTGTGAGGGCGTTGGGCGGACTCAGGATCAGCAGCAACCGAAACAATCAGGAACGGAGTTGAAGGCATTAACACGTATCTCTCTGAAGGGGCCGAATACTCCGCCACAAGCCCAGCATTTCCGCTTTCGTATCAATTGACCTACTTGAGTGATTTTTCAATCGCAGAAGTGCAAATGCGTACTGAATACACTCGACAAGTCTGTCACGGTCAGCGTGTCTTACTTCGAGATGTCACGCTTACTGGCATCGATACCTATGACGGATTCTTAAATCGGGGGTATGGTCTCGAATTATACGGTCTCATAACCGCCGAGGCGGTTGGGGGGACGTTCGTCGGGTCCGAGGAACCTCCAACGTCGACCGAGTCTCCGACAGACAGTACGAGTACTCCACAGGCTACCGAAGTCGTCGAGGCGACCCAAGAACCATCGACCAGTTCAGAAATCGTCCTCTGGCGTGTGCCCGCAGGTGCCTCTGAGATGATCTTGCTAACTGAAGAAAACCCATACACCCTCTCGTTAGGTACCATATTCGAGTTCCCAGTACCAGAGGGCTTACCGTCACCAACGTCTGGACTCCGCCTCAGTGTCGAACTCACTGATTATGATGGCGGTAGCGATGATTTCATCGGACGCGATGAGGTGTTTATCGAACTGTTTGAAATACTATCCAGTACTGATGATTCGCTAACGTATTCGATAGAACTCTCCGAAAACAATCGTGTTCGAGTAGAGTTTACTATCGAACGGCTCTGAGAGCACTCGATGGTGTTTGACCCGTTCTGCTCACCAATTCGTTCTACAGACCACCTCGAAGTGCCACGCCTGCATGGACGGTAGCGATATCTCGAGACTCACTTGAAGCCGTTCGCAAGCGTTCAGGGGGTTGTTGACCATTTACAGCGCTCATTAGCGAACGGTCTCATCGGGAACGAGGCCCGGACGGTCAGGTTTTCGAGGCTTGTCTCTGCTGGCACAGAACAGTGAACAACCCCTGACTGTTCCTCGTCTGCCCAGAGCCTATTGAATCGACGGCTATTGTAATACTCGCCCTCGATAGGCTTTGACAACCCGGTCGCATCGAAATACCGTGGTTTCGACTCGAACTCACCGACCTGGACCTGAAACCAGTTGTGTTCGATTTCAGCAACTGATTGCTGAGTCGGGTTCCGTACCGAGATCTCGAAGACGGCGAACGTCTCATCCACTGTGGAATCTCGACGGGAATCTGCCTCCCCGCCACTGAGAACGACCGAGTCCGTGAGGGTTGGGCTCGAAACAGTCACTGCGGCACCTGATCGGGTAATGAATGAATCACCGAACTGTCTGCTGGTCGGTGGCGCGGTCAACTGTTCTGCTGTGACTGATTCGAGGTGGAACGTGAACTCCTCACCTGATTTCACCCAAACCTCTTCGGTAATCGTCTTGGTTTCACCAGGCTCGAACTCCTCAACGAGATCCCCCTTGTCCGAAAGCCGGTTCTGACCCACTGAAATCGTGTATCGCTTGTGGAGTAACGCGGGGGTGTAACCGAGGTTTTCGACCGTGATCTGAAGCGCAACGGTTTCTCCGTTGCCGTTGCTCGCGGCCGGTTCGATATCGTGGACATGGAATTTTGGGAGGCTGTCCTGGTCGAGCTGGAACTCCCAGACAGCGATCTTCCCCTCGGATCGACTATCTCGATAGTAGAGCCACTCCCTCGATTTGTTTTCCCCGATCATAAACACGAGCCAGCCAGTCAGTGACTCACCCGGCTTGGCAGGTGGGGGAGTTCGATACACGTCACCAGGCCAGGGAAATTCCACCACCGGGGAGTCGTTATCATGCTCGCCGACGATGTACACCTCATCCCCCCAGGGACTCCCAAGCGTAAACGAGGACGGTTTTGGGCGTGGTGCCAACGAGTCGGTACGGTTCGTCGTTCGAATCTTGATCAGGAGCCACTTGTAGCCGGTTCTGGCTCCGACAACGGTTCCCTCTTCGAGTCGAAGCGCGTTCGCTTGGCTAATAGACTCAATCTGGATTCCGACTGTGTCTTCCTCGAAGTCGGAGTCATACTCGACGAACCTTGCCTTCCATTCGGGTGCGTCAGGTTCAGGATGTGGCAACGGCTGTGAACCTGACTGCCCAGTTGCTCCGATGGCGGTTTCGGTCATCTGATTTGCAGGAAGTGAGCTATCATTGTCCGAGTTGAGGCCGGTACATCCAGTGGCGCCCAGTAGCGCAGCGGTACTCAGGAACGTTCGTCGATTCATCGAGCCTGGTTGGCCTCGGTTTCATACTTAAATGTCAGGGCGAGCGTTACCGACGCCTCTGTCTCTGTTGGTGGATATTGGGATGTAAGGCTCGCCGTCGGAAGTTTGTTCCACACGGTCGCGGACACTGAGGGCTCGAAGATCGTCTACTCGGGGGACAATCGCGAGATAGTGGGCCACAACCACCAGGTCCGACTCGACACCAAGGCCGTGAACTAGGTGCTCTCTGGTTGGCGAACGGGTGGGCAGTTCAGGCACTACCACTCTGAGCACGTGGGCGAGCATGTAGACGGTCGCCCCTTGGTGTTCGCGCGGGTCGAACGCCAGTGGATTCAGTAACTCGCTGTATATCGCGTCGTCGAACGTTCTGACGCCGTAGACGATGCCGCTCGAATCGATGGTAGACGGCAGTGCGTCGACTCCCCGACTGAGAACTCTGACGGTGAGAGGACGCCGATTTTATATCGGTATCAGAACCTTTCGTCCACCTCACTTTTCCTCCATATCTGACCGCTGCTCGTTGGGCCTGATGCTGGGTTTCTTATTGCCTGGATGGTGGTCGACCTCCGCCGAGACGCTTTTTGTGTCCGTAGTATCCCCATCCATTGAGGGGTTACCACATCAGTCATCTGTTTGGTCGCCGTGAGCGGCGGTCCACCCTCGATGGAAGACCGCCAGTTGGAGCATCGAGTCGAATGCTTCGCCGCTCGGTTCGTGAACGAGCATCCGTTCGTTTGGGATGGGAATCACGACGTCGTCGTCGACGAGGGCACTGACCAGCGCATGCGCGAGCTGCTCGTCAATGTCCGCGACTGCGCTGCGGGCGGCATCTCGATCCTGTGCGATGAGTTCCGCTTCAAACTGTTCGTGGTCGGCCGCTGTATCGTCGAATGCGTCTGTATCGGGCATGTGAATCACGGTGGCGCGCCATTACGCGCCTCGGCCGCTCAGGCGCGGATAAACTGCTTGCTACCCCATGCTTAACCAACAATACGAGAAAATACGGTGCTGTGTTGGTTAACCTGTGACGGGTTCGAATCGACGACTACCCGTAGCGCAGAACGTCTCCGGGTCGGCATTCGGCGTCTCGTTTCGGTTTGAACGGCTCTGTTGAAATCCTATCTTCTCGACACATTTCGTGCCAGAATAGCCGTTGGCAGGTGAGTGACTGGTTGGTAGAAAAATCAGCAGCTTCAATGGATAATCATGCGACCGTGCTGCATACACCGCGCGAGTAGGTCATAGGGTCAGTGTCGCACGCATAGCCACCGGGAGTGGTGTCGCATCGCAGAACGGGTATCCCCCATCTGCTCCGAAACGCACCATGTGCTGACGGGAGGAGAGTTCACGCACACGATAGCGAGAATTAGCCGCGCCTTCGCACACGTCATCCTGCTCGGCCCACGTCACCTCCCTCGATATCGACGGTTTGCCGTCTACGGCAGACCGATGTGGTACTCAAGCGTCCACTTGGACACCGCACGCTTGGGGAAGGCCAACAGTTGCGTGGGGGAGAGAATTATGTACGTTGTCATTGACAGTTCTGTATGTACGCATCAATAACTATTGTCAGAGACGAGCAGCGGTGGCTCCAATGACCGAGCACCCGGTGTTACCGGCCGAGGAGTCCGTGCTGACCACCGTCGACGAGGAGGACCTCTACAAGAAAAGTGGCAAGATCAAGAACAAGCACTACGAGCGGGAGCTCGAGCGGCTCCAGGAAGAACTCGTCAGGCTCCAGATGTGGGTCAAAGAGCAGGGACTCCGAGTCGTCGTGCTCTTCGATGGTCGAGACGCGGCCGGCAAAGGCGGAACGATCCACCGAATTACTCGCCGGACGAGTTCCCGGGTGGTGAAAGTCGTCGCGCTCGGCAAACCCACCGAACGCGAGCAGAGTCAGTGGTACTTCCAGCGGTACGTCGAACGCCTCCCGGCGGCCGGTGAGATGGTGCTGTTCGACCGGAGTTGGTACAACCGTGCGACCGTCGAGCGTGTGATGGACTTCTGTACCGACGAGGAGTACCAAGAGTTCCTTCGGTCGGCCCCCGAGTTCGAGCGGATGCTCATGCGCTCGGGGATCATCCTCATCAAGTACTGGTTCTCGGTCAGCGATGAGGAACAGGAACGGCGCTTCCAGAAGCGCAGTAATGACCCGAAACGTCGCTGGAAGCTCAGCCCGGTCGACCTCGAAGCCCGAGAGCGGTGGGTCGAGTATTCGCGGGCGAAAGACGCGATGTTCACCTACACGGATACGAGTAACTCGCCGTGGCACGTGATCAACGCCGATATCAAGAAACACGCCCGGCTCAACTGTATCAGTCACCTCCTCTCACAGATCGAGTACGAGGACATCATGCCCGGGCCGACCGAGTTGCCGGACCGACAGCAGGATCCCAACTACGACCGCCCAGCCATCGACGGGCAGGGCTGGGTGCCTGCACTGTATGGGTCAAATCCATCCGCGGCCGACGTCGAACGATCCTGACCGCCCAAGTCTCGGATCGTGCGGTTGCCGCTGGGCACCCTCGCCCGATGCAGGCGAGGTGTGCTCAGGCCAGCCTTTCCTTTCGATGCTCTGTGCCACCTGTTCGACATCGCCAGTGAATAGTTAACACTACTCACGTCGTAACAGGTCGTATGAATCTGCCAACGGAGATTGTCAACCCAGAGACCGGTGAGCGGATCATGTTCGACGAGAGCGCCTCGAATAACGAGCGGTTGGTCTGGGATGAGGTGAGGCCGGGAAATCTCGAGCCGCCGCCGGTACACTATCACCCCCACACTGAGGAACGATTCGAGGTGACGGAGGGTCTACTCGTCGTTGAAACCGATGGAGATGTACAGCGGATCGAAGTGGGTGAGGAGGTCGTGATTCCTCCGCGGACCCCACACGTTTCGTATGCTGAGGCAGAATCAGCCCGGTTCAGGCGCACCGTGTCGCCCCCCGGGCAGTGGCGAGAGTTTCTGACCGCACGGTTTGCCGCCGTCCACGAGATTGGTGAGTTGTCGGGCGTCACTGGCCTCCTCCAGACAGTACTCCTGATCCGGACATACCCGGCTGTGGTCGTCCCCGAGCAGCCACCACGGGCTGTCCAGCGTGTCCTGTTCCCCGTTCTCGCCGTGGTTGCTCAGGGTTTCGGACTGAAGCCCCACCACCAGTATCCACGACCCTCCACGGACGGGGCCGAAGAACGCCGCTCTGATACATCTCACTGAACGGTGGTGTACTGGATTCACCCTCTGCGTGTTGTGTGACGATTCTGACAGTGGCTGTGGAGGTTTCTGAGGTTGTGCTGAGTACAGGGCGCATATCTCGCAGGCAGTTGTCTCCCAATTGCGGGTGGTTGGAGTAATCAGTACAGGGTGCGTATCTCGGAAGGTAGTTAGTGAAAATCATTGATACACGAATTTGAACGGTGTTCACTGCCAGAATTACGTAGTTGAGCTCCTAGACTTCGAGTGCCGAAATCATATCCGCAGCGTGGAACCCCCGATCAGCGAGGGTTCTGTCAGTGCCTCGGTAAGCTGTTGAATCGCTTACCAGAGGGTGTCGATGTAGGATTTCCGCGGACCGCTACGCTGACAACTGACGCACGTCGACCCCGACGGCTACCGCTCGCCCCCCGACAGCCGCGTGAGCGTGATGAGAAGGTGCGGGCCGGTGAGAGCGTACTTGTCGAGTGAGTCGTGTCTACACTTCTACTGGGGTCGCGCCCTCGCGGTATCGGTCGACCGTCGCCCGCGCCCACGCCGACGCGGCCGGCGTCTCGTTCGTTATCAGGCCGGTGATGAGCGCCCCCTCGCGGAGTTCGATGGCCATCCGTGCCGGCGAGCCGTCAGTGACGATGACGCCGAACGGGATGGGGTCGCCCGTCTCGTAGAGGGCCGCACGCTCGACCACGTCCGCGAGCGCATCGGCGTGGTCCCGGCGGAGCGTCTCAACAACGCCCGCCGGTAACACAAGTTCGGCGTCCAGTCCGGCGTCGAGTATCGCCCGGAACCGATCGACATAGCCCGGCGAGACGACGGGTGCGATGCCACGGACCCGGTCGGCGCCCGCGAGCAGGTCCCAGACGGCTTCGAGGTGCCGCTCGGCGTCGGAGTCGTCGGGCCGGACGACTGTCGCGCCCACGAGCGCCGCCGGGTCCACTGCGTCCCCCGGCAGGTCCGCGAGCAGGTCTCCGTAGCCGGCCGTATCCGCAAGTGACTCGAACCGCGAGAGCGCAGCCACGCCGAACAGCGTCGGGGTGAACCCCCGGTCGGTTCGTTCGACTAGCCCTGCCTCCGCCAACTGTGTGAGGCCCTTGTAGACCGTCGACTTCGAGTCCGAGAGCGCGTCGACGAGTTCGTGACGTGGGCGTGGCTTGTCGACGACCGCCCGAAGGATTTCGTGCCGGAGGCCCAGCAACTCAGTGAGATCCGACCCGTCCATACCATCCCGTCACGTCACCGGTACATCAGTCCTACCATCGCGAGCCGATTCCGAGCGGCTCGGAATTTCCCGGCCGGTGTCTTGAGGCCCGTACGACGCCTCCTCCCGGTATGACACGACCGGAGACAGACGGGACGGCCTGGCCAGGCGCGGTGAACGAACGGTCGCGCGTCGACCTGCCCGGAGGCACTCTTGAGTACGTGGACATCGGGAGCGGGGACCCAGTCCTGTTCGTCCACGGCGCGTTCGTGAACGGCGATCTGTGGCGGAACGTGGCCGGGCCGCTCGCCGAGTCCCACCGCTGTCTCGTCCCGACGCTCCCACTCGGGGGCCACCGACTGCCGATGGACGCGGACGCCGACCTCACGCCCGCGGGGCTGGCCGACCTGCTCGCGGCGTTCCTCGGCGCCCTCGAAGTCGACCGGGTGACGCTCGTGGGCAACGACACCGGCGGCGCGATCTGTCAGGTGTTCCTCGCTCGACACCCCGAACGGGTCGAGCGGCTGGTGCTGGTGAACTGCGATGCGTACGACAACTTCCCGCCGCTGGCGGCCAAGCCGTTCACCATCGGCGCACGGGTACCGGGTTTCCTCGGCCTGTTCGCCCGGTCGCTCCGGTCGGCATCGGTCCGACGACTCGCCTTCCGCCTGCTGACGAAACACCCCGTCGAGGACAGCGTCCTCGCGGGCTACGTCGACGCGCTTACCCGTGAGCCGGGGGTGCGGCGTGACCTCCGGAGGGCGTTGCTCGGCGTCGAACCGCGCTACACCAACGAGGCGGCCGCGTCGTTCCCCGATTTCGAGCGGCCCGTCCTCGTCGTCTGGGGGACCGACGACCCCATTTTCCCCGTCGCGGACGCCGAGCGACTGGTCACCGAGTTCCCGAACGCGCAGCTCGAGCGGGTCGCGGATGCGTACGCGTTGGTCCCGGAGGACCAGTCCGAGAGCCTCGTGGAACTGCTCGACACGTTCCTCAGAATGCGGGTGCCAGCCTGAGCGTGGCTGTCGGGCGTGTGGCGACGGAGCAGGTGTTACGACCGCCGAATAATCTCCAGGGCAAATTGAAGTCGCCACCGCCGCACTAGAGTCAGGCAAAGCCCTGGAAAAAATCGAGAAGGAGGCCCTAATGCCGGAGATACAGCGCGTAGAAGAACGGTTGGAGAATAATTACTATGTACGCAGACTGAACAGTTAATTCATGCGTAGCGGCTTGAACTAAACCGTAATCGGGTGATGCTTGCTCTCTATGACTCATCTACTGAGCCGATACTGGGTTCGTCGGCCCAGGAGCTGTCTCACTTCTGGCCGCTCTCTATTCAGTTGGTCTCGGCCGCAGTAGTGGTCGCCTGGTGTCAGTTCGTGAACGTCAACCGGTCGGTTGCTGTCGGTCGGTCCTCAGTCTGCTTCGACCGCTTCGCCAAGTCGCTCCTCGACGAACACGGCGAACTCGCCGGCGAACGACACGACCGATTCCCAGTCGGTGAGCTCGGCGTCTCCCGACTCGTCCGTCTCAAATTCCTGGTTCCTCACGATGAATTTCAGCAGCGCCCGCTTGAGAAAGCCGTACTCTGAGAAGCGGAGCGCGCCGCCAAAGAGGGCGATTCTGTCGGGCTGCCAGTTCGTGGCGTCGATAAACTTGTCGAGATATCCCGTCGCCTCCGCGAGTCCCTCGTCGTTTTTCGCCCCGGACGCACCAGAGACTTGGAAGAACCCGTTCGGCGTTCTCACCAGTACCTCGCGGTTCGCTTTGACCCACCTCCTGACCGACTTCTGTTGTCTCCCGTAGTGGACCGACGCGCCGATCAAGACGGCGTCGAACTCGTCGAGATCGAGTTCAGGATCGATCTCCGCGACGTTCACCGTCGTTGCCTCGTGGCCACTGGCTCTGAATTCCTCCGTGATGCTGTCGGCTATCTTCGCGGTCTGTCCCTCGCCGGTTCCGAACACAGTAAGGATCGTGGCCATGCATGTAGTAACGTCGACAACGGGCAAATACTAGCCGCAGATTCCCATGTATAAACGATACATCACTGAGGCTCTCCGTTGGGCTACTATTCTGATCTTTACGGATCGGAGCTCCACAGTGAATCCCATTGCCCACTTCGGCCTCTGCATCTCCTAGGCCGCTACTGGGGGAACGCTCGAAGAGTCGCTACGGGAATAGACTCGACGGGACGAGGGTCCGTAGGAGGAAGACCACATCCAGCCAGCGAACAGCACGTACGGAATGGTTACGACCGCTGGAGCACTATTGAACCGGATGAGCCGATTTTCGAACGAACATCAGTCGATGGTACCAGGTGATCCCTCAGAGAACGATGCAGTCGGATATCCAAGCACAGTCGAGGATCTATCGACGGGAGCACGTATCACGTTCCTCGAACGCGGTGTCGATGAACAGGGGGCGTACTTGATAATGGAGGGCGTTCTTCCGCCGGGGACCGACAGCGGGCCCGCCCGTCTGCACCCACAGTCGGAGGTACGCTCGGAGGTGATGGCGGGTCGGGCCGACGTGACGGTTCGCGGTGACTCCCATGTCCTGCTTCCCGGCGAATCGTTGACCATCGCACCCGGAGAGGCCCACAGTATCCGAAACCGCGGCGACAACACCCTCGTCGTTCGGACGACGCTCCGCCCGCCCGGCGAGTTCGAAGCCGCAATTCGGGCGCTCTACGAGGCCGGGGCAGGGGGCCGACCGGATCTATTCGCGGTGTCCGCAGTCCTCTCTCAGTACCGTTCGGACGTGCGTCTCGCAGCCGTTCCGTGGGTGATTCAGCGACCGCTCTTGCGTGCGCTCGCCGGCATTGCAGCGATGCTCGGTCGAAATCCACTCAGGTAGTCCGCTCCCCTGTCGCGGCCAACTGGGAGTGACACAGTCTCTGGCCGACCGTCGAGTACGGTGACGAGCGTATCCTGCACCGTCTGCATGGACGAAGGCAGTCTGACTGGCGGATGAGAAACCTTCGACACGGCTATCTTCTCAGATGGTTATTGTAACATCAGCGATAAAAATGGCATCGTCTACTAACCAAGCAGTCGAACGTATTGAGCGACCGACCGGTGTGAGTCGGTGGAACTACCTACGTGTAGGAGGTCTGGCCGCGCTCACCGAGGCGGCCATCTACGTGGCCGGTATCGCGTACTTCCTCGTTATCCTCGACTTTGCGACCACCCGCGCGCCGCTCCAACAGGTCGAACTGTTCGTCGCGAACGAGACGAGTTTGTACGCCATGTACCTGCTCATCTACGTGGTCTTCGGTATCGTACTGGTGGCGCTCGTGCTGATGCTCCACGAGCGCCTCGCGGCCGGGGCACCGATGCTGATGCGCGCGACAACCGCGTTCGGCCTCATCTGGGCTGGTCTCGTCATCGCAAGCGGGATGATTGCCACCCTCGCGACGGGCGTCGTCGTCGATCTCTACAGTACCGACCCGACGCAGGCGACCACGGTCTGGCTGGCAGTTAGTCCGGTCATCGACGGGTTGGGCGGCGGTAACGAGATTATCGGCGGGCTCTGGACGCTACTCGTGAGCGTCGCCGCGCTGCGAGCGCGGGCGCTCCACCGACTGGTGAACTATCTCGGGCTCGTGGTCGGAGGTGCAGGAATCCTCTCGGCGATTCCAGCGCTCGCTGAGATCGGCGGTGGCGTCTTCGGGCTTACCCAGATTGTCTGGTTCGTCGCGCTCGGCGTCCTCCTGTTAGGCGCGGGACGCCGTGAGGCGGCCGCATACCTTCGTGAGGAGTGACTCGACTGATTGTGGTGTGAGACGAACACGGACAGGGTGCTGACTACAGCCTCTGTATCTCGCACACCGATTGTATCAACTGCTGAGGGTTTCAACAGAACCAATGATATGAGTTTTCGGTAGATGACTACAAACTACTTCTGAGGAACTTCGACTTGTGGGTGGCTCCGACTTCTATCCCTGAGCTTTCCAACTGATGCTTGACGCCGTCCATGTGCTTGTGTCCCACCACTAAACATCCTCTCTTTACCCGGTCGTTACTGTTCAATATCTCCTGTATGTTTTGAGCCATTATATCGTCGCGCTTGGAGAGCGACATTCGTGCAAAGAGCACGACTGGTAGAATACTGAAGAATACCCCCATGCCGAGAATAGTACTCCCGGTCACTGGAAGGCCATACACCAAAGGAGTACGGGGCCAGATTGCGGCCCCGGATGCGAAGATAGCTATTATGAACATTGTCCATACCCAACTCGCTAACGTAATCAGGAGGCTCACGTCAGCCAGTTGGGGCGCTATTTTCATGTCGACGGGCTCGATGCTGAGGCCTCTCTTTTGAGCTACCTGCTTGGTGGAGTGACTATCTACAGTATCAAATCGTCTAGTGAGGAGAAGTCCAGGCAACCCCCAAAGGAGATTCAGACCCCATCCCGCTATGAACATCGCCGGGTTGCGTGACAGCAACTCGGTCCAATCCGAGGCGTCTGCCGCTTCACGGGCCTGCTCGGTGAAGAACACCTGAGCACCCCCGGAGAACTCCTCGAGCTCTCGCCTCACTTTACTAGGTCGATCGATGTGGTAAGTCCCAAAAAGGTCGACCTGTTCCATCGGTAATCAATCAGGATATACCACCATAAGAAGGTAATTCCGGGCAGGAGATGACCGATGCATCCTCTGTATGTTGTACGCGGCTTCTGACAGCAACCGGGTAGCTTTCAGCAGTCGTGCTGACTACAGGGCGCGAATGCATCAGCAAGGAAAAACCGGTCTGGACAGTCGAAATCTGTCGTGAGGCTTATCGTATGGGGCTCTATGCCGGGTGAAACTCAGCGGCACATCCAGAGAGGAAACCAACGCTCCGATTCGACATCTGCAACAGCACCACTATGATGACCGATGTCGAGTATCTCGCATGGACTCTGATGCGGAGGGACTCTCACCCGATGAAGCGTTCTGGCTGTTAGGCGACCAGATGCGGACCGCGATTCTTCGAGCAGTGTGGGAGTCCTCCGAGGAGACGATCACGTTCTCCGAGATCAGAGAGCAGATTGGAAGTCCCGATAGCGGCAAATTCAATTATCATCTGAACAAACTTGTCGGCCAGTTCCTCTCGAAGGGTGACGGGGGCTACAGCCTAACTCAGGCTGGCCGCGAAGTCGTACGCGCGGTGATGGCAGGGACGATTACAAACCATGCTGAAATTGAGCCGGTAGCAATCGATGCCCAGTGTCCGGAGTGTGGTGGCACACTCGTCGTCCGATACGACGAGTACGGTATCATCGAATGCGAGGACTGCGGGGACCTAGTGATGTGGAACGAGTTCCCGCCGGCTGGCCTCGATACTCGCTCACCGGCGGAGTTCGCGAGCACGTTTGATCGCTGGACTCAGGTCCGATTCGGGCTCGCGATGGACGGCATCTGTCCGAACTGTGCCTGTGAGATGACGATGGAGATTCTCGACAGTGTCGGGGAGGGTGCGGACGGTATCGCGACCATGCATCGCTGTGAGAACTGTAAGTACGAGGCACGTGTCCCCCTGTTCGGACACGTCGTCTCTCACCCTGCGACGATCTCGTTCTTCTACGACAGGGGCGTCGACGTGACCGAGATGCCGTACTGGCGGATGCAATCGCTCGCGCGCGAGTTCAACGAAGAAGTGTCTTCCCAGAGTCCGTGGACAGCGAAAATCACGATGCGATCCGACGGACACACGCTCGAACTGACCCTTGACGAGAGTATGAATGTCGTTGACGTCGAATTGGTTGATTAGCGACAAAACGAATCTTCGGTAACGCCCCCTACAGAATTTTCATTCTGCAATCACTTATTCCCACGAGTACCCTGTATTCGGTCGGAAAATACATGACAACAATCAGTATGCACAGAACGGTCGATGCCCCACGAACAGTCGTCTGGGACGTCATCACCGACCATGAACTGTACGGAGAGGTTGCCCCGAATCTCTCGTCGGTATCAGTCGTCGAGGGCAAGGGCGAAGGACTGATTCGTCGCTGTGTCGATACGGACGGGAACGAGTGGACGGAGTCGTGTACCCACTGGGAAGCGTGCCAATCGTACGCCGTCTCGGTCCACGTCGACAACAGTGTGTTCCACAGGCGCCTTTTCACTCGGATGGACGGCGAGTGGCGGGTCTCAGAGGACCGTGACGGTGTCCGAATCACAATCACGTTCGATTTCGAGCCACGGTACGGGCCGCTCGGTGTATTCATCTCGAAGTACTTCGCGTCCATCGCTCCCGGACTCATCGAGACGATATTCGATGACTGGGAGGACGAAATACGCTCACGATCGTTGGACGAGGCGGGAAGAGAAACGGACCAAACCCACACTAACAGAGGTGTCAATGCACTCTCTCGATAGTGGCGCGAGGGCCAGTGCAGCGAGCGTATCGCTTGACAGAACCACTAGCCGGTGGTTGATCCTCTGGGGACTGAGTGTCTGGTTCGCCGTGGCCATTCTCATCCGTCTCGCTGGTCATATCCTCCTCTCGCCGACGAACACACTGCTTCTCACCGCGTTCTTCCTCTCGGTAATCCCACTCATGCTCTCGGTGACGTATCCGGTGTACTGGTGGCTCGAACTCTCGTCCGACGCACAGAGAGGCGCCGCTGCACTCATGGCACTCCCCGGGATGTTCTTGGACGTCCTCTTGATCCTGTTTGCAGGAACGGTCTTCCCCGCAATGGCGACGGAAGCGGTGGTACACTTCGGTGCGATCCTTCTGTTCGGGTACGCCATCGTCTTGTTGACGGGATTCGTCCAACTCAGGCGATGATTGCGACCCCACGACAGCGGTTGGATCGCCGGTTGCGTCCGATTTCCGTCGGGTGGTTGCAGGGGCGGCGGACGTCCGAGACGGCCTCCTCTTGCTGCGTCCGCCAGGATGTCGGCTGGATCACTGAGCGTTGAGAGTGGGTGAACGATGTTTCTCTCTGGTCCGTCTCGCTCGCCGACGCTGTCGACGGCGATGAACAGTGTCCGCTTCACGCCCGCCACCCCCGTTGAGGCGAACTCTGCTCTGACGTCTTCGTGGATGCGTTCGACGGGTGCGCGGTCGATCGGTCAGTCGATGCGAGTCGGACTGCTGTCGTGAGAGACTGTTACTTTGAGGGCTGCCCACCGGCTGTCACTGTCGGCACTGCGTGTTGTCGTGGTGTCCTGTGCTACCCCGATGGTCCGTTCTGAACCCGTCGTCTGGTGAGCACCTCTCCATTGCTCCCACGAGTGACGACAGACACTTCCGGAAATCACCCACACGACCTCTCCTCCAAATCTGACACCTTCCCGAATCCGCTCGTCCACGGACAGCCCCCCTCTGCCTAGGTGCCCCACCAGCCGTTGCATATTGCATATCGACTCTTTCTTTGGACGATTTTGGCGATATGCAAGGCGAAATGACGTCCTCTCATTGCACTAAAGTCCCGTCGGGCCGATTTGAGGCGGTGAAAATCACCTCGACGAATCCACAAACAAGCTTGTAAGCCAATAATTGCTCGACGAAGGGGTGAGGAGGCTGAAATCAAGCGTTTTCGAATTTCTGCAGATGTGTCTCTCATCTGTCCGATACACCGTGCTGTCTCTCTCGAATCCCCTCGAGCCGAGAAACACCCCCGGTCCCCCCGATTTCGGGTGTGTTAGCCGCTGAAAATTGCTCGACGGAGATTCGGAACAATTGGATTCCGTACTGTGATAGAGTTCTAGAAAATCAAAGATATATCTGAACGTCAGAACTGTTCAGTCGTGTCGGTCGAACCCCTGTCGACTTGCTCGTACATCTTATCTGGGAACGGAAGACTCCCCCAGATCGAATAGGGACATTGGTCTTGACCGATGCAGTAGCGCTGCAGGTCGTCGTTGTCGCAGTTCATCGGCAGCGGCGTGTCGCCGCCGATCGTGTTCGAGAATTCGTAGCGGACCTGGTACTCGGTCTCGTGCTCGTCGTACCAGGGCCATCGCGAAAAGAGATCCTTTAGATCCGTAACGATCTCGTCGAGGCTGCTCTCCCGATACTGTGGCAGCCACATCACCATCCGCGCAAAGTTGTAGAGGTCCTTTCGGACGGGTTTTTTCTCATGCAGTCGGGCCTCCATATTCGCCATACAGGGGAGTTCGAATACGTCTTCGATGTGCGTCACCTCTATCTGTTCCGAGCTGGTCCCTGATCGCCCGATACAGTACGTGTTGACGCGATCGTCGCGGTCGATCGTGACTGCCGAATGTGACTCGTGATCGGTGAGGCTCTTCGCAAGACCACTCGGACTCGAGATCCAGTCCGTTACGGAAGATTCCCAGTCGTCCTGGGCGTCGTACGCGTCGACTGCTCGATAGAGCTCTTTTGCGGTGTGGAACTCTCCTTGCTGGACGACATCATCGCGAGCATCACGGAGAGCTCGTCGAAGCACGCGGATCAATCGCTCGCCAGGTTCCCAGTTTCGCCAGATTCGCTCGTGATGGCCGGTTTCGACAAAACGGTCGATCTGCTCCGTGATGGCTGACTCGTTCGTGGTCAGCCACGTCAACTGATCCTCGGAAAGCCCGCCCTCCTGAACGACCAAGAGCTTCTTGAACGCCTCCTTTGCGTAGTCACGATACTTGCTGTCGAAATCACCGACGGGGACGTACAGATGATTGTTTTTCACTCGCGTCAGTATCTCTCTCGTCTCCCCTCCGTCGTTCGCAGACTCGGCTGCTGCCCGAACGAGACAGTTCCGTGATGCCGAAGCCATTGGAATTTCGAGGTACAACCCATCCCCGAACTCTGCCAGCTCCGTGATGCCCGTGCAGACTCGACCCGGATGTGGCCCATCCTCACTTGGCTGTTTGCTGTACAGCACCTCCGCGATATCCTGTTGAAGCGACCACTCACCGTACGAGCTGATGAGTGACGCGAGATTGTTGACGTACAATTCACGGATGTCGTAGAGTACCTGGATATTTCGTGGTGAGGTGTGCTCGAATTTCGGGTGTGCTTTCACGCAGACCGCACTCAGTGTCGCGAGCACTGCAAGCGTCCCTGGCTCATCGACGAACGGTTCCTCGGCCGCGTCGGAGCGTACTTGCTCTTTGAGCGCAGCCTTCCCGAACCGCTCGATATCGTTCACGAGAGCAGTGGGTTGGCCCTCGCCGTCGACGATGTAGCGATTGTAGCCCCGCGTAAACAGCTGGTTGATGTGTGATTCCCTGTATTCTGTGGGGAGCGCTGCAATCCGATATGCGACGTCCTCGTCGTCACGGGCGTTACGCGATTTCATCCCGAGATTACCTCCGGCGTCGCTGACCGAACGTCGAATTCCGGACTTTCGATGGGTTGGACGATGCGACAGACGTCGGCGTGGAGTGAGTAGGGAAGGCGGGCGACACGCCGGCGGTCAGCCGTCACGACCGGGTCAATCGGGATGTCATACGTCTTGAGGAGAAGGTCGTTCAGCACCTCACGGCTCTGTTCGTCGTATCGGTGCGCAGGGTCAGTATCGAGGAGGTAGACGTGGACGCCCTGCCCACTGTAGACGACCATTGTCTCCTCGGCGTTGAACTCCTCGGTGAAGATGTCGCGGACCTCAAACCCGTACTCGATAGCACGGTTGACGTCCTCGAAGGCATACGGATACCCCGTTGGGGCCGAGTCGATAATTCCTGAAGCCTCGAGGAGCGTCCCCTTTGTCTGATTGTCTCCAGCCTCCGAGACGTCACCTGCTGCGCGTTCCCAAGCGATCTCTTTGGCGTCGATGTCGACAAGAAGGATCCACGGCCGATCCCAGTGATCTAGCGCATAATAGACGGCATCGGGACGCGGGTCTGGTTGCTCCAGCACCGCCGGATCAGCGAGGGCGAACGGGCTCCATCCGAGGGGATCGTTTCGAGCAGGGTGCCGAATGAACTCCAGAACGTCTTCGAACGTACTGAACTCTGCAGTCGCCCGGTTTCCAGATGCATCTGTTTGCCAGGTACCGCGTCGGATGAAGTTCTTGTCAGGGGCGTTTTCTGTGCGAACCGGATGTGGGTCTCGAAAAGAGAGTGCGTACTCCTTCGGCCCGTCCGCCGTGATGAACTCAGGGAGGCGGTCGACGTAGCGAGGGAATTCTTCGGCGTAGTAGGTGTAGAGTTCCTCACGGGTTGCCTGTCGCCACGTCATTGGTTGACCTCATGGTCGAGGTTTTTGAACCCACGAACAGTGGTCATGCCCGCTGCATCGAAGTCTTCGACAGCGTCCCTGATCGCCGAAAACGAGCGTGCGTCACGCCCGCTGACGCTCTCGTCGATCCGGTCCCCCTCAGCAAGTCGATCGAGCACTTCGAGCGCTGTCTCGCGATTGTTGAACGCCCAGATCGCATCGGCGTCCACCGCGGCGAGTTTGTCGAAGTCGTCAATCGATGCATGGCTGTTGTTACTCGGGAGTTCAACCTCGCCGACCCACACGAGTTCACCATCAGCATCGAGGCCCGCAACGTCGAACACCGTCTCCTCATTGTACTCGTAGTATGGCTCGACCTGTTCGACGCTGTCGAGGGAGTTTATCCACTGTTCGAGTAGCTTCACACCGACCTTATGGGGTGTCTTCTCTCCGATGTCTCCCTGACCAGGACCGACCTTGAGTCGCTGACCGAGCAAGTCACGCCCTGCCGGGAGAACGGTGTAGTATTTCCGACCGCACGCTTGGCACTCCTCCACCAGGTCTTGCTCTACGAGTCGTTGGACGTCCAGATCATCGAAGTCGTTCTCGAACGAACTCATTGAATCAATGAGTCTATGATCTGGTGCGTCGCCGTTCATCACGTCGAGAACGCGGATCAGGAACCGGATGTCGTCGTGAGTGAGGCCACGCCGCCGGAGTTCCTCATCTGCGACAGGTACACCACCGTCTCGTACTGGCGACGGCCCGCGCTCATCGACAGGTGACCCTTCTTCACCGACTGGTTCATCCGTATCAGTTGCTCCGGAATCGCGATACGGTGAGTTGGTGTCTGTGTCCTCTTCATCCTCATCTTCATCGACCGTTGAATCGCTGGTTGCCTCTCCGATGAACGACGATTGTGTCGGGTCTGTGGCTGTCGACCGTTCGTCGTTCGGTCTACTTCCCCAGCCCTCACCTCCCACACTCTCCGATTCACCGGTATCCTCTGCAAGCCCGTATTGGACCTGTGTTCGTTCCGTCAGTTGTGGGAGGACATCGGCCTCGAACTGCGCTTCTTGTTCAACAGAGAGCGGGTCATCACTCTCTGGATGTCCGGGTGCAATTGGGAGCGACTTCAGAGAAAACGGGGCTGGACCCGTCTCCCCGAACAACGGACTCGGGAGCTGAACAATCCACTCTCCGTTGGGGAGCGTGTTGATCCGATTCCGGAGGTCGGTCGGGCTCAGGTCTTCGTGAGCGAGTGACTCTATGAGATCACGATCGATCGAGATGTTCCCGATGATTTTGGTCTTAATATTGTTGAGCAGTTCGTTGTAGGCTCGCTCACTCCGCTCTCGAACCTGACCGGGGAACTGCATCATCAGCCCCATGCTCAGCCCGAACGACCGCCCCTGCGGAAGCAACTGTTTTGAGACGAGCTTCGTTGACGCAATGGGCGCCGCCTCTTCGATGATGAGATTGGTGGTCTTGTCGTAGTCGGTGATGCCATCGCGACGACGAATCTGTACGGCGTCCCAGAGGTTGCTCAATAACAGGAGCGTGATCGCTCGTTGTGCCTCCGGTCGGAGGTCTCCGATGTCGAACAATATCGTGACGTCCCTGCTCAGGAAGTCAGCAAAGTCAAATCGATTCCCAAGGTACTCGCCGTCACTCCCCGCGTCGCGTTGTTCCGGAACATGGTTGAAGAGTTGTCGAAGGTGGGTGTCCTCCATGAGTTTGTCAAGGCGATTTCCAACGGCATTCATCGACGTCTCGAACTGGTGGTCGTCCTTCGCTAAGTGTCGTGTCAGCGACTCCTCGACGTTCTGGTTGGCTGCCGAGATGGGTGGGATGATACTGTCTCGCTGCATCTGTAGTGCCGCCTCGAAGAGGTCATTGAGGCCGAAGGCGTCACTTCCGTACTCTTTGTCGAACAGCGCCTTGATCAGGTAACCGATGATCTCGTTGGCCACGAACGCCTGTTCGTACGTATCGCGCCCCATGACCATCCGAAGGATGTCGTGGAAGTGGTCGACCTTATCCTGAATCGCATCCTCACGGGGCCGTCCGCGTGCAATCGCAGGGCGGATGTCGAAAAACGAAACGGCCGGAAGGATTTCTGGAACGCGGAAGTAGTAGACATCGTCCACACTGCCGAATAGCTTGAAGTGAGCCCGAAGGTAGTTCACACACATCCCATCGCCCTTCGGGTCGAATGTAATCACGGGACCACTGGTTGTCGCTCGAAGTGAGAGGGTATCGTTGGTATTCGATGTGGACTTTCCGCTGCCAGTCGATGCGAATCGCGCGTAATGCATCGTCAACAGCCTCGGTGGGATTCGGACCGGGTCCCGATGGCAAGTCCTGTTCTCATCGAGGGCGTACCCGATTGCCATTCCTGTCTGGAACTGCTGAAGTAGGTCCGGGTTTGGCAGCGGAAGTGGACGCCGACTCTGTTGTTCAGCACGCGTCCCTCGGATGCCGTCTGCCGAGAGTTCCTTCGCAGACGGAACGAGGAGGAACTGAGCGAGTTCAGCTCCATCGAGGACGAAATCCGGGCGGGTCTTTCCTCGGCCAGTCACGACTTGTCGCTCCAGCACTCTGCTGAGGGCTGTCCGGGCAGCCTTCTCTCTCGTTTTCTCACGAAATCTTCCCGCTCGAAGCCGCTCTCCGCTCACTTGATAGAAGGGGCCACTCACCGAGTCGAAGACATGACAGAGTGCGTCCATCCGGTTCGCGAGGTGATCACGAGCTGATTCTGCAGTCGGGACACCTACCGCCCGGATATTGACGCTGAACGATCGCGTAGAATTCTTCTGTTCGATTGCGTCGATACGTTTGGCGACGGACTCACTGAGACGCTCCTTTGAGGATGATTCTCGTTCTAGTCCTCCATCGAGTAGCGTCCCCACGAACTGCTGAAAGACGGTGTCTCGTCCGTCAAGCAATTCTGCAACCCTGAGGTCGGCCTCCGACTGCCAGACGGTCCGTGGTTGGAAGACCACCTGAAACGCAATGGGGGACGTCGCCTGTGTCACGTGGTCGATGAGTGACGCGAGTGCCCGTCCGTTTCTCTCATCAACCGTCGATTCGTCACCTGAACTCTCACTCGTAATGTGGGGTAATGACGTCATCCAGTCTCTCGATCGGGTGGCCGAAGCAGACCAGTGTACGCCCACTGGTGAGACTGCATCGAGACTCGGGCGTGCGAGTATCGTCCCGTCGAACGTCTCGGTCGGCTTCGTGAGTGGGATCTCTGACGCTCCACTCGAGGCGTCACTGGGTGGGGCGAGTTTGAGTACCGTCTCTCCAGCCTGAACGGAGTGGTCGAACGCAGAGTTGCTCCCTGCGTTCTCAATCGAATCGGCTGCGTCCGATTGGTCTGGCTGTGAATCCGTCGTGTCGACCGTGGTTCGTTCACTCGCTCCGAACTCGTACCGGAGGTTTCCTGCAGTATACTGTTCGATAAAGTCCGGCCGTGTGAATTCGACTGGCTGAATAAGCCGTGAGGCGACATCGAACTCGACACGTGAAATCTCGAACGTCGATGGATAGATCGAACGCAGTCGTTTCTCGAGCGTATCGAGATGCCCATCCACACCGTAATAGAATTCGACAGGCTCGTCTGCTCCCTCACTCAACGTAAGGAACTCGAACTGCGTCGGCGCTGGAGTCCAGAAGGGATTCAACCGCTCGATTGTCCCACCCGAATTAGTTGTCTGGAGTGTATGTAGACTTTCGAGCAATCGCTGAACGTGTTCTGTGCTAATACGCTCAGACGTGGGCCGAACGCGGACGTATTCACGCCTCATTCCATCCCCCGAACTAGTCTGTCGTCTCGGTGACGGCCTCGGCACGGACCGGTGACCTCCTCGCGCCCGAACCACCCAGTGCGATCTTGACTCGTGTCCCAGATCGGCCCACCTCTGATCACGTCACACCTGAGACACTGCCAGAGTGACTCACTAGTATCAAACTCCAAGCCACGACTGAACTTCGTGAACTGATGCTCCGTGACGCTCGCACACTCGTGACAGGGAAGCGGGGTCAATGGGCCATCCACTACAACTTCATTTCTCGGCCACCATCGATTTCGATATTTCATACCGGTTCGAGGACCGTTGGCTTCGGAATCGTACTTAAACTTCAGCAGGACACTCACTTGAGAGGGCACGTACTCAGTATTTGATACTCGATTACTGCAGCTGTCGAGGATTCCGTGTTAGAACGTAACCAACAATAGCAGAGGACCGAGTCTTTGTTGGTTAAGACAGTGCACCACACCGATTCAAGGCGAGCACATGCAGTGAAATGTACAATCAACCTCCTAGCTGATTCGGCGTTCCGAATTGGTTACCAAATTAAACATTCGTCATACGCAGACACACTTATTCATCTCTGCGAACTCGGTCTTCGGACATGGGTCTCAGCGAAGAGCAAGTATTCGAAATATTAACTAACGAGTTAGAGAGCCGCGGCTTCCGATTCTTTGTCGATTGCCGATACGACTCTATTCTCCAGAAATACGAACGCCATTCAATCGTCATCGCGAATAGTGTTCCTGATATTCTCGGGATTGCCCCGGATGACTCTGTTGTTGGTTTTGAGGTCAAAGGGGACGATGACATCACGAAGGGAACCGCACAGGCTTCATCACTCCGTGCAGGAACGAATGTGTCCTTCCTCGCTGCAGATGCGTCCGAACTCTCACGATACAAAAGCCAAATACGCTCGTCAACACTCGGTTCGATAGGGGTCTCTGAGGCAGGGATTGAGTAGTGGGAGGAACCCAATGAGATCGAAAACAAATCCTCGCTTCAGGATGTTCGCGCTCAACTCACAGATGAGACCGCCACCGTGCCATAGGTCGGCACCGACACTACGGGCGCTTGTGGCGCACGAGCCCGCGTTATGACTAAAATCGCTCGTTTCAGCAGATGTAGCGTCTAGGTTGACTTGGAATTCATCGAGCAGGCATCACTGCGTCTGATGGGGCTCGGTATCCGACTTCACCTCACTAAATTATCGCTCTCGAATATAGTTCAATATTCATAGATGTTCGGTGAAAAACGTAGTTGAAAGGTCGTTCCCAATAGGGCACAGAAAGTGGATTATCAGGCCCCAGATGGTGTGTGCCCGAATTGTGTTGCGCTTGGTGGGACGGTGATTCGAGTCGTCGACAAACAATATTGACTGTGTGCTACAGTCGGTTCAAATAAATAAAGGCAGGCTTACCCCATATCCGGCTTTCCGCAAGGGGGTGGCCGCGTAAATAAGAATTTTCTCTCGGAGACTTCGTGAAGGTAATAAAGCACGAGGCGGCAACGCGACCGACCAAGCATGCGTCGATGCAGAACACGGCGTCATTCGTAATGACGCTCGGCGAGAGCGACGCCACGGCGTTGAACGACCCGTGAAGCAGTGTTGCGGCGAGCACTGAGTGCGCGCTGACGGTCGGGTAGGTACACAGCGGGGAGGCGGCGACCGTCCAGCCAGTCATCACGATAATCCTAGTGAACGGCGCGTTGGAGAAGTTGTGCCACTGGACAACGAGCGGGGTATACCAGATGCCCCGGACAGTGCCCGTCAGGATCGACAGTCGCCAGAATCCGAGCGGTGAGAGCGGTGAGTCGCAGACAGATGTACAGTCCGTCTCAACGTCACGAATAGCCCAACAGCCGCAGCCCGTTCAGCGAAACGACGACCGTCGATCCCTCGTGACCGATCACTGCACGGGGAAGAGGGATGCCACGGAGCAGTATCGTTCCGATCATGAGCGCAATCGTCCCGAAAGCGATGGCGAGATTGATCGTGAGCCTTCGGCGGGTCCGTCGTCCCAACCCGAGGACGTTCGGAATCTTGCTGAGGTCGTCTCCAATCAACACGACATCGGCAGTTTCAACGCGCTGTTGGGAGGTCGAGTAATCGAGGCCATGGTTCAGATTTCGTCCACGACACGATAGCGATTTAGCATGATGCTCGTCGAGTAGGAACTCCACCGTGAACTGTACTTACTGAGGTGGACGCGAGGTGGCACCCTCTGGGAGAAAAATTAACCGACGTTCGGGAGAGTACCCTGCATGGACCGCCGACGCAACCTCTACGTCGCTGCGTTTGTCGGGGCGTCGTTGTCGTATATTTTCAACGTCCTCGCGTTTACAGGCACGTTTGATCTATTCCGCTGGTTCGTGTTTGCCGTCGTCTTTCTCGGGTTCACGTATGGGTTCGAGGCGTTCATCGGGTGGCAGACTGGATAGGGGGCGTATCACCCCCGTTTGTTCACCCGGAGAGATACGTCTCGTTCTCACTGCGGGCTCCGGGCAGGCTCGAACCCCTGGAGGCCGAAGGACGTGATGAGAACCGCTCCGAGGCCGACGGGGCAGCCCGCGGCTGAGTTCGTGGCGCCGGAGGGAGAGGTCGTTGACGAGGTCGTCGAGCACGGGGACCCGTGCTGAAGCCAAGACTGCGAGCACGGCGGTTCCTGGCCCCATCGCGACCAGCACGATCCGACTGAACACGTCGGTCGACCAGTCGAGCGGGGTTGCGTTAGCTACGAAGTAGTGAGTACGCACCACACAGAGGAGCGTAGTGGTCGGTCGTCACGACAGCGCTCGGCGTCACGTGAGCTATCGACGGAGCCACCACCACCCCCCGCCGAGGACGAGGACGAGCACGAGTATTCCCGCCCCGAGAAGGGCTGTATTCCCCGGTCCACTCCGCTCGGTGACAGTAGCCGATACGACGTACGGTCCGTCGCGTATCCTGTCACCATCGGGTTCGCGAGCCGTCACCGTCGCCTCGATGGCGGTGGTTGTCGGGACCGCGTCTTCGGAGACCGTCACCTCGAAGAACAGCGTGGCCGACTCACCGGGCGCTAACTCCGCAACGTAGGCGGTGGGAGACTCGCTCGTGAACGGGTCGGTCGCGTTAATGTGGACCCGAACCTCCCGGTACCGGGCGGACTCGCGGTTCGTGAGGCGGACGGTGAGTCGGTTGTCGGTATCGACTTCGAACGTCGCGTTCACTGGGGTCAGCGAGAAGCGGTCGCGCTGGGGGGCAACCTCAATCGGCGTCTCGAGCGGGTCGCTTCGACGGAGCTGACCGCGCTGGTTCCGGTGGTGGACGGTCAGTTCGGCCTGGTGCGTCGTCGCTGCGGCGGATTCGGACACACGTACGTCGAACGAAAACGACGCCCGTCCGCCCGGTTCGATATCTGAGACGGCGACGCGAGTCGGCTGTGGGACCAGTTCGGGTGCCCCTGTCGAGAGCACCACGACAGGGTTTCTGACCGTCGTCTCGCCCGTGTTGACGACGGTTCCGGACAGGGTTCCGGTGCGTCCAACGCGGAGGTTCGACTGCACGTTTTCGAGTTCGAACGACTGTTCCGGTATGGGGCGGACGCCGAACGTGAGCGGGCGTGCCGTTTGCTCGACACCATCCGTGTCCTCGTACTGGACGCTTGCTCGGAAGGCGAGTGACTCGACATCGACGTTCTCGTCGACGGCGGCAGTGAACGTGGCCGAACGTGTCTCGCCGGGCCGCCACGTCCCGAGATACACTGCTGTGGTCGACGGCCCTTGCCCTGGTGAGCCCGTAGCCTGTTCCTCACCGTTGGTGGTAATCCGAGCGTTCGCTGACGACGAGGACAGCGAGACGCGGGCGTCACGGGCCGTCTCTGTCCCGACGTTCTCGAAGGTGACTGTGACACGCCCGGTATCACCCACCTGAAGGTCCGACTGCGTTCCCACAACGACGAACCGTGGTCGGGAATCGACGCGGACCGTGACTTCGTCCGTGATCGTCCGCGTTCCGTCAGCATAGCTGATGTCGTCGCCGTCGTACGAAATCAGCCGCGTGTACGAGTACGTGACCTCGACCGGAACCTCGTACGACCCCGGCGACACGGACTCTGGAACCGTGACGGTGACCGGTGGGAGGTTCGTCTTTCCTGGTGGAACGTCTCCCACTGTAACCGAGTCCGGACGGATATCGAACGGCAGATTGCTGTCGTCGATATCGACCGTCACGGCCCGTGCCGTCGTGACACGCTGTTCGTAGCGCTCCGGTCCGGCCTGCCGGAGGTCAGGGTCGTTCAACACCTCCAGTGTGAGCGACTGCTCGCCACCGGGCGTGAACTCGGGCGTCGACGTTGTCACGGAGAGCTGAGGCCATCCGAGGACCTGCCCCTCACCCGCCGTCTGGGCGATAGCGACTGGGGCGACGATACTCGACACGACGAGGACTGCGACGACCGCAACGAGGCGTTTGTGTAGGTTCATGAGTTCGATGGTGGTCGACCTGGGTGCGACGGTTCGACGGTCCAATACTGTGACGAGGGTGGCTGCTGCTCAGAGGACTGACAGGGAAGTGCTGGTGCCCCTCGTCGCTCCGCGCTCGGTTGGGACGCTCTGCGGTCGAGTGTCCGGCGCGTGGCCGAGCGACAGTCCGTCTCACCCAGCGACATCAGACGTCCCTCCGTTGGAAGACACCTAACGCCGCGATGACGAGGACAGCAGCCGCGATGAGGAGTACGATCGCACCACCGAGGTCGAGCGTCTCGTTCAGCAGAATCTCGGTGGGGTCGAAGTACCGGGTCGGGCTGAGCGTTCCCAGCCACTCGAAGTCGGTGTCGACAGTGACCGTATCGAGCATGAACAGGAGGAACACGATGGCGATACCGCTCCGCTGGGCGACGTCGCCGCGGTCGAAGAGGACCGACAACACGAGCCCGATTCCCGAGCACGCAAGCAGGTACGGAATCGACAGCAGATGAACCAAGAGCAGGTACCACGGGTCGATGACGTAGTCGATGGCCATGGAGGCGGCGAACACGAACACCGGAATGACCGTGTTGAGCGTGACGAGGGGGACTAACAGCGACAGGAACTTCTCGACTGCCAACCGTGTTCGCGAGACGGGGGTCGCGAGGACGAGATACAGCCGTCCGCTCTCGACGTCGTTCGCCAGCAGGCCGCCAGCAGCGTACGTGAAGTACAACCCGAGGAGCAACACCCAGAGGAACTGGTACAGTTCCGTCGAGAGGAAGCCCTCGATACTCGCGTAGGATTCGGCCCCGAACCCTTCGCGGAAGGCCTGTGGGAGGCTCTCGAGGAGCGCGTCGATCTCGGCCGTCGATTCGGCGAAAGAGGGGTAGATGTAGATAATCAGCCCGATGAACGCCGCCAACAACACCGTGAGCGCTGCCGTCCCTTTGAGCCGTTGGCGGGACTCGTACCGCATCGTCTCAAGCATCGTCGGCATCCCTCTGCTCACCGGTGGATTCCGTCTCCCCCGTGTCTCTACTCACGTCGCCGTAGAAGTGCATGAATACCTCTTCGATGGGCGGTTCGTCGATTTCCAGGTCGACGACATCGTGCTCGCCTAGCGCCCTCAGGAGGTCGTTGTACTCGCCCGTGAACGTGAACTGTGCCTCTCGACCGACGCGTTCGAAGGAGACGACACCGTCGAGTGCGAGGTCCGATTCGCGGAGCGGTTCGGCAGTGTGCAACTGGACCCGCTTCCCTCCACGCTCCAGTAGTGTGTCGACGTCTTCGACGGTGACGAGACGCCCCTGGCGGATGATGCCGACGCGGTCACAGACCCGTCGGACTTCACCGAGGATGTGCGAGGAGAAGAACACAGTCTTGCCAGCGTCGCGCTCCTCACGGAGGAACGTGTTGAACACCTCCTGTTTGAGCGGGTCGAGCCCCGACGTCGGCTCGTCCATGATGAGGAGGTCGGGGTCGTGCATGAACGCCTGGACGAGGCCGAGCATCTGCTTGTTCCCGGTCGAGTACTCCCTGATCTGTTTCTCGAGTGGGGGGGTGAACAACTCGAGCAACTCCTCGCGGCGACTGTCTCCCTTGAGCGCGGCCTGGTAGTCGAGGAACTCCTCGCCAGTGACGTTACGGTCGAACGCGGGTTCACCGGGGAGGAATCCGATTCGCCGTTTCGCCGCCCGCAGTTCCACCGGGTTACTGATGTCGTGTCCGAGTAGCGTCGCTGACCCCGCGGTCGGGGACTGAAATCCCAGAAGGGTTCGAATCGTCGTGCTCTTGCCAGCGCCGTTCGGCCCGAGATATCCAAACACCTCACCAGTCTCGACAGAGAAGCTGAGGTCGTCGTTGGCGAGGAATCCGTCGTACGCCTTACTCAGACCGGAGACCTCGATCGCGGTCATGATGGGTGGAGGAGTGGTGATTGGTTCACGGGGCACACCGTCCTGAACGAGTACACAGGATACAAATGTCAGATATAAATATGTGCCGACCCGAGAAGTTCAGAAGCGAGAAGGGCCCCTCGAAAGCAGGTTGTTCGTCGATGTGACGCCGGCTTCGAGCCTCGATTCAACGAGCAAGGCCGTCAGGGAGGTGCGGATTCCATTCGTCCACGTAGTTCGTTCTCAGGCGGTTTGACCTCTGTCCACAGCGACGACTATCAGACCGACCGGGGAACCGTCAGCCGTAGTTTCCTGTATACGGGAGGTGAGTCAACACGCTTGTCGAGCGATCAAACGAGCGCCTCGCTGTTCTTTTTTTGCGTTCTCGAATCCACAGCGTTCGGTCCGGCAGACGAAACATTCATGACTGCTGTATCTAACTCTGAATACCGTTCTCTGCTAACAGCGGTATAACGCTCTCTCACAACTGATGGATTTCCAGTGGCTCATCGACCGTTTTGATTCGGCGATTGTGGCGCGGCCAAAAACAGTTATTCTCCTGTTTTTGCTCCTGACCGTCGGGTTCGCGACCGGGTTTGGGTCGATCACGAGCGAAAGTGGTCAAGGGCAGTTTATCGAGGACCTCCCCTCGTTCCAGGCTGTCGAAGACATCAACGAGGAGTTCGGTCCATCGTTCCAAGCGGAGACAACGAGTACGACGATTGTCCAAGAGTCGACTAACGTGCTCTCGAAGCCTGCGTTACTCGATATGTTGAAGACGCGTGAGCGGATTCTCGCCTCTCCCTCACTCCGTGCGGAGTCGGTTTCGACGCCCGCTGAAACGGTCGCGACAACACTTGACCCTGCTGCTACGACCCCGGAAGCACAACATCGAGCAGTCGAACGGGCAACGGCCACTGAAATCGCGGTGGCAGTGCGGGAGGCTGCAGACGACCCCGGCTTCACGAACAGTCTGAGCGACGATTTCAACAGGGAGTCGGCCTCGGCTTCAGCGAGTCAGGGTAGCGTTACGCACCGTGCTGGCCCAGGCGCAGGGGAATCCGGTGGACCCGGTGGTGGCTCAGAGTTCCCGCCCAACCGCGTCGAGCGAATCAACGCTCTTGCACAAGACGAAGCCAGCAACATCTGGGTTCAGGGCACGCCGCCAGACACGACTGGAACGACGACTGCGCTCGTGTTACCGGCAGCGCTCGTACTCATTGTACTGTTCCTCGTGGTCGCGTATCGTGACCCCATCGATATCGGTATCGGGCTTCTCGCAATCCTGATGACCCTCATCTGGACGTTCGGGTTCATCGGTCTGGCTGGTATTCCCTTTGCGGTGTTGCTGATTGCCGTCCCCCCGATTCTGATCGCGATCGGTATCGACTTCGGAATCCACTCGATCAACCGCTACCGCGAAGAGCGTGTCCGTGGGTTGAACATCGACGACTCGATGTCTCGAACAACGAACCAGATGACAGTTGCGTTCGCGATTGTCGCAGGCACGTCGGCGGTCGGCTTCCTCTCGAACGTCGTCAGTGCGTTCCCACCCACACGAGATTTCGGACTCGTCGCCGCTGCGGGAATCGCGTTCACCTTCCTGATTTTCGGACTCTTTGTTCCAGCGGTGAAAGTCTCCGTCGACCGCGCCCGCCAGCGGTATCCGATTCCGACGTTAGCAACGACCCCGTTGGGCTCGGAGTCGTCGCCGCTGGGTCGGCTACTATCGGTTGGAGTCGGCGTTGCAAAACGTGGTCCCGTCGTCTTTCTCGTCCTCATGACGCTCGTCACGGTCGGTGGTGGCGTGTACGCGACCGGTGTCGACACGGGGTTTAGCCCGGACGACTTCCAGCCAGCCGAGGAGACGCCGGAGTACCTCCAGCTGCTTCCAGAACCAATCCGGCCACCCGAGCGGTTCGAGTACGTCCGTATCAACAACTATCTCGACCGCAACTTCGAGCAGGACGACCAGGTGTTGATGTACGTCGAGGGGCCGATGACGCGGGAGACAGCACTCGAAGACATCCATCGAGCGAGCCAGTCCCCCCCTGAGACGTTTCGCGCGACCGAGCGCCAAGCCGACAGTCGAAGTATCGTCACGGTGATTCAGTCTCGAGCCGAGCGTGACCCCGAGTTCCGCGCACTCGTCGAACGCAACGACCGCAACGACAACGGGATTCCCGACGACAACCTGCCGGTCATCTATGATGCCCTGGCCGACTCACCGAACAGCGATATCGACACCTTCCTCGCTGCTGACCGCCGGAGTGCACAGGTAATCTACACTGTCGACGGCGAGGCCGACGATGAGGTGGTGACCGACGACGCGTACAGTGTCGCAGCGTCATATCGGGCGTCGGCCCAGCCGACCGGCAGTGTCGTGATCTTCGACGAGGCGATCTCGCTCGTTCTCGAGTCGGTAATCGCCTCGCTCATCCTGACACTTATCGGGTCGAGTGCATTCTTGCTCGTGGCATACTGGACCATCGAGGGACGACCCTCGCTGGGCGTGGTCAACGTCGT
Source organism: Salinigranum halophilum (assembly GCF_007004735.1). NCBI lineage: Archaea > Methanobacteriati > Methanobacteriota > Halobacteria > Halobacteriales > Haloferacaceae > Salinigranum > Salinigranum halophilum. Next base: position 524,404 of record NZ_SSNL01000006.1, read on the forward strand.
CCCAATCCTCGTGACGATTGTCGCGGTGGTCGCTTCGATGCGTGCGCTTGACATCGCGTTCAACGCAATCAACGGAACCATCCTCGCAATCGCGGTCGGGATCGGCATCGATTACGCGGTCCACGTCGTCCATCGCTTTGCCGACGAGTACCACGAACGTCCGTTGTATCCTGCCCTCACACGGACCGTCGTCGGCACCGGAGGCGCACTCACCGGCAGCATGTTGACGACCGTCTTCGGCATCGGTGTGTTAGCCCTGGCACTGAATCCTGCCCTCGGCGTGTTCGGCGTTCTCATCTCGCTGAGCGTGCTGTACGCGTATCTGTCGTCGGTGTTCCTTCTGCCATCACTCCTTGTCATCTGGGAGCGCCTCGCGACCGACACGTCCACTGCAGTCCCGCTCGTCGACACCGCGACCGACCTCATCGCTGACCGGCGCCACCCATCGAAGGAAGACTGAGTGGGACGTGGACAGAATCCGGTGGGCCCCATTCTTCATCGCTCGGCTGGGACTCCAGCGTGCGTTGTGCCTCCAGCAACGTGCCCTTCCACGTGAACCCGTAGTGGTCTTTCGTCTGCTTCAACGACTCGTACTGCTTCTCGAGTGGTTCACGAAGACACGTCGGAACATCCGGTGTTGGTGATCTCTTCGAGAGGTCGTCGCCCATTACCCACATAGTCCCATTCGACACCGATCTGTGGGGTAACCGTTCGGGGGCGTGACAGCCACCCCCCGGCATCGAAGTGTAACACACCGAATCGCTGGTACCGACCTCGCAGTAGCGGCCATCGACGGACGCGTCGGCCTCGGCCGGGGACTTATCACGGCGGCACCCACCAGCACTGACATGACGGATGCGAGTTTCGGTATCGGCGTCGTCGGTGCCGGATTCATCAGTCGCGAGGCGCACCTTCCGAGCGTCGACTACCTCCCCGATGCACACGTCGCTGCGATTCAGAACCGAACGCGAGAGACCGCGGCCGAACTCGCGACGGACTGCCGCGCGGCCGGACGGGGTGAGCCGACGGTCTATGGAGAGGGAGAAGTCGCCGCCCTGGTCGCCGACCCCGACGTCGATGGGGTCTGGGTGACGACGCCGAACTTCGTCCGCGTCGACACCGTCGACACCGTCGTCGACGTCGTCGCCGACGGGGCGTCGCTTCAGGGCATCGCAATCGAGAAACCCATCGCCAGAACGCTGCAGGAGGCAAAACACATCGTCGAGCGAGTCGAATCGATCGACCTCCCTACTGCCTATCTCGAGAACTGGGTGCACGAACCTGACATCAAGAAACTCCGCACCCTCCTCTGGGAACGGGGCCGCGACGCGGGCCGGCCGTATCTCGCGCGGGCACGGGCTGAACACGGCGGTCCTCACTCGGGATGGTTCTGGGACGGACGGCGTCAGGGCGGCGGTGCGCTCACGGACATGCTCTGTCACTCGCTCGCCGGAAACGACTACCTGCTTCGTGACCCGAACTCGGAGACCCCGCTCCAGCCGGACACCGTCTCTGCCGATACGGCCACGCTCAAGTGGGCCCGCGAGGCGTACGCCAACGAGTTGCAGGACAGCTACGGCGTGGACTACCACTCGAACCCTTCGGAGGATTACGCCCGAGTGACCGTCCACTACGAGGACGACAGGGGCAACCCGGTCGTCTCGGAGGCGACCGGGTCCTGGTGTTACGTCGGCTCCGGCGTGAGCCGTCGAATCGAACTACTCGGCCCGGAGTACTCGGGGCAGGTCCAGTCCGACGACGAGTCGTCGAGCGTCTTCTTTTCGGACGACGTGGCCGGCGGGGGCGGCTGGGCAGAGAAACAGACCGCGACCAGCGGACGGATGCCCATCGCGGCGGCGACCGTCGTCACCGGCGGGTTCGTCGCCGAGAACCGTGATGCGGTCGCCGCCTTCCGCGCCAGCGAGCACGCCACGCTTGACCTCTCCGATGGCGAGCGCATCCTCAGGCTCTGTATGGCGGCGTACAAGGCGGCAGAGGACAACGGGAGCGTCGACCCGACGAACCCTTCACTGGAGACGTACACGCCGCCACCGGCACGGGAGTGACGCGGATTAGTCGACGAGTTCGAGCGTCGTGCCCGCTCGCGCACTCCGTCGAGCGGTTTCGACGATGCGATGGGCCTCCCGACAGAACCCTGCGTTCGCTGGCCCTTCAGGCTCAACGCCGTTCTCCAAGCAGTAGATCAGGTAATATGCGAGGTTCCGGTATCGCTCCGGCAGGTCGTCCGCCTCGACGGTGTAGCCGTCGGGGTGGTCGACAGTCGTGACGCGAACCGGAGCAGCGCGCTCACGCGTGCTGATGCTTCCCTTCTCGCCGACGAGTTCGTACCCTTTCGCTGGCTGTGGCTCCGTCTCCCACGGGTTCGTCAACATCCGCCACGTGGTCTGCAGCGTCGATATTCCCCCTTCGTACCGGCATATCGTCGAACTCTGGACGTCTACTTCCTGTTCCGGGGGTACGTACGTCTCGGCCGTCACCGACTCGGGGAGGTCACCGTCTCGGTACCACGTGCTGAACGTCGCGCCGTACCCGAGGTAGTCGAGGAGGGAGCCACCACCCGCGTCGACGTCGTAGAACCAACTCCCGTCAGGTGGTGCGCCGGCGTTACCGCCGTAGTACTGTACCTCGGTAATCGGGCCGATGGTGCCCTCCTCGACGAGGCGTTTGACGGTGTGTTTTACCGGATGCCAAAGTACCGGCCAGTTGATAACGAGGTGTCTGTCTGCGGGCATCGCGTCGAGCATCCGGTCGGCATCTGCGAGTGACCCCGCCATCGGTTTCTCGATGACGACGTGGACGTCGTGGGGTGCGGCGCGTTCGACGAACGCTGCGTGGTTGGCATTGTGCGGCCCCGCGATGACGACGTCGGGTGCCGTCTTCGACAACATCCGTTCGACGTCGTCGAAGCGGTCTTTCTCACTGAGTTCGCAGTCGGTCATCGCCTGTTCGAGCGACCCCGTCGACGTTTCCGGTGTCTCGTCACAGACGCCGACGAGCTCCGCGTCGGGGTGGTCGTGAACCCATTGCAGGTTCGTGTTCATGTGCATCTGGTCGAAGTTCGCACCCGCGAAGCGCCACGTCATGGACGACGTATCCAGTCACCGCTGTTTCAACGTTTCCCAGCAGAAGGTGTCGGAGAGTCACCGAAACGGGTCGCTGGAGTCCACCACGTTCGCTGTTCTCGAGGCGAGTGAGTGTCCGTCCGGGGCAAGTATTTTGTCAGAATATACAAATGATCTGGGCATGACGACCGAGCGACTGGGAGTTGGGTTCGTCGGTGCTGGATTCATCACACGGGAGTTCCACGCCCCCTCGTTGGCGCGCATCCGAGGGGCCGATGCGGCGGGGGTGATGAACCCGACGCTCAGCAAGGCCGAAGACGTCGCCGCTTCGCTCGAAGACGCTGGATGTGGTGACCCGATGGCGACGAGCGACCTGCGGGAACTGGTGACCGACCCCGACGTCGACGCACTGTGGGTGACCAGTCCGAACCACACGCGCGTCGAGACGGTCCGGACTGTCGTCGACGAGATCGAGCAGGGGGACGCCAACCTCACCGGCATCGCCATCGAGAAACCACTCGCTCGCAACGTTGAGGAAGCGAAGACGATCGTGGACCTGGTCGAACCGACAGACCTGGCACACGCCTATCTGGAGAATCAAGTGTACATGCCCGGTGTCGAACGGATGAAGGAGTTGTTGTGGGAGCGCGCCCCCGCGGCCGGCCGGCCGTATCTCGCCCGCGCCGCCGAGGAACACGCCGGACCGCACAGTTCGTGGTTCTGGGACGGCCGACGGCAGGGTGGTGGCGTCCTCAACGACATGATGTGTCACTCGCACAAAGTGAACCATCACCTCCTCTCCTCGCCGGAAGACCCAGACCTGACGCCGAAGGCAGTCGCTTGTGACCTCTCGACGCTCAAGTGGACGCGCGACGAGTACGCCGACGAACTCGCGGAGGCGCACGGCGTCGACTACCGTGACGAACCGGCGGAGGACTACGCCCGCGCGACGATCTACTACGAGACGCCTGCGGGGGACATCGTCGTGGGGGAAGCGACGAACTCGTGGTGTTTCGTCGGCACCGGCCTCCGCATCAGCGTCGAACTGCTCGGCCCGGAGTACTCCGGGCGGGTCGACACCCTCGACTCGGGGACGGACGTCTTCTTCTCGGGCGACGCCACCGAGAGCGCCGGCTACGCCGTCGAGAAACAACAGGCGACCGAGGGTGGGATGGACGTCCTTGCCGACGAGAGCAACACCTACGGCTACGTCGCACAGAACCGCCACGTCGTCGACGCCTTCCGTGACGGAGAGCACGCTCGGGAGGACCTATCCGACGGCCTCGAGGTGGTGGAACTCTGTATGGCGTCGTACCTCGCCGCAGAGCGTGGCGAGCGTGTCGCGTTCGCGGACGCTGACCTCGAAGAATACGTGCCGGAACCTGCCCGTGGCGCGTTCGACCCCGAACCGCTGGGATGAGCTCCGACCGGCATGCCACGGAGCGTACCGAACTGATTGGGGCAACCGCCGTGCGTATTTGTAGCCGGACCTCGGATGGTCGGACATGAACACCGACAGCGTCTACGACGAGCTCGGGGTATCCCCCGTCGTCAACGCGACGGGGACGAAGACACGAATCGGCGGCAGTCGCATCCGCCCGGACGCACTGGAGGCGATGAACCGCGCGGCCGAGGAGTTCGTTCGTCTCTCAGACCTCCAAGCACGGGCTAGCGAGCGAATCGCGGAGGTAACCGGGGCGGAGGCGGGCTACGTCACCTCAGGTGCGGCGAGTGCGCTCACGCTCGGTGCAGCGGCGTGTATCGCCGGAGACGACCTCGGACGGATGGCACGGCTTCCGGCGACGGACACGCCCGCCGAAATCGTTGTCCCGCGGACACACCGAACGGGCTACGACCACGCTCTCCGGGCCAGCGGAGCGACCATCGTCGACGTCGGGATGAACGACCGATATCTCGGAACCGGGTCGCACAACACCGAACCCTGGGAGATCGCCGACGCCATCACCGAACACACGGTGGCGGTCGCCTATATGGCAAAAGAGTACACTGAGCCGCCGCTGTCGACGGTCACGGCCATCGCACACGAACACGAGGTGCCCGTCATCGTCGACGCCGCAGCAGAACTCCCTCCGACGAGCAACTTCGAGCGGTTCGTCAACGAGGGGGCTGACCTCGTCGCGTTCAGTGGCGGAAAGGCCATTCGTGGGCCGCAGACGACTGGTATCCTCGCGGGCCGACGTGACCTGATCCGGTCGGTCGCAGCCCAACATCTCGACATGCACGCCGCTGCGGACGTCTACACGCCGCCGTCCGACCTGGTCGACGTCGACCGTCTCGGTGGGGTTCCACGACAGGGTATCGGCCGCCCGATGAAGGTTGGCAAGGAAGAACTCGTGGGGTTGCTCGTGGCACTCGACCGGTTCATCGAAGAGGACCACGGCGCCCTGCGCGAGGAGTGGCACAAGCGCTCGAAGCGACTCGCCGACGCGTTGGACCGCGTACCGGGCGTCTCGACAGAGATCAGTGCGGCCGAGGAGGTGGCCGTGGCACCGGAAGTCGTCGTCACCGTCGCCCCCGACGTCGCCGTCACTGACGCCACGACAGTTGTCGGTGACCTCCGGCAGGAGAACCCGCGGGTGTTCGTCGGCGCCGACAGCCTCCCCGAGGCGTTCACGGTGAATCCCATGTGTCTCGACGAGGAGGAGACGACGTACGTCCTCGAGCGACTGCGGGCCCATCTCGGCGGGAACGGGAACTGACCGGAGCCACCGACGCCGACATCGACCCTCGATAGACGAGTGGGTCAAGGCGTCCCGAATTCGACGACCGTCTTGATGGACCTCGTGTCGTCCGCGAGGGCATCGGTGACAGCCTCCGGGGGGTAGACGCCGGTGACGAGCGACTCACAGAACCAGTCGGGGAGGGCGGCGAGAGACTCCTTGGCCGCCTCGAAGTGGCGGCGGTTCGAGTTGACGCTCCCGACGAGCGCTCTGTTATGGAGGACCATCTCGCGGTGGAGTCTCCCGCCGTCGACTTCGAAGGTCCAGTCGTCCGGGATGCCGAGCAGTGCGCCGACGCCGTTCGGGGCGAGCGCGTCAAGCAAGTCGAACGGATGTTTTGCGTGACCTGTCGCCTCGTAGACGAAGTCGACCGACTCATGCGTCTCGGCCATCTCCCTGACGGGCGTTTCGCGAGAGTCGACGTACGTCGCCCCCAACCGCTCGATGATGTCGACCGTCGGGTCGGGACGGTCACGCCGCCCGAGACAGTAGGTGCGCTCGAACGGTTCGTAGCGGCCATGGTCCTGCTGAAGCATCGCCAGCGTGAGCAGGCCGAGCGAGCCGTTGCCGAGGACGAACGCCGTCTTTGGGTGCCAGTCGAACGCCGACCGGGCGGCGAAGGCGTGTTCGACCGCTTTCTCCGTGTTGCTCATCGGTTCGACGAGGAAGCCGTACGCCGCATAGCTGTCCGGAACGGGAACGAGGTGGTCGACGGGGCTCGTGAAGTAGTCGCTCATGTAGCCGTGCGCGCCGACGATTCCACGCTCGACGTAATCGCCATCGGGGGCCATGTCGGGTTCGCCGCGTTCGAAGTAGTCGTTCGTCCGCGTCTCCGGAGGCTGACGGCGGACCGTCGGAACGACGAGCTGTCCTTCGTCGAGCGCCGTCCCGTTGGCCTGCTCGACCACCCCGACGGCCTCGTGCCCGAGTATCTGATACGCCGACCCCGGCGGATAGCCGCCGTGGCTCCCTTCGATCACCTCGTGGTCGGTGCCGTCGATACCGACGCGGAGCGTTCGGACGAGCACTTCGCCGTCGTCTGGTGTGGGGGCTGGAACGTCCATCACGGTCGGCTCGGCGTCACCGCGACGAATCACGACCGCGTTCATCGGTTGGCCGCCGTGGCGATGGCCTCGACCTCGACGTCGATGTCCACCGGAAGGCGAACGATTTCGACGGCGCTTCGGGCCGGATACGGCTCCGAGAGGTACTTTCCGTACAGCTCGTTGAGGGCGTCGTAGTCGTCCATATCGCGGACGAAGACGGTGGTTTTCACCGCGTCGTCGAGCGAACAACCGGCCGCTTGGAGGATGGCGTCGACGTTCGCTAGCGTCAGCGCGGTCTGTGCGGCGACGTCACCCTCGATACGCTCGCCGGATGCGGGATCGATAGGGCCTTGCCCCGAGACGTAGATTCGGTTGCCGTCCTCGATGGCCTGTGAGAACGATCCGATACTCTGTGGCGCGTTCTCGGTGTGTCTCTCTCTCATTCGTCGGCGCTCACGCACTGGTGACCAGCGACCGGCGACGCCTCGTTCGAGGGGAGTCGATTTCGTGTGAGCATCTGGGGCCGATATTCTCGACGGGGCCGTATAACGTTCCGGCCCTCGGACAGTCGAGGGTGGGAACGTCACTCGACGGTGTCGTCGTCAGTCGTCCTCCGTCTCGTAGGGTTCGCCGACTGCGGCGGGGACGCGGGTGTACCCCACGAGCGTCAGGACGACGAGGACTGCCACGTATGGGAACAGCCCAGTGATGCTGCCCGGCAGCGAGATGCCGACGGTCTGCAGTTGAATCTGGAGCATGTCCATCGCGCCGAACAGAAGCGACGCGAGGAACGCCCCGATTGGGTTGTAGTTCCCGAAGAGGTACGCGACGATGGCAATCCAGCCTCGACCGTCGACCATCGTCGCCCCCGTTCCGGTGAAGCCGCTCCCGATGCCGATGGAGAGCACCGCCCCACCGAGACCGGCCATGACGCCGGAAAAAACCACGGTGGCGTACCGGACGCGGTTCACGTCGACGCCGGCCGTGTCGAGTGCCTCCGGGTTCTCGCCGGCGGCCTGAACCCAGTAGCCGTACCGCGTGCGGTAGAGGACGACCCACGCCACGATGGCCACGGCAAGAGTGAATAAGACGAGGGGGGAGGCGTCGAAGATGAGGCGACCGAGGACCGGCACTTCGGCGAGCACCGGGACGGTCACGCTGTTGATGTTCGGTAGCGTCGGACTGGAGACGCCGCCCCAGATGACCGTCGCGGTGAACGGCCCGAACCCCAACCCGATGAACCAGACGGCGAGGCCGACGACGATCTGATCGGCCTTGTATCGAATCGTCAAGAGGGCAAAGATGTACGTGAGAATCCCACAGACGACCATCGCGGCGAGGACGCCGACCCAGAGGTCGGCCTGTGAGACCGAGGTATCACCGGCGATGAACCACGACACCGCGGCGGCCGTCAGCGCGCCGAATATCATGAACCCCTCGAGCCCGATGTTGAACACCCCGCTCTTCTCGGCGAAGAGGCCGCCGATGGCGGCCAGCGCGATGGGCGTCGCCGCCTGGAGCGACCGCTGGAGCGTCCCCACGGTCAGGAGTTCCGCACCGGGAAGGTCCAAGCCCGCAGCGGCCACCACCAGGACACCGACGAGTATCGCCCCGGTGCCGATTTTCACGGGGTTGTCCGTCACGTACTCTGCGACGGTCATTCGTCATCCCCCCCGAGTCCGACGCGTCGAGCGCTCATGCGGAACAGTTCGGGTGCGGCGACGAACAGCACGATGAGGCCGATGACGCCGTCGACGAGTTCCGCCGGGACGTCGAGCGTGAACCCGATATACTGCCCTCCGGCGTCCAACGCGCCGAACAGGATTCCTGCCGGAATCACACCGAGTGGGTTGTTCGCGGCGAGCAGACTCACGGCGATTGCGTCGAATCCGAACGTGGGGAACGTGCTGGGGTCGCTGTAGTAGCCGAGAATCATGATGGCGAAGATCGCGCCGGCGAGGCCCGCAACCATCCCGGAGAAGGTCATCGTGGTGATAATCGTCCGGTTTGAGTTGACGCCAGAGTAATCCGCCGCACGCTGTTGGTAGCCGCTCGTCACGAGGTCGTACCCGAACCGCGTCCGGGCCATGACGACGTAGACGCCGACGGCAGTGAGAAGGGCGACTCCGAGGCCGATGACGGAGAACGACCCGCTTCCGAAGACGAATCCGGGCAGGCCGATGTAGGAGGGGAACGACTCGGTGTTGGGCGCGGAAGTCCCTGCGGGACGGAGGTACGCGTCGATGAGGAAGTAGACGACGCCGGAGGCGATGAAGTTCAACATGATGGTCGTGATGACCTCGTTCGCGTCCGCGTACGCCTTCATCAGTCCGGGCAGTGTCGCGTACGCGCCGCCGACAGCGATAGCAATCAACGTCCCGAGGATCATCAAGAGGACGCCCCCGCCTGCTCCACCCGGGAGGACGGGTGCGAGAAAGATAATCGTCAGCGCCGTAGCGAAGCCGCCGACGACGAACTGGCCTTGGACGCCGATATTGAAGACACCGGCTCTAAACGCAACGGCGACCGCAACGCCCGTCAGGATGAGCATCGTCGACTGACGGAGGGTGAAGGCGACGTTCGAGAGGTTTCCGACCGCACCGTAGACCAACGACGAGACGAACGCGACGGCATCATAGCCGGTGGCTGCGACGATGACCGATCCGATAAGCAGTGCGAGCGTCGTTGATAGGAGCGCGATGGCGAACCGCTCGAACACGGTCGCGTCGAGCATCCGGTCCGCGAGTCGGTCGAGCACCGCTCTCAGTCGCGAGGGCTCCGCGCTCACGACTGAATCCCCGACTCTACCTCGCCGTCGGTCGTCTCGCGCCGTTTCTGCCCAGCCATCATCAGCCCGATCTCCTCTTCGGTCACCTCGTCGGGGTCGACGATATCGACGAACCGCCCCTCGGAGATGACTGCCAGTCTGTCTGAGAGCTTCTGGACCTCGTCGAGTTTCGACGAGACGAGTAGGATTGCCAAGCCGGCGTCACGCATCTCGAGGAGGCGGTTGTGGATGAACTCGATGGAGCCGATGTCGACGCCACGCGTCGGATGGGAGGCGACGACGAGGTCCGGATGATGTTCGAGTTCACGGCCGACGACGAACTTCTGCTGGTTGCCCCCCGAGAGCGAGTGTGCCTCCGCGTCCAAGTTCGGAGGCTGCACGTCGTACTCTGAGATGACCTCCTTCGCGTGGTCGCGGACCGCTTCCCAGTCGATGAACCCCCCGTTGACGAACGGTTCGATGGTCTGGTTACCGAGTAAGGCGTTTCGGACGAGACTGTACTCCTGGACGAGCCCGCGCTCTTGCCGGTCTTCGGGGACGTACGCGATGCCCGCTTCGATACGCTTCCGACGGCTCATCCGCGTGATGTCTTCCCCGTCGAATGTGACTCGTCCCGACTCGACCGGTCGGAGGCCGGTGATCGCTTCGACGAGTTCCGACTGGCCGTTGCCGTCGACGCCGGCGATACCGAACACCTCGCCGGACCGGACGGTCAGGTCGATGCCGTCGGCCTGTGTGATATCGCGGTCGTCTCGCACGTGGACGTCGTCGACATCAAGGACGACATCTCCCGGCGTGCTCGTCCGTTCTTCGACATCGAAGAGGACGTCACGACCGACCATCATGCGTGCGAGTTCTTGTTCGGTCGTGGCCCCGCCGTCGACTGTCCCGACGGCCTTCCCGTCACGGAGGACGGTGATGTCGTCGGCGACGGCCATCGCCTCCTCGAGTTTGTGCGTGATGAAGATGAGCGAGCGCCCGCTGTCGGTCAACGCCTCCATCACGCCGAACAGTTCTTCGACCTCTTGTGGTGTCAGAACCGCCGTTGGCTCGTCAAGGATGAGCGTATCGGCCCCGCGGTAGAGGCTCTTGACGATCTCGACCCGCTGTTGAATCCCGACGCCGAGGTCCTCGATGCGTTCGTCCAGAACGCGGTCGACATCGAAGCCGTAGGTCGAACAGACCTCTTCGATGGTCGACCGGGCATCGCCCTCGTCCACGAGTCCCTTCGCGGTGGGTTCGTGTCCGAGGATGATGTTCTGGATGACGGTCATCGTATCCACGAGTTGGAAGTGCTGGTGAATCATCCCGACCCCTGCGTCGATGGCGTCGCGTGGCGAGTCGAACGTCTCTTCTGTGCCGTCTATCCTGATTCGCCCGTCGTCGGGGGTGTACAGCCCATAGAGGATGCTCATCAACGTCGTCTTACCCGCACCGTTCTCACCGACGAGGGCGTGGACCGTCCCGTGGTCGACGGTCAGGTCGACGCCGTCGTTCGCGAGGACGTCGCCGAACCGCTTGGTGATGCCTTCGAGTTCGACAGCGGGCACTGTTGGAGAACCCATTACTGTGTGTCCTTGTGGTCGTCTAACATATATCGTCGGAACAGGCGGCGTTCCCGTCAGTTCTGACAACCGGCGGCCGTACAGGGCACCGTGATGTCGCCGTCGACGATGGCCTGCTTCGATTCTTCGAGGTTCTGTGTGACAGCGTCGGGGAGTTTTGGACCGATGGCGTTGCCCAGAACGACGGCAACGGCGTCTTGATCCAATCCGAGGACGTTCCGCCCGTTGACTTCCTCCCAGTTGTCGTTCACGACTCCTTCGGCGACGAGGTATGTCCCTTCGTTGATGTACTTGACCGCCGAGCCCATGATGACGTCCTCGTAGTCAGGGAGCGTCACGGACTGGTCGGCGTCGACGCCGATGGCGAACCGGTTTGCCTCCTGGGCGGCCTGGAAGACGCCCTGTCCGGCGGCGGCAGCCGCCTGATAGACGATGTCGGCGCCGGCGTCGTACTGTGATGCGGCGATGTTGGCTGCGGTCTGCGTGTCGGTGTAGTTCCCGATGTAACCGACGCGGACTTCGATGTCCTCGTTGACCCAGTGGACACCTTCGACGTAGGCCCGCTCGAACGCGTTGATGAGCGCCCCGTCGACGCCGCCCACGAAGCCGACTGTCGTCCCGTCGGGGTCGAGCGAGTTCCCCTCGTGGGAGAGTTCGCGGTCTGCCATCGTCCCGGCGAGGACGCCCGCCTGGAAAGACATCTGGTGGTTCGCCCAGATGTAGCCGCCGACGTTCGGCTGGTCGATGTGGTCGTTGATGAGCATCCAGTTCTGGTCCGGATACTCCTCGGCGTTCGTCTGCAGCGCCTGTGTGTGCTGGTAGCCGACCAACACGATGAGGTCGTAGTCGGGATTCTGACTTTCCGCGAGTCGTGACTGGACCGTCCCGTAGTTCGACTGGTTCGTCTCTTCGACCTGCTGGAGTTCGATGTTGTACTCGTCCGCGGCGTTCTGGAGCCCCTCGTACGCGAGGTCGTTGAACGCCCGGTCACCGAATCCGGCCGAACTGGAGACGATAGCAATGTTGTTCGAGCCGCTCCCGCCACTGCTGTCACCGCTACTTGACCCGCCACCGTCGCCGCTGCCGCCGCTGTCGTCCGACCCACCGTCTCCGCCGTCATCGCTCCCACCGTCACCACTTCCGCCGCCACCGCTCCCGCCGCCACCGCTTCCGGCACAGCCCGCAACGCCACCGAGGAGTGCCGTCGCGGCACCGGTCCGGAGGATGTTTCGACGGCTGAACGTGTCCGCCGTCACTGCGCGCCTGGACGCGGATTCGGACTGCTCGTCTGGGGTCTTCTCTGACGCCATACGTTCATCTATCTAGTGGGATGTATAAATGATAAGGGTCTTTTATGACTTTTGCGTAATAAACTACCCTCACGACGGGGGCTCATCCCACCTCGCAAGCCGACAGTCGCGTGAGACGCGAGTGAACTGTGTCGGCTACGCGAGTGTGTCCCGATTACGGAGTTCCGAGGAGAAAGCCCCGCTGTTTACGACGGGGATGAATCCGACAACAGGGACGCTGCCACACAGTTTTATCGAGCCTGACAGCATACTGTGAAGTAAGCACATCGGACGAAAATTGGAGTTGGATTGGGGTCTCATTCATCAAAAAGCAACCCTGCGTCGGATGTTCTACTCGACCAGTGTGGTTGAGTCGGGCCGATGGCACGGCCTGTGCGGTGCAAGCGGATACCCAAGCAGACCACGCCTCCATTGGGAGACCCGACGCACTACGCACAAACCACAGCCGACACTCCCGTAGTCTCGGTCAGGGTGCCTTCGGTGACGCACGAACGAAGTGCTGTCCCACGAGGGAATCCTCGCCCTTCAGGGCGGGGAGAATGTCAAGAACGGCACCGTACCTGACGTGTCTCCTCGTCGGTTCACTGGGATGACAACGCATTTCATGTACTGTCGAGATAACAGGTCGTGGTTGAGACACGCTCACTGCTGGTCGTCGGGCCCCACCCCGACGACTGTTCGATCAAAACGGGCGGGACGGCGGCGAAGTACGTCGAGGCGGGCCACGAGGTGACGTTCCTCTCGATGACCGACGGGAGTGCGGGCCACCACGAGATGGATCGCTTCTCTCTCGCCGCTCGGCGAAAGCGTGAGACGGAGGCAGTCGCCGAGACGCTCGGTATCGATTACGAGGTGTTCGACATCCCCGATGGGGGCCTCACTCCCTCGTTGGAGAACCGGCGACGGCTCATCCGGTTCATCAGGGGCGTCGATCCCGATCTCGTTCTCGGCCCGCGGATGAACGACTACCACCCCGACCACCGCTACTGCGCCCAACTTCTGCAGGACGCCGCGTATATGCTCATCGTCCCGAACGTCTGCCCAGAGACGCCGCCAGTCGAAACACCCCCCGTGTTCGGCTACGTCGCCGACCACTTCCAGAAGCCGATGCCGTTCGACCCCGACGCCGTCCTTGACGTGACCGACGTCGAGGAGCGGAAACTCGACGCACTTCACTGTCACGAGTCGCAGATGTACGAGTGGCTCCCGTACACGTTCGACGAACTCGATGCCGTCCCCGAGGGGGACGACGCGCGACGGGCGTGGCTTGCGGGCGATGGCCTCTCTCACCTCACTGAACACACGGAGATGAACGTCGCAGACCGCTTCCGAGGTGAACTGCGCGCGCGCTACGACGATGCGAGTGCCGTCACCCACGCCGAAGCCATCGAGATCTCGGAGTACGGCGCACCGCTCACGGACGAGCGTCGTGAGGAACTGTTCTTCTTCTAAGAGCGCGCGCACGGCTCTCGACGTGACCTGTCCCTCAGCGCCCAAGCGTCCCTTACGCGCGACCGGCGCGTCGGGGGTCGACTCACGGGGTGTGCTCGACTGCAGTTCGACAGGTGTCTCCCTGCATCGGCCACGTTCCGAGTCCCAGTGCCGGGACGCCACACCGTCAGCGGTGACGTGTTCGATATGCTCCACCAATGGGCTGGTGCGAGAAGAGACTATGCAAGCGACGGTTCACACCCGCCGGATTTCGCTTCGAGTACCCCCCCGTTCTCGACTCGCTTCGATGGCCGGGAGCGTGAGAGTCGGCACGTGTGCTTTAGACCGGAATCTACTGTAGGTTCAAGACGCTCGGTCGTCTGAGTAAGCGTAATGCCGTCGAGAGATGTCGTCGCGGTCGGGAGTGCCGTCATCGATCACCTCTATACACTCTCGAACTTACCGGAACCCGACGGCGGTGCGTTCGTCCGCGACCACACGACCGACGTGGGTGGAGTGGCCGCGAACGTCGCAGCTGGACTCGCGGAACTCGGGGACGAAACAGGCGTGATATCACGCGTTGGCGCCGATACCGCTGCTGAGATAACAGACGACTTACGAACACGCGGTATCGATTGTAGCCGGATTCGCTCTGGCTCCGAAGAGTCGTCGTACACGTTAATCCTCCGGGGCCAGGGTGGAGAACGGATGATCATCGCAGGCGGGCAGAGCGTTCCGAACCTTCGACTCAACGACCACGATATCACGTACGCCAGTGACGCCGAAGTGGTCTTCACCAGTGCCTACGCCCCCGATGCGGCGGTTTCGAAGCTCGTGAACGCGCGTGAACGTGGTGAGGTTTCGACGCTCGTCTTCGACCTCGCTGGGCCGCTCTCGGAACTCGAAGGCCGGGGAACCGCCCCATCGACCATCGATCAACTGCTCTCTGCCGTTGATCTCTTTGTGGTCGGTGAGGTCGCTGCACGATCGTACTTTGGCGGTGTCGAGGACGCCGTCGCCGCTCTGGCCCGACGAGCCGTCCCTCGAGCCGCTGTCACGCAGGGCGAGACCGGGGCATTGTTAATCGACGGGGACACAGTGACCGAGGTCCCTGCCTTCGACGTGAATACTGCAGATACGACTGGCGCTGGCGACGTCTTCACAGCGGGGCTGATTCACACCTGGCTGCTCGATACCGATTCGGTGCGAGAAGCAGGACGGTTTGCCGCCGCTGCTGCAGCACTCAGTTGTACGGCGGACCATGCCCGTGGTCGACTCCCGACTGATGCCGATGTGCGAGAGTTCCTCGCGAATCACTGAGGACGGGCCCGACAAGGACGTTTGCTGGTGATTCATCGGTGAGATTGGTCGTCTGAGCCTTGCGTCTAAGCACAGCTCCGGCGATTGCTCCGTCGGCAATCCAAAGTCGTCGAATCCGGATTCAGGCGTCACACAGTTATCGCTCGATTATGACTCTCCCGAAGTTCTCACGCGCGCCTCTGAGGTCAGTCTCACCTGCTGAGAATACTTCACCGGCGAAGACATCGTAGATACAGAGACTGGACGCGACCAGAGTCGGTCGTTCATCGACGGACTCGACAACGTCTTCGACACCGTCGAGGTAATCGATGATACTCGACGAATCGAGCAAGGTCACCGCTGGAAGCTCTCTCGGGAACGCTCGGTAGCTTCGCGCGCCTTTTCGGGTTTGCCATTGTCAGTTCCTTTCTACGCGCCAGCCTTCATTCTTGACCCCTCGTTCGCCAGTCGGTCGAGGAACTCAGCCCAACTCTCCTCTTCACGCTTCAGCCTCGCCAGCTTCTCCTTCGTCTCCTCGGAGACGCGAATTGACGTGCTCATGTGCATACATTGTGTATGCAGTCCGAAGTGGTTTGAGAGAACCGCCACTGTTGACTTGTGGCAATGATTTCAGGGTCAAGATTGCTGTACACTTCCTCTGTACCGGTCACGCCACTCCCGACAGAGACTGAGTCGTTGTCGGAGACGCTGATGTATAAGAGGGCGCGTCTCGGTCAGAGAAGGCGCTCGCACTCGCGGTCGTCGTATCGAGATTCACAAGCAGGCACATCGATCGAGCGCTTGGAGACTACGGCTCGGACGACGCGCCGACCCCGTCGGCGATCGCTTGGAGTTCGGCCTTCCGGAAGGTGGAGCCGTCTGCTGTCTCTCGCGACTCCGCGATACCGACCTGTGCCCGGATTTGTCGGCGCATCCGCGCTGTTGACGGACGCCCCGCTTCGTCGACACTGGTCCCGAGTGCCTCACAGATCGCCTGCAGCTCCTCCTTCGTGAACGATGCCTCGAACTCCCGTTCGAAGCGGCCCGTCGCCGCTCGAATCGCGTTCCGAACTTCGTGAACAGTAAGGCTCACGACTCTTTACTCTCCTGTAACCTCCGTCAAAGTTCCTACTCGGGAGGAATGAGACGTTTCAGCGGATGGCAGTGGATGCGAACGCTACTTATTGCTGGGCTTGTTTTCGACGTTCAGCAGACTGTTCCTGAGCGAGTTGTGAGCACGAGAGCGAACGTCTCGACACTGGTCTTAGGTGAACACCGTGGCCGTCGGACAGCGCGTAAGAAGAAACAGCGCCGAAAGTCCCTCGACGACGTCTAACCAGTTGTCGTCTCTCTTGGTTCATATAGACCATCTGTCATATGTGGATGAACGTCGATATATTGACCGCATTCACCCCAAACAGAGAGACCTTCACCCAGCTCGATTGATCGCGGTGAACGTCTCTCGCATCTCGGCGAAGTTCTCTTCCGAGACCATGAGTTCCTCACGGAGTGTCTCGCTTCGCCGTTGCATCCGGAGGTACTCGGTGGACTCCGCGAGCTGTTCAGATGTCTGCTCAGCCTCGAGTACGGCCAGTTTCGCCGCGAGGCTGAAAAAGGCCGTGAGTGGGTCATCGTACGACGCAGCCTCCAGTTGCTGGTCGACCGCTGCGAAGAGGTCCTCTTTGTCGATTGGTTTACAGAGGTAATCGTCGAAGGGCATGTCGACGATACCGAATCCGGGGTCGACTGCCGTCACCATGATGATACGGCAGTCGTACCCGTCGTCTCGGAGGTCACGCAACACGTGATCACCCGAATACGGCATCCGACGGTCCAACAACACCACGTCTACCGCGTCGTCCATCTCCGCGAGCGCTTCTTCACCACCGTACGCTGTTCTGACGTCTCCGTAACGCGTTCGTAACCGGAGCGCGTACGCATCGGCGACTTCGCGTTCGTCATCGACGACGAGAATCGTTCCCGCTCTCTCCTGTGCCATAGTATCACGCGCCAATGAGATTGGTCACTGAAGCTGTTATACTTTAGTGTAAAGCTCCGACAGAACGGAGGCATTCTCCAGTCAATTTCTCCTGAGTTCAGTTCCAAGCGTCCGCCTCGAGTCCGTGTGGTTTCTGCGTTCGTTTGAGTGTGTATTGTTATCACGTCTCTTGACAAGGTTCATGTATGCGGCTCAGGCGCAAGTTCGCGATCGTCTTCATCCTGGTGACACTCACACTGAGTCTCTCGGTTTCCACCGCTGTGGATCTGTATCGACGCGATGCCGTCGAGGAGTCTCGCGTGGCCGTCAACGAGACGGCGACCCATACAGCAGACCAGATCGACGCATCGATTCGCGAGCGACAGGATTACTTGGGCCTCGTCGCATCCCGGCCCGATGCACACCAGTTCGACCGGAGTCGTCAGTTACTCGATGCGCTCGTTTTGAACTCACGGTTCTACGCCGCCCAGGTCGTCGCCGCAAACGGGACCGTCATCGCCTTTCGCGGAGACATCACGGCCCAGCAGCGGCGAGCCGTCCTCGACTCGAACCGAAGCGCCGAACCCTACGTCGAGGCTGCGCTCCACGGTCACTCGTTCGTGGGAGAGGGCGAGGCTGTCGACGACACGGACAGACACGTCCTCGTGTTCAGCACGCCAATCTTCGAGGATGGGGAGATAACAGGCGTCCTCGCAGGGGCGGTCTATCTCGACACACAGACCGCCTTTGACGCACTTCCACCCCTGGAGACGAGCAGACAGACCGTTCGAGTCGTCGGGAACGGGATGGAACTCTACGAGGGTGACCAGGAGTTCACCGCGTCGATTGAAGCCTCCGCGACTGTTGACGCGACGGGGTGGACGGTCACCGTCGTCCGCGACCGGTCGAGACTCGATGCCCGGCTCCATCGCCTGGAGCTGTTTCAAGCCGGGCAGCTGGGAGTCGTACTCCTAGTGATGGCCGGATTCGGCTACTGGCAGTACGTCGCGAGTCTCCGCCAGACGGAGCGTCTTCTCGGGGGCTTCGATGACCTCGGGTCCGGTGACTACGATCGAACCGTCTCGCTCGACGGTGGCACCGAGTGGGAGCAGATCAGCGACGGGTTCAACGACTTGGCGGCGACGCTTCGAGCGCGAGAGGCGGCGCTTCGTCGGCGAACACAGCGACTGGAAGTCATGTACCGCGTCTTGCGGCACAACCTCCGGAATCAACTGACGGTTCTCTTGACCTACGCCGACGTCATCGCTGAGCGGACCAACGACGACGAAATCCGCAGGGCGGCTCAGTCTATCGGCGACGCAGGGCAGTCGCTCACGCACCTCAGCGAACGAGCCCGTCAGATCGAGACTGCTCTCGCGGACGAGCAGACACCCTCGCAGATGGAGGTGAGCGAAATCGTCTCCGACGTTGTCGCCGACCTCCGCGAGACGTATCCCGCGGTGGAAATCGAAACCTCTCTCGCCGAGGACCAGTGGGCACGCGCGCTCCCTTCGCTCCGGATGGCGATCGAGAGCCTCTGTGAGAACGCTTGCCAGCACAACGACGCCGAGGCACCTCACGTCGAGGTGACGGTCTCCACCGTCGACGGGACCAGTGAGGCCGGAACGAGTACAGATGAACTGACTCGAACCGGGACGGTGGGTCACAGCGTCCAGCGCGCTAAGCGGGACAGTACGGAGGCCGGTGCGACTGTGTGGACGGATGGCGTCGTCGACAGCGACACCGACCGCTGGGTACGCGTCGTGATTGCCGACAACGGCCCCGGTCTCCCCGAACAGGACCGGACTGCCATCACCGAGGGACGCGAGACGGAGCTCGAACACGCGAGCGGCCTCGGTCTCTGGTTGGCCCACTGGCTCGTCGACCGTTCGGGCGGTCTCCTCCGGTTCCACGACGCATCCCCCCAGGGGACAGTCGTCGAACTGCTCCTGCCACGGGCCGCGTCGACGACACCGACAGGCGAACCGGACGGGGAGTCGGGAAAAGAACGGTAGCCGGCCGAACCAGGCCGCCCAGGCGGTCCTCATCACTGGTGGCCAAGCGCCCACTGAGCCGGGACATCGACTGGGCCGGACTGGACTACCGGTGACGACGGCTGAACGCGACGGACAGGGCCACGACGAGCAGTGCGACAGCCGACGTGCCGAATCCGAGTCCAGGAGCGGACTCACCGCTCGTTGCCTGACTGGCCTCCGGAGGGCCCGTCGACACGTTGGCCGTCGTCTCGAGTGGAGGGATGTCCGTGCGACCGGTCGTTGATGCATCCGTCGGTGCGGTGTCTCCGGACTCGACCGTGACGTTCCCGACGAACCGCTCGTTGACGGACACCTGATAGACTCCTGGTTCGTCGAAGGAGCGCTCGAAGGTGGCCTGTCGAGTGCCGTTCGGGGCGATCGACAGCTCCGTGCGGTCCACCATCCTCTCTTCGAGGAACAGTTTCACCGTATACGTGCCATCCGCACCTCCATCGTTCCGCACGCGGACCAGGACCTCGGTTCCCTGCTGTGTGCTGATGCGCGTGACGGTCACGAGCGCGTCGGTGATACGGAACTTCGCCTGGTTTACACCCGTCGTGAAGTCAGAAAGTCCCGGTGCCCTCGCCTCGAAGAAGTAGTGGGTCGCACCCGCTTCGACGAACTGTGTCGGGAGTTCGACCCACCCGCTCTCCTCGTGACGGTACAGCACGACGTCTTCTGGTCCGGTCTCGTTCCCGGCCAATCGGTCTTTCCGAACACGGATTCTGAACGTGACGTCACTGACCTGCTCGTTCGGAATACTGTGATCGACGTGGACGTATCCTGCGGGCTCTGTTCCGTCACCGAGGGCGAACGCAGGGACGTCGCCGAACCGACTGACGTTCGTCGCGATGCTGAGAGTGACCGACCCGGTGCGTTCAGGCGTGAACGAGACCGCGTCGACGGCGACGACATCGTCACGCGTCAACGGCCACGAGATATTGAGCGACTGCGTCGTGTTCGCCTCGGCGTCCGTGAGCGTGGCGTTCACCAGTGTCTTCCGCTCCAGCACCCTCGAGGGCGAGACGTCGGCGTCCGTCTGCGTGTTCGTGAGCCAGACGTTCCGTTGCGGTTCGTCCGGGTCGTTGCTCAGGACGTGGAGCGTCGCGAACTGCGGACGCGCCGTCGCGGCGTCGAACGTTACAGTCACGTTCTGTCGGTCACCCGGTCCGAGCGTCAGCGCGCCGTCGAACGCCCGCTCGAAGGACGCCCGGTCGGGTCCGACGATGGCGACTGCACCGACTGTCAGTGGGGCGTCTCCCACGTTTCGTATCGAGAAAGTTTGAGCCTCCGACTCGCCAGTCGCGTTCGTGAAGTAGAGCGCCTCGGGGAGGACCGCGATATCCGGTTTCGCGTCGACCTGCCGCGAGACAGGACGCGTGGGCTGGACTGCCACCCCGACGGCAACGGTCGAGAGAAGGACTGCCATCACGAGGAACACCCGCACTGTCCGCCCAGCGGCACCTGGTCTCATACTCGTCTCCGTTCCTCACTGTATGCTAACACACACCAAATAGCTTGTCGAAAACCGTGGTAATATCTCCGAATCGGTTCTAGTACGGGTCCATGTCCTGCGGGAGTCCGTCCGGACGCCGCGGTAGCGCAT
The DNA here is from genome assembly GCF_007004735.1 of Salinigranum halophilum. NCBI lineage: Archaea > Methanobacteriati > Methanobacteriota > Halobacteria > Halobacteriales > Haloferacaceae > Salinigranum > Salinigranum halophilum. The sequence continues at coordinate 545,287 of NZ_SSNL01000006.1, forward strand.
AGGGGTCCATATCCTGCATTCGGAACTGCGAAGCTGCGCCGGTGGCGTCCGTCACGCCACGCAGGTCGGCGATTCGGACGTCCCAGTGCCCCGCGCGACTCGTCACAGTATCGATCGGGGACGCGACGGAGATGTTGTCGATCGGGAACGCAGTCTGGAAGGCGTCGTTGCCGTTCCCATCGACCGAGACGAGTGGGGCACCTGCCGTCGCAGTCACGTTGTCTATCGGAAACGCGAGCGCGGCTGTGTGCTCTCCACTCACTCCATCCTCGTGGACCGTCGCGGGTGCAAGTCCCATGCTGCCGACCGCACCACTCGTGAGAACGATGCAGGCCAGCAGCAGTTTGACGGCGATTCCATCGGCGATGTGGGTGTCTTTCATCATCACACGTATTGCTCGGACGGAGACGCCGATGAGCATAGATGCTCAGTACTGAGGACGTTTCGCTTCTCAGGACGCGTACTATCTAGAGTAGAGCCGCCACTGCAGGGCTTGGATACGTCGCTGGTGCCGAAGGCTCATCCGAATCTTGACTACTGGTACCATCCAACACGATACTATGGACGACGCCCTGGAGTACGTGACTGACGGCGTGCTCGTCGTCGATGAGGGGTGGCACGTCACTCGGGCGAACGCCGTCGCGGCGGCCAGCCTCCATCACGACGTCTCGGAACTGACCGGCCTCGATGTCCGCGATGTCTTTCCCCGGTCGGTCGACTCGCGGTTCCACGAGGCCGTCGCGGATGCGGACGCAGAGCCGATTGCGACCGACTTCGAGGACTATTTCCCCGACATCGGGAAGTGGTTCGAGGTTCGGACGGTCCCCGTGGATGGCGGGATGATAGTCGTCTTCCACGATATCACTGGTCGCAAAAACCTCGAAGACTCGATTACCGACCGCGAGGCGGAGTTAGACCGTCTCACGCGCATCAACGCGACCATTCAGGAGATAATCCGTGAACTGGTCGGCGCGACGACTCGTGAGGAAATCGAACGGACCGTCTGTGAACGGCTTGCGGCGAGCGACCTCTACGAGTTCACGTGGATCGGAGAGCGCGACCTGCTGACCGACCGTCTCATCCACCGGAGTGCGGCCGGCGAGTACGAGGGCGTCGTCGAGTTGCTCGTCGACGAGAGCGGAACGTCCGACGGGCCGGAGTCCCTGGAACAAGCCGTCACACGAACCGGTGAGACGCGACTCGTTCGACAGCTCGTCGAGGACGAGTCAGTGCCCGAGTCGGTACGGCGCGTCGCGTTCGCCCGCGGACTGCAGTCTGCCATCGCGGTCCCCGTTCGATACGGTACGACCACCTACGGCGTCCTCGGCGTGTACGCGGCTCGCGCGAACGCCTTCACCGAGCGTGAGCGCAAGAGCCTGGCGACGTTGGGCGTCGCAACGGGGTTCGTTATCAACGCCGCTCGACAGCGCAATCTCCTCCTGTCGGATACGGTGGTCGAACTCACGTTCCGCCTGACCGATTCTGCGGACGTGCTGCTGGCGGCATCGTCTCGACTAGCCTGCTCGCTCGCGGTCGAAGGCATCGTCCCGCTCTCCGAAGGCGCGTTGCGCTGTTTCGTCGGCGTCGAGGGCACGCCACCCGGACACCTCCTCGAGGCGGTGAGAGACTCGACTGGGATCGTCGACGCCCGCGTCGTCCACGAAACGACGGCAGACGAAGCGACCGATGGTGGACTGCTCGAACTCACTATCACCGAGGAGTCACCACTCTTGTCCCTGGTGGAGTACGGCGCAACCGTCCGGACGGCGACGTACACTGAGGGCGTCGGACGGGTCGTCGCGGAACTCGCCCCTGACGAGGACGTCCGCGCAGTGGTCGAAGCCGTCGGTGAGCGATTTCCCGACTCGAATCTCCTCGCGAAGCGGGAACGAGAGCGGGACGTCGAGACGGCTCAGGAGTTCCGAAGCTCGCTCTACGAGCGACTCACCGACCGCCAGCAAACGGCACTGAGGGTGGCGTATCACGGCGGCTACTTCAAATCACCACGTGACAGCACGGCCGAGGAACTCGCCGACGGACTCGGTATCTCCTCGCCCACGCTCCACTACCACCTCCGGGCCGCCCAGTGGAAGCTGGTCGACGCATTCATCACCGATGACCCGGGCCGACCACTTCGCGACGAGCGTGACGGGTGGCACGGGGGTCAGGGGGTCGACCGATGACAGCGCCCCCGGGTACCGGGCCGAACCGTGAATCCACGGAGAGTCTCTTCGACACGTTGCCCGACCCCGTTCTGTCGTACGGGTCCGAGCGGTCAGGTGGGCCGGATTCGAGTCCAGATGCGCTCGTCCTTCGCATGGTCAATCCCGCCTTCGCATCGACGTTCGACGTCGACCGCGACTGGGTCGGCACTCCGCTCGAGCGCGTCACCGTTGCTGGTCGAATCGTGTCCGACACAGGTGACGACGCTGACGCCAACGACATCAGCCCGCATGACACGACAACCGTGAGAAGAATCCTCGATGCCATCCGTGGAACAGCCAACTCGACGGTCCGATTCGCACAGCATCACTCGGATGACAGACGTCAGTTTCACGTCCGAGCGGTCGACACAGGGGATGACGACACTGACGGCTATCTCCACTTCACTACAGTCTCAGAACTCGAACGACGAGCGCTCGAACTGGTGGCGAGGGTCGACCGCCTCGAACGAACCTTGGACGTCGTGACCCACGACATCATGAGCCCCATCGAAGTGGCTCGAATCCGCCTCGAAGCAGCACAGGAGACCAGCGAGGCGGTCCACTTCCAGAAAGTCGCGGGCGCACTCGATCGTATCGAACAACTAGTCAGTGATGTCCATTCGGTCAGTGCAGGGGGTATCGACCCGACCGACACGGTTGCGCTGGGGGACGTCGCCGAGTCCGCGTGGGAGACAGTCGACACGGCCGAGGCCACGCTCGTTATTTCACCAGATGCACCGACTATCCGAGCCGATACCGACCGTCTCCGCCAGATGTTGGAGAACCTCTTTCGCAACGCCGTCGAGCATGCGGGGCCTGATGTGACCGTGACTGTCGACCCGATTCCGGATGGGTTCGCGGTCGTCGACGACGGTCCGGGAATCCCGTCGGAAGTCGGCGACAATGTGTTCAGGTTTGGCGTGACGACTACGCCGGAGAGTCGAGGGCTCGGACTCGCCATCGTCGATCGGATCGCACGGGAACATGGCTGGCGGGTGTCGGTCGTCTCACCCGACTCTACATCGACCGACTCGAATACGGGTGCCAGATTCGAGTTTACGGGTGTCTCGATTCTCACGTGACCGACTGATGACGACCCGGTGAACGATTCACCTGACGGTGATGGTGCGAGTCGAAACAGCTCCGAGCCCCATTCACCGTCGGTGCTGGCGCGGACGAGACCACACCTGTGAGTGACGGCTCTCGAGAAACTCACTCCCGTATTCAGCTTTCTCACGACGAGTGACCTCTTCCCGCGCCGACAGTCTCGGCTCTGCGCTCGATTCTGTATCAGTCACTGGGTTCGCTTGGGAAGTGAGACCCCGCTTCAGGCCGAACCGCTCAATTCAGTCTACGTATCTAGAGACGGCCTCCGGCGGCGCGGTTCAATACTGAGCATCCGACTTCATCGAATACCGTCTCTTCCCTCCAACTGTGATGAACGCACTGACCCACATCACGATTGGACGCACTGCCACCAGACTACTCCTCGTCGCGGTCCTGTTGACCGCCGCGGTCGCTGGAACCAGCGGGATGGCCGCAGCCGAACCGATGGATGGCAAGGGGAACGACCCGTTCCCCCCGATGTTAGCCTCACTTGACGGAAAGGGGAACGATGTTTACCCTCCGCCGTCCCGGAACTCACTCGACTGGACGGGAGGAGATGCGGCGATCTCCGCGTTCCCAATCGACAACGTCACCGTCTTCACCGCGACGTACGTGGGGCGGGGCGGTGGCTCCGGCAAACCCAGCTTCTAACAGCCAGCCTAGGGGCGATTCCGGTTCCCCGACGTCACGCCCGCGTTCGAGGTGTACAGCCAGTCAGAACGGCTGTCTTGACGTGAGTTCCGGTAGCTTCCGAGTGAGGGTCACTCGGCTGAGCCCACAGATCACGAATCGATGAGAACACTCAGAGCCCACGAGTCGCGCGGTCCACTCAGTGTGTGAAAAGGAGGGCCCATCTTTGGTGGGGGGGAGAGAGGGGGGAAGGGGGAACCAAAGTAGGCCCGTCTCACCGATACGGTTCCACGCACCTCAATGTTATCAAATCCAACCACACTCTCGTGGAACAGAAAGCATTTTTGACTGTCGTGTCTACGAATATGTGGTTCCAGACAACTGAGAGGGGTGTCTGGAACTCCGGCGCGGCGACTTTCCGAGCGTCGGTGGGGAGCGGGGGGAAGAAAGCGTCCCACACTGCAGCCATCCCGATGCCGACCCGTTTTGTCTAGTATCTGGCACAAGATTGAGGACCGAGCCCTCCGTGAGTAAACTGGGGGGATTACCCCCCGGACCGCAGTGTGGGTCGAATCCCGTGCTGGCGGCACCGCTGTCAGCGTGGTGTCGCCGCTCCGTCCCACGCTGTTCAGTCGCGACGACGCAAACGACGTGTTCTGTGTGCCAACCGGACGACCTTCGACGAGTCGATACCGTGTCGCTCGCCCCACGGCCGGACGCTCGATGAGCTAACCTGGGTGAGACTCCGGAGATCGCCCGCTCACGAAGCTCCTGACGAGCGTGGGCGTTCGTCGTGTGAACCGAACATGAGTCTCAACAGAACGGTGACCGAATCTTCTTCGGCCAGTACGCTTGTTCCGGCTTCGGGGCATCAAAAGCGCAGTCGAAGCATGACCGAGATTCGTCAGGCTTTTTTCCACTCCGCGTACCATTGGTTATATGGTCCCGCTCGAAGTATCCGCGGTCCCCCTCCAGAGCAGTGATCTCGGTGGTATCGCACTCCTCTTACTCCAGCTGTTGCTTATCCTGATTCACATTGCGGGGATGTGGGCGGTATTCGAAAAGGCTGGTCACGCGGGGTGGAAGGCGGTCATACCAATATACAACTTATACGTCATGCTTCAGATCGGGGGGAATGCCTGGTGGTGGCTGGTACTTATATTCATCCCGATCGTAAACATCTACGCGCTGTACAAGATCCACGCTGGAGTGGCCCGGTTCTTCGGGCGAGGGATTGGCTTCGGGCTTGGGCTCACGTTCCTCGGATTGGTCTTCTTCCCACTCTTAGGCTTCGGTGAGTATCGGCCTCGCCGGTCCGGTGGACTAGTGTAGCGCGAGCACACTGAAATCGGTCTTTCGACCGAACGTCAGCCATCGTGAATACAGCAGTTCGACTCCGTTCCGACCCGGTGCAGAGCGTCAGCTCCGTCGGATGCCCAAAGAGCGAAATCGGATAGAGAGACACTCATCGACGGGTCTTGTTCACTCGATAGAGCCACCGACGACGACTTCAGCGGTGTCCAAACAAGGTTCGATTGTTCCACCACACATATCTGTCACTGAGAGAGAGAGCGCAACCAATGCCCTCCATCCGGGACGGCGACGCCCTACAGACAGCACTCGGCTTGCTCCCCGTTCTCGCTGCCAACATCCTCCCGCTCGTGGGGGTGGTGTGGTTCGGCTGGGACCCCGAGACACTCGTCACCGTCTACGCCCTCGAACTGCTGGTCCTGCTGCCGCTCGCGGGAGTGAAAGCGCTATTCGCCGGCAAACCGCCTGCGTCCGACCGGGAGAGCGGCGTCTTCAGCGTCTCCGAGAGCGATCTCGTCGATAAACGCGGAAGGGTCACCGTCCACGACCGTCTGCCACCGATCTATCCGCGGAACGTCCCGTTCGCCGCCGCAGTCGTCGTCGGTGGCGTGTGGGTTGGCTTCTTCGTCCTCGTCCCTGTCTCGGAAGTCGCCGCGGTCCTCGATGTGCTCGGCCGCCCGGAGGTACTGCTCAGCGTCGTCGCGCTGGTCGTCGGGCAGGTCGTCGAGACCGCCCACACCTACGTCCGGAGCGGGCAGTATGCGGAGCTCTCTCCGTACGCCGTCGTCGAGATTCCCGCCCGTCAGGGGTTCTTTCTCGCCTGCTTCCTGTTCGTCGTCATAGTTGGGGGAGCGACGTCCGTGCTTGTCGCGTTCGTGGTCGTGAAGGTGCTCTTCGAGTGGTCGGGACTCCGCGCGGAACGCGGTGGGGGTGGACGGTTCTCTGGGTGGCTCTCCGGCCCCGACAGTGACACGACCGTCGACTCAGTCGACGTCCCCGTGGGGCAACCGTCGGCCACGGTCGACGTCGACGGGCGTTCGGTCGCGGCGGCCGCGATCTGGCGGGCGGTCACCACGACGGGACCGTTCTACGTCGTGTTGGCCGCGTTCGTCTGGCTCGGCGTGCCCGCATTCCTCGGCGACGGTACGCCCTCGCCGACGCTCTGGGTCGCGAGCGGTCTCACCGGCCTCGTCCTGTTGGGCCTCATGCTCGCAGGCGACATCGTGGAGGCTATTCTGCTGAACAGATGGACGACGTACCATCGAATCGGTGACTACCTCGTCGCCCACGATCGCCTGACCGACGAACCACAGTGGACGACGCCGGTCAACGAACTCCGTGACGCCGCTGTCGTCGAGACACGACCCTCCGACCGGTACTTCGGGACGCGAACAGTCATCGTGACAGCCGGCTGGGGCGACGAAAAGACCGAACGTACGCTGGGACCAGTTGATACCCCGGAGGCGTTCGTCGAGACGTTCGATATCCCGCTTCAGTCGACCGACTGCTCGCCGCTCGATCGGCGGTTCGTCGGTGCTGCGGTCGGATCGGTCGCCCTCATCACCGTCGGTAGCGTCGTCGTGGCCGCCACGCCGCTCGGCCCGTCCGTCCCGTGGGTGTTCCTCCCCGTGTATCTTCCGTTCCTCGGTGTCGTCCCGATGAGGCTCTGGAAACTCGCACACCCGTGACCGACTCGGGCTCTGTATGCAGCATACTATTGAAAACCCATCAACAACGAATGATTTCGACAGAGTCGCTGATGTACCTCACAGCGCCGTTCGGAGGAGTTCTCGCGGAGAGTGGCTCGATCAGAAGGTCTACAGTCAGGGCTGTGCTCGAGGAGTGCTGGAGTGACGCTGCCCGCATCGACGAACAGCCTCCCGACACTACAGTCGGTCTCGACGCGTAGGTCGTGGGCGTCACGGAACACGTCCCTTCGTCGTGTAGACAGGTCTCGTGGTTATGTCAGCGTCGCCAGAGATCCCACATCTCACACAAAAAGACAACTAAATGATATATACCAATCATTAAGTCAATAAATTGGCATTGTAGAACGTAATGGTGGACGATTGGCCCCGCTAAACCGGTAATCACGACAAACTCGATTGGGTGACAATACATGAATTCAGTCTGCCAGTTCGTCACAGCATCGTCGATCAGAGAAGACATCGTACGACTGCTCGCCAAACAACAGCAGCCGACATCGAAACTAATCGAGAAGCTCGACGCCTGCCGCTCCGGCGTCTACAAAGAGCTGTCTAACCTCAGACAACGGGGTGCGTTGACAGAAGGTGAAGACGGGTGGCAACTGACCGCATGCGGACAGCTTGTAACGGACACCATCGCGCGCCGCCAAGCGACCGAGGAGTTCATTGGTCGGGACATCGAGTACTGGCAACACCACGACCTCGAACTGCTACCCGATCGGTTCCGCCGCCGGTTACCCTGCATCGGCGAGTACGAGGTCGTCCGTGGTGAAATGCCGGCGGTCGACAGACACATCTCGGAGTTCGTCTCTCGGATAGAGGCGAGTGAGGGTCCGGACGTTCTGACCCCGATCTTCGTTCGGGGACTCAATGACACTATCCCGGACAGTCCAGACACCCGGGTGCTCGTTACGAGCGAGGTTCGCGACCGGCTCCTTGGGACCGAGTCCAAACGGAAGCAGGCGTTCCTGAAAGCCCAGGTCAGAGTTGTCCAGGCTGAGTTCGGCCTGGGACGTACTGCCGAATCGCTGTGTCTCGTCTTTCCGACTCGGGCAGATGGGGAGTGGCAAGCGACGCTCATCTCGGAGACGGACGCGGCGGCTCAGTGGGGCGAGGAACTCTTCGAGTCGCTGTGGGTTAATGCCGAACCTGTCAACAGTCCCGAAGAGGGTTCATTCAAGCCGACTGGACGACACGGCATGGTTGGGCCGCCCGGATCCCATCCTGATTCACGGTCACCATACTAAACGAGCGGCTTCGTTCGAGCCCACCCGGAAACAATCAATAGAGAGTGTGACGCGTCCCGTCTGGCGCATGGTTCGGGACCGTCACCTCGGGCGTGTGGTGGTGGCCGACCGACGCTCCAACACGCCGAATTAGGCGGTCCCTGGAATCCAGACGCCGGTCGGAACGATTCCCACGATATGAAGGAAACCCAACATAACCGTCCAGACGACGATCGAGATCGCAGGCGGGTCGAAGTGAGTCCGACCGTGAGCATAGAAGATCCGCTGGCCCAGTTCACCGATCAGCGCGGCCAGCACACCAAAGAGGCCGGCGGCGATCAGAGCAAGTCCGGCGGAGAGCCCGGCCATGGCGGAGTCACCCGACGCCGTCAGGGCGAGGAAGACAGTCCCGCCGGCCAGCGTCATATGGTGAGTCGCGGGAATCTTCTCTACCCCGAGGTTCAGGAACAACAGCGATGCGGCACTGATCCCGAATCCAAGGAAGGGATTGCCGGTCCGGAACGCGACGTAGCCGGACGCGAGACCGGCCACGAGTCCGATCGCGGCGACCTGATGCCACTTGTACATATGTCCCAGCCAAGGTTCAGTGGCCAACCACTCGGCTTTTGGGACACCGCCGTTCTCCACGAGTCCACCGTCGGCGACCATTTCACCGTCGTCGGGGGCCCCGCCTACCCTCTCTCCGCGCTCGAACGGGCTCATGTCGAGGATGCTTCCGCCATGGACGGTCCCGACGAGGTCGTAGCCGAACGCCAGCCGGTGGACGACCGCGCTCGCACAGATGGCAAGCGGGATCGGGTCAACCGGGATCAGCAGCTGCCGAAAGAGTTGCTCGACCGCGATGCCGAAAAGCCCGAAGACGCCACCGACCGCCAGTACGTCGACCCTGCATCCAAGCGCGCTCGCGATGTCCTTGCCATTGTGGTAGCCGTTTTCTGCCCCGATATACCCTTTTTTGCCCGCGTAGGCAGCCGCAGCCGCACCCCCTGCGAAGGAGACGTGCGGCCCGAACACGTGGCCGAAGCCGATACCGACCAGTCCGACTGAGTCACCGCCCGGCACCCCGACGACGCTCGCCGCAGCGCCAGCGATGACGAGGAAACCGGTGAACGCGAAGGCCGGTAGTGCACCGATGGCCGCCCCGAACGCGCCGCCAGCGAACGCGCCGAGCCATATCGGGAGGTTGCCTAGCGTGTCCACGACAGCGTCGAGCGACCCGCCGAACGCACCTTGCAGAACTACCTCGGCAGTCACGTTCATAGGCATACCCACTCATCTCCCGGCGTCATCGACAGTGGTCTACCCGCAGCGTTCGAGGGCCGCATCAGAAGCGTCTTACGGTGTCTTCCGTTCAATTGCACGGTACCTCCTTTTGTCACTCGTTTGTAATTACGAGGCACGGCGATACTGTCCACTGGATTATATATAAATTTGTTGTTAATTATGAGTGGACATGTAGAACGTAGTTCGACTGACTTCGACCGTGGACAACAATCTATTTTATATAGATTATGATATTTGTAGCCGACTCGCGCTGTCTATCCAGCAGCATCGATTCAAATTACTCAGAGTCAATCAGTAACGGCGTGACCGATAGAGAGGGTGCAGTCGGGTGTCTTCGCCAGCTACTCGAACTCTGTCAGTAACGGTTTGACCGAGACAGAGGATGTGTGTGACAACTGGTCTGAGGTCGCCGCAGCACTCGCGCCCGTCTGTTACCTCGGCCTCTCACACCCAGTGCACTGGTCGATACGTCCGGTCCGCGTTCACGCTCCGGAGCATGGTTTGGCCCACTTTTGTCCCGATGTGGCTTTTGTCCACGATGTCACAACTTCACTGCACACCCGTGTTCGTGCGAATCTCGTGTACAGATCGTGCAGAGCCGACTGTCGATGAGACTCGCTGGATCGCCAGCAGCCTCAGCCAGGATGTGGGGTCGCCGCACGGTCACTGTCGACCGATAGCGCGCCCCGATCGGTCCTGAATCCCGAGTGTCCACACGTTCGGATTCTCTTGGAGTTCGTACTCGGCGAGGAGCTTAGATTGGTACGCGTTGTCGATCATCGCTTCGCGTGCCTTGTCCCATTCTCCGGGGGTGATTCGATCGAGTGGGCCGGCGACGATCACACTCCGCCAAGAGCCGTCGGTGCTGATATCGGAGGTCGTGAAACTCGCTACTTCGGACTGTTCCGCGTACGTCTCCTTCCGGAGCTCGGTGGTCGAGCCGAGAAACACGAAGTACAAGTTGTCATCCCCGTCGTACCCGAACGACAGCGGCACGCCGTACGGCACACCGTCGGCGCTCATCGACAGGACACCGACGCCTGCCTCTGTCAACAGTTCGTCGATCCCAGACTCGTCTAATTCCCTCCCCAACAGGGGTCTGTAGTTTGAATTCATACGTTCGACGTGCTCACGTTTGTTCATAAACACCGTACACAATTCCCACTCTTTCGGAATGCGACCCTCTCTCGCCGAACGCGGAGTGCGCGAACCAGGGACGTGTAACGCTCGACGAACCGAACTCCCGCACCGTGTTGGCACCACCTCGGGTTGTGCACGAGACACGGGTTATACTAGCGTTTGAAACAGGGCACCCACTTCATCATTGCTGCGCATGATAGATCTACTGGGAAGGCAAAAGCGATGCGATTGGCTGTGAGGAGTCTCGAACACTATTGTATGTTTACCGCATGCTCGTCAAACCCTTTCCCATCGTGGATGTATGATTCCATCCAGCAAACCGATACCGGAGGGGGTATCGAACCGGAGTCGAAGCGACGAGGTCCACGGGCGATCTCGTCAGCGAGTTACTAATCAGCACCCATACCACGTACTCAACGAGACGTTCCGACCGACGAACCGAGAGCGGTGTTCTGACCTAGTCCGTGAGTGCGGTGACCCCAACGAGCCCGCGGTCATCTCCCGAAACTCGCTTGCGGTCGAGGGTATGAGTTATTAGTTGCACTACACATTCTTCATATTAATGAGTGATAATCAATTGGACCGACTCATGGAATCACGGGGAATCGACTTCGAGGAGTTCGAGCGGCAAGTGCGCGAAGAGGGAGACCTCGTCGTCGAGCACCTCAAGGAGGGGACGTTCGACAACCCACAGACGACCATCGGATTGGAGTACGAATTTTACGCCGTCGATGAAGACGACGGAAGTATCCGGCGTGTTCACCGGTCGTTGATGGAGTTTCTCGGCTTCGAGAAGGAACTGGGATTACACAACACCGAGCTCACCACCGGCGTCCAGCCGTGTAACGAAGCGGGCCTCAACGCGATGCGGAAGGAAGTCGAGGCGAAACTAGTGGCCACCGAGGAGTGGGCCACTACGAGAGGAATCCAGCTCGTCAGCGACGGAATGTGGGTGATCGGCCCCACCGACCATTCGACACTGACATACCTCTCGGAGGCGACTCACGAGGAAGGGCTCACGCTGGCGATAAACGTCAGCAACGCCGTCCGGTATCACGGCTTTGCGAGTAGTAAGCGGACGATCGGCGGTCGGATCGACGTTCCCGGCGTCACCATTGAAGCCGATAATCCCGGACCGGTGAGTCTGACGACGTCGATTCAACCCCACTTCCAGGTCGAGCGAGCAGCCGATCTCCCACTCTATTTCAACCACGCGCTTCGGATCGCCGGTCCGATGCTGGCGCTCGGGGTGAATTCGCCGCTGTTCCCCCCGGAGCTGTACGGCGATCCGGACCGCAAGACTGTCCTCGAAGACGGCTGGGCTGAGAACCGAATCCCGGTCTACGAGGGTATGATGAATCCGGCCGACGGGCCAGAAAAAGTCCGGTTCCCGACCGACATCGACCACCCCAGAGACGCAGTCGACCGAATCGTCGAGGACCGTGTGCTCGTCCCGGCAGCGATCGCGGCGGGCGAACGATTCGACGACTCGTTCGTTCACTTCCGACACAAACACGGCAGTTTCTGGCGCTGGGTTAGACCCGTGTTCGACGGGGCGTCACGGGCGGCAGCCAACGTCAGGATCGAGTTCAGGCCGCTCCCAGCCCAGCCGACCCTCCGAGACACCATGGCGTTTCTCGCCGCCTTTGCCGGGGTGATGACAGCCTTCTCGTCCACTGAGCACCCGGTCACCGACCTCTCGTGGGACCAGGCCCGAGAGAACTTCTACGCGGCTGCCCGAGACGGGATGGAGGCGGACATGACGTGGATTACTGCCGACGATCAGACCACGAACGACATCGGCCGGTGTCTCGACGACCTCCTAAACACGGCTCTCGACGGGCTAGAGGCGTGTGGACTCCCGCAGGAGCGAGCCGCGGATTGGATCGAACCACTACGGGACCGGGCGCGTCGGCGACGGACCCCAGCCGCCTGGAAGCGGTCGCTGGTCGCCACACGACTGGACGAGGGTCTCTCGCTCGCCGACGCGATACACGACGCACAGCGCGAGTATCTCGCCTACCAGCGCGAGACGTTCATGGACGGGTGTTTTTCGGATTGGCCAGATACCCCAGGTCGCCGCTGAGCTACACAGCCGAGGGGTGTCTTCCGATTGACTCACCAGCACTGTCGGGCGACATCTTCGAGCCTTCACCCTTCCCAGAATTACGGAGGACAAGTGTGTTGCAACGACTCTGGCTAGTCGAAACAAGTTGAGGGGCGACCTGGTCGTAGCGAGGAGAGCTCATGCAACTCGCAGACACGACGGAGTCGAACGTGACGACGCTGCCGATCGAGACTTTCTCGAACCTCCAGACTGGGGCGACCATCTGGCGGTTGTTCCCTCGGATCCCGTGACGGCCGGGCTCGTGGACTCCCCCGCCACTGGCTTCGAGCTGAAAATGTGTCGTCCCCAGATCGAGGTCATCATCGTCTTCGTGCCAGCCCAGACTCACGGCATCATCTCGACATCGATGCCTGCAACGACGGTTCGCGGCCGAAGCTGAGAGGCCTCGTGTCGAACGTTGGTGGTTCCGTTCAAGCAGTTGTTCACGCAAGAGTTCATGCAGCTATACACCGAGTTTGAGTCGTTCGGAACGTTGCTTGAAACCAGTTAATGGTGAGATAATTCGTCGAAGTCACACTGATTCTCCCAATGATGTCCTTAGCGGCCACCGGAAGAGAGAAATCAATATGCAAATCCCATCTAAAGCTGTTCGATCCTCCTACCTTCCGAATCAAATACCGAGGCTACCGCTACTGGAACTCTTCGACAAGAGGAGCAACCGTCTTCAGTCGTTCGTTGAGGAAGGGGGCTTAGCGCCTACTTTCAGCTAAAATCGATGTCCTCATGATCGGTAGATTGGACGCCTCACGTAACGATTCGGCTCTCGTTGGACATCCCGTTACGAACCCGGCTCTCCTCAGAAATGTCGATCAGTCCACCCTGAGCGGACCAGAGTCTATATAATCCGAATCACCTCAAATTATTTCTATACAGACACTGTAGACGTCGTCATGAGCGACGAACCGGCTCGATCCTGGACTGACAGTCTGTCGGCGGCCGAGCGCGTCGAAGCAGTCGCGCTCACCGTCAGTGAGCCCCGAACGGCTAACTGGATCGCCTCGGAGGCAGAGGTCGCCCACGAGACAGCGACGAAGTACCTCAAACGACTCACAGACGACGGCAAACTGAGCTCGGAGGAACGCGGCCAGCAGACGACGTACGAGCCCGACCTCGTCGGTCAATACCTCATCGAGATGCGCGAACTCTACGAAGGACACTCCCCGGACGAACTCGCCGCGAGTCTCGAAGACATGAACGAGCAAATCCGAACGTGGAAGACCGAGTACGACGTCGAAACCCCCAACGAACTCCGTGCAAGCCTCGTGCGGACAGAAGACGCCACAGACGAACGCGAGCGTCGACAAGCAGCCCGCAAGTGGGATCACCTCGAAACGCGTCGTCGTCTCGTCGAGGATGCACTCCGGCTCTACGACCGGTTCCCCGGTGAGCGGCACTCGACATCCGCATGAACCGGGGATCAGAAAACCCGGCCATCTATCGGACACTCAAGGACGTACTCGAGCGGCAAGCGGAGGTTGTCTCTGTCTGGTTCGAGCCAGACGCGATCCAGAAACGATACCTCGCGGCCGAGATCGAGCCACAGCGTGTCGTGCCACCGACCGGGCCCGAGTCACCACAACTCGAGGTCCACTGGAAACTCACTCCGCCCCACGACGAGTTCAGGATCGACTACGCCGACCCGAATGTGGGGTTCCACTGCGGCTGGCACCAAGACGAGGACCACACGGACCTCGGCGCGGCGCACTTCCAGTACCAGACAGCTTGGATGGAGACCCCACACTACGAAGGGGTCGTGTTCGAAGCAGCGTCTCCTCCGAAGCTCCTCTGGGAGTGCTGTGGCGAACTCTTCGAGGATGTAGTTCCCAACTATACCACAGAGCGCTGAGTCCTTTCTCGAGACGGATGTTCACAGCCCCCCTCCCGAGGTGGGGACTCTTTGGGTAACACACGCTGACCACGCCCTATGTGTCGCTCTCGGGGTGTCCCGGTGTACCTGTCCACTCGAACACGTCGACGGGACAGCCTTCCAGACGGACACCGTCGGCGATGCGGATGTCGAAGTCGACAGCCACGTGTGTGCCGTGGATTACCTAGCCGTTCCGGTTCGTCGACCGGCCCCCAGACTCGGTACCCCGCGTGTTGCTCGGCGACATCGCGGTTCTGCTCGAAGTTTGGATCGATCGCTATGAGATATCCTCGATAAGAGTGGCGTAGGCCAGACGAACTACTATCCGAGCGATCCCTCCATCTCCAGTTCGACGAGCCGGTTGAGTTCGACCGCGTACTCGATGGGCAACTCTTCGGTGATGGGCTCGATGAAGCCCGAAACGATCATCTGCTTTGCGTCGTCGTCGTCCAGACCGCGCGACTGGAGGTAGAAGACGTCCTCGTCGCCGATCTTCCCGACGGTGGCCTCGTGGGCGACATTCACTGTGGACTCGTTAATCTCCATGTACGGCATCGTGTCCGACGTGGACTCGTTGTCGAACATCAGCGCGTCACACTCGACCGACGTTGAGGAGTCTTGAGCGCCGTCGGCGATGTGGACCAGCCCACGGTAGTTGGTGCGGCCGCCGTCTTTCGAGATGGACTTCGACTCGATGGTCGATTTCGTGTCCGGCGCGTTGTGATACACCTTCGCGCCAGTGTCGATGTTCTGGCCCTTACCGGCGAACGCGATGGTGATGTGGTTGTCAGTCGCGCCCGGTCCCTTCAGGATCGTCGATGGATACAGCATCGTCGCCTTCGAGCCCATCGACCCGGAGATCCACTCCATCGTCGCATCTTTCTCGGCAATCGCACGCTTCGTGTTGAGATTGTAGGTGTTCTTCGACCAGTTTTGTACCGTCGAGTACTGGACGTGAGCGTTCTCTTTCACGATCACCTCGACGCCGCCCGAGTGCAGATTGAACGCCGAGTACTTCGGGGCCGAACAGCCCTCGATGTAGTGAACCTCAGAGTTTGGCTCCGCAATGATGAGCGTATGTTCGAACTGCCCCATCCCCTCGGAGTTCATCCGGAAATACGCCTGGACGGGCATCTCGACGGTGACATCCTCGGGAACGTAGACGAACGAGCCGCCGGACCAGATGGCCCCGTGCAGCGCCGCGAACTTATTGTCGCTCGGCGGCACGCACTTGGTCATGAAGTACTCGCGGACGAGGTCTTCGTGTTCCTGCACGGCCTCATCCATATTACAGAAGATGACGCCTTTCTCTTCCCAGCGCTCCTGCATGTTCTGATAGACGACTTCGGACTCGTACTGGGCTCCCACACCGGAGAGTGCATTCTTTTCGGCTTCCGGAATACCGAGCTTGTCGAATGTATCCTTGATGTCTTCGGGCAACTCTTCCCAGTCGTCGACGCCGGCGCGGACGTCGACATCGGGGCGGATGTACGGGACGATTTCGTTGACGTCGACCTCCGACAGGTCTGGCTGCCCCGGCCAGTCAGTTGGCATCGGCATCTCTTGCCAGAGGTTCAACGCACGCAGTCGTCGCTTCAACATCCACTCGGGCTCGTCCTTATCCTCAGAGATGAGCCGTATGGTCTCTTCTGTCAGCCCTTTGTCGGTCTTGAACGCTGCTGCTTCCTCTTTCTTGAAATCGAACCGGTCTTCGGTATCGGTCTCGCGAAGGTGCTCTTGGTCGGAGCTCATCAACTAAAGTTTGTAGTATAAGAAAATAAAGCTAGGGCACTCAAACTGTAGTTTGTAACTACAATAGGTTTCTTTCATAGTCTGTAGAAACTATTAGTGGTCACAAAACTTTACTGTCGGTAGGATAAAAGGGGGTGTATGAATCACCAGACTCGCAAAACGACTGCCCCAGTCGCAGATTCAAAAACAGAGCACTCACAGGAGCAGCGATGCCCCGAGTGTAGTGAAAAAGTACTCGCAGAGAGTGACACGGCCGAGAAGGTGTGTACTGCCTGTGGATTGGTTCTCGATGAGCAACGGATCGACCGTGGGCCGGAGTGGCGTGCCTTCGATGCGGCTGAAAAGGCAGCGAAATCACGTGTTGGCGCCCCGACGACGCAGTTAATGCACGACAAGGGGCTGTCGACCAATATCGGCTGGCAGAATAAAGACACATACGGGAATCCAGTGTCGCCGCGAAAGCGCCAGCGACTCCAGCGATTACGGACGTGGAACGAACGCTTCCGGACACGGGATTCAGCAGAGCGCAACCTCAAGCAGGCGCTCGGTGAGATCGATCGGATGGCCTCTGCGTTGGGGGTACACAAGCCGACACGCGAGACTGCAAGCGTGATGTATCGGCGCGCGTTAGAGGAGGGCCTCTTGCCAGGGCGCTCAATCGAGGGGGTTGCAACCGCGGTTCTGTACGCTGCGACACGACTCGATGGCGTTGCGCGGACCATCGACGAAGTCGCTGTCGTCAGCCGTGTCGAGTCGCTGGAGATCAAGCGCACCTACAGATACGTCGTCCGAGAGCTCGACATCCAGATCCCGCCGACGGATCCAATAGAGTACGTCGGTCGTATCGTCTCCGAACTGAACTGTAGCGATGACACGACACGACAGGCCCGCCAACTGATCGAGGCCGCCACGGCTCACGGCGTTCACAGCGGAAAACACCCCGTCGGGATTGCTGCGAGTGCCGTCTATGCGGCGGGGAAGCTCTGTGGTGAAAATATCACTCAAGACGACGTGTCGGAGGTTGCTGACGTCAGTAACGTCACGATTCGGAACCGATATCGCGAGGTTCTCAACGCTTACGAGAAGCGTCACACTGATTGAAAATCCCGGACACACTCAATGCTATGCCTGCGGGCACAGTTACTGGTATTCGTAGAAGGGGTCTCCTCATCACCGATCTTCGAGTCATCGCTTACTGATTGTACCACGCAGAGAGAACGGCGCTCTCGGCATTGTCGCGAATGGTCTTACTAGTAGACCCAGAAGTGAATTCAACGCGCGTATCTCACAGACCGCCTTTGCGGAAACCGGCCTTGCCGACAGCCGTCTCCATGTTCGGTATGGAGACGATTTCAACGGTACCGGGTTCTGTATGAGCGAACTCGGCATCGTGGATTCCCGGCTGCAACTCGTTCACGGACTCGTCGTCGTGCGCTGATCGCGGATGACCTGCACCGCCGCCACGAGAAGGACGAGACAGACGGCGATCATCACACCCTGTGAGACGGCCGCGATCGGTGAGTCAACTGTGCCACCGGTTAGCAACGCGATTAGGTCCGGGATTCCACGCGTCGATCCGGCCACTCCGAGCACTGCCAGTAGGCCGATTCCGTAGGCGGCCAGCCGTTGCCGATCTGTCTGACGGTACCCCGCCACGCTCAAGATAGCGACGAGAACGCCGAAGAAAGCGGGAATGAGCGCCGTGATACTCACAAAGTCGGAGAGGGTGTAGGCACCGACGCCCAAGACAACGAGTGCGATTCCGAGCACGATACCCAGTATGAACGCAGACGGTCTTGAACTCGACATATACTGAGAACTGTTTGGAGTGGGCCTATAGGTTTCTATGCGGTATCTCACACGCAGCTGCACTCACCCGCTGTATCGGTCACGACGTTACTGACGCATATCGATTATCAGGGAAGCACCGCGAGTGCAAGCAGACGTCCTCAAATCGCTCCTCATGGGCGTCGAGGACGATGTCGGTGCCCCGACCTGCTTCATCTACAGGCTCCCGGACCCAGACGCTCTCGAGAAGAAACGTATGGAGCAGTACGTCGACGACCACCCCGTACGGCGACGAGCGCACGCTTGAAGCGCTGGAAAGGCCAGCGAGACGACGACCTGCGTCGCTTCACGGAGATGACTGACCGATTCTTTACACGCGGCCAAGAGCGTGACCTTGACGAACGCGTCGTCCGCATCGTGATGCCATCTGACGACACCGTCTCCGGGTCCACCGCCCAACTCCGGAGTCTCTTCCGGGATGGCTACGATCTCCGCCACGAGTCGACGAGACCACTCACACGTCCTACCGCGAACAGGACGTCGTTGAGCGACGGGAGCGGCTATAGTAGAGTTTGAAAGAATCCACTCACTCGATTGCCAGGGCCTATTGTGAACCCGTTGGGACGGCCAGAGCGACGCAATCGGCTGCGAAGAGTTTCAAACTCTACTATAGAACGAGTGCTCGACGAGTAGCGCAGATGCTCGATTTTACTACGTTCGGAGACGGTTACCCCACGAGAGAACGTTGATGACGTCGGGTAACCAGCGTCTCCACAGCGGGGTCGTCGTTACCCGCTCGATGAGTACTGCTTGTCGACCGAGACCTGTTCGAGACGAATCTTAGCCTCCGATGACCGCTCTCCCTTACGTGGGCGTAACCGGTCCAGTTGACTCCTCTTTGTCGTCGGGGTCGCCACGATTGAGGATTGCGTCACGGATTCGGTCGAATGCCGATCGATCGGTGCGGACAACTGGTGTGTACATGCCTCGAGTTTGTGTTATTGTTTGTCACACTTGGGTCTGACGCCAGTGGCTAGTCGACAATCGGAACGTGTCTCTCGTTCAATTATTCCTCGAAAGGCGATACGTGAACAGTTCGACCCCACCGTAGACTGTAATGACCCAACTCGCTTCACCTTCTGACTACAGAACGACAACTTATTCGTCCTGATAAGAGAGTCAACCGGATCGCTCTACCACAAGGACAGCGACAGTCCGAAGGACGATTGATGCGACACTGCCGAGAAGTTGCCGCTCGAGATTCGACCGGTCGTGAGACTCCATGGCGACGATATCGATATCGAGATTCTGCGGACACACGAGCGAACCGATTTCGGTCGGTACGTCATGGGCGGTGTCAGCGCCAAACTCGTTTGAACGTCCACGGTGCCAGTGATGTGGGTACGTGAACCAGGCCCCGAGGTCGTCCCCGATTCCTGCATGGACTGCGTGCTCGCGACCAGCGCAAGAGCGATTGGAGTGGAGAGCCACACCTTTTGACCTCGCGCCTCGAAGGACTCGTATGGCAGATATTCGCTCGGTACGGATGAGCGATGACGAACGGAGCGAATTCTTGGGCTGCGGTGGGACGGGTATAATCTCGTTCGATACCCTGGACGAAGACCCGCCGTATTCCCGTCCGGTGTCGTATGGGTACGACACAGAGACGAGGAACTTCTACTTCCGGTTCGCCGTTGGGCCCGACGACGCCGGAAAGGCAGATATCGTAGACGAAGAGAGGATGATATCGTTCGTCACGTACGACCAGACGGACAGTGGTTGGCGAAGCGTCATCGCCACGGGGAGACTGGAAGAAATCACGAAATCGGCACTCGATCCATCTGTCGCCGAGGCGATGGAACGGATAACCATCCCGTTCGTGGACGTGTACGACAGTCATCCACTTACCTTGGAGTTCCGATTCTTCCGACTTACCCCCGACGAAGTCACAGGGAAACAAGAAGCAGGCACCGTGGACTGAGTGGTGTGACGTCGTGTTCCGTGGTTATCTCCGTGCTGTGGTCGGAGGCCAGTCACGTGCATCATCGAGTATGTCGTCCGCTTCGCCCGAGCCGCTTCGTGGTATCTCTCGAGCTGAGCCTGAGAGAGCGATCCGTCGGTCTCCCACGCACCGTGTGGTGTCATACCAGAGAGAACCGTGATCCGGTCCTCAGGAGATGTCGTTACCGCGTACGCCAAGCCCTCCAGAGCCTTCGGCGATCCGTCCGCGGGGACGAGGCACACGACGGGAATCGTTCACCAGCCGGGTTTCGTTCACCCCTTGAATCGTTCACACCGAATAACGCTATGTCGTAGTATCACAAAGCGTCGTCCGGGTGCGATCCCATGGCCGCAACGAAACCATTCGAGCACAAACAGATGATAGAACGGTATCTCACGGCGTTCAACGAGCAAGACGTGGACGCCTTACCGGAGGTAGTGACTGAGGATGTTCTTGTTCAGGGGTTGATCGGTGCCGATGGAGACGTGAACGGTATCGAGGAGTACGAAGCATGGTGGAGAGAAACGTTGTCTGGTCTCCCTGATGCCCGTATCGAAATAGATGATTACTTCGAGTCTGGGGACAGGGCTGCCGCTCGCTGGACCTTCACCGGAACGCACGAAAGGGCCCTCTTTGAAATTCCGGCGACGAACCGGGCCTTCGAGATTACAGGCTTTGCGCTCTTCAGGATAGAAGACGGGAAGATCGCCGAAAAGAGGTATCAACAAGACGACCTCGGCATGCTCCAACAACTCGGCGTCATCGAGGAGAGCTAACAGTTTCCCGAACATCCTCCTCGACAGAGAAACAAGGCGAGTGCCTCGGGGTCGTACAGAAATCTTCGATTTCCGTGATGACGAGAGACGCAGTCTCTCGAACCACTTGACGCCGAGGCGGTTCACGACTCAATGGTGTCGTTGTACGAACCACCGTTGGACGGGGGGAGGAAACGAGACAACGTGTCGTGTCGACCTCCGCGTGGACGCGAGTGGATGTGTTCGTAACTCGCTTGAAACGACACAGCACCGATCGAGCCGGCCCGTCAGTCACAAGCTGGCCGTCGCAGAGCGCAACCGATGGCTCCGACCCAGAGAGAAACAGACGCGGGAGCGTCAGGAGAAGTCGATTTCGGTGTGCACGTTCTCCATGATCGAGTCGAGGTTGACGTTGCTCGACAGGATGTTCTCGAGCGACGCGCGGTCGGCGGTGCTGAACTCCTCGGCAGTGAAAATACCGTTATCGAACAGGTTCCGACGATTGGTTGTCCCGATGCCGCTGATATTCTCGAAGCCGGTGCCGGCCACGGTGAGAGTCGGCGGCGAGTCGGCATCCCGGGGTGGAGTCGCCTCGAGGATGGTTCCGGGTTCAGCATCGGCCTCCGAGAGCGGACGGTAGTTCACCGTGACGTCGTCGTACCGAGAATAGAGTTCGCCGGCAACCGAGGCGGCCGGGCGGCCTACGTAGCTCTCGGGGTCGAACTCCTCGAAATCCGTGATGGGACTGACGGCGAACTCCGTCCGATCCACCCGATTTCCAGAGAGGTCCGGCTGTAGCAGCGACACGACGAACTGCCCAGGCGTGAGCACCTCGACGATGGTTTCCTCGACGACGTTCAGGTTCGCATCACCCTCGACCACCAGGGTGGGAGTCCGCTGTGAAGAGACTGCGCCGGTGTCGAACCGGAGCGTCACTGTCGCGTCGGACCCTTTCGTCAGCTCCGCTTCGAGGAGGTACTGCTCCGGCCCGCCGAGACGGACACCGACGCTCGTGGTGTCGCGGAAGTTCACATCGAACGTCGTCGTAGCACCGTTGACGATGGTCGCAGCCGGCCCTAACGAGGCCGTCTCGGCGGCCCGAATCGTCACCGTCGCCGAGTCCACCTCACCTCCGGACGGGTCGCCACGGCTGACTGACACGGCGTACTCGCCTGCGTCGAGTGCCGACCCCCCGGGCTGCTGGCCAACCGTGAGAGTCGCGTCGCCGCCGACGGTAAGACGGTCCGAAGCCGACTCGACAGCACCGGTATCGAGTTTCAACGTGACGGTCGACGCGGTCCCCTTCGTCAGCGTCGCTTCGATGAGCCGGAGACCGTTTTCGTCCTCCACGACGAAGCCGAGGGTCGCGGCGTCGCCGAAACCGACATCGAACGACGCCGTCCCGCCGTCGGCGACGACCACCTCAGTCGGATCGAGCGTCGGGTCGACCGGCCGTGCACCGCCGCGCGGCTCGATGGCGTCTTCGATAATCCGGCGCTCCACCTCCGTGCCGCCGGGGAGCGTCATCGTTTCGTCGGTCGAGCGTTCGAGCCACGCGGCCGTCTCACAGAGCTGGTCTTGAGCGACTGCCAGTTCGGCGGGCGTCTCGTACGCCTCGGGAAGGTCGTCTCGGGGCCGGCCGCTGTCGGTCCGCGGGAGCAGTCCCAGGAGCCGCTCCATGGCCTGCTGGTAGTCGGCGAGGCTCCGGTCGGTCACCAGTTCGCTGCCGTACTCCTCCAGTACCAGCAACAGTCGGCGCTCCATGCGTGCGAGGTCGAGGACGGCCACGGCGAACGCCCGGCTGTCGGCGAACTCGCGTGCGTCGAGGGCGTCGCGTGCCCGGAGGATGATTTCGACCGCGCGGTCGACGACTTCGCCCGCGGCGTCCCCCTCGCCGGAGTCCTCGGCGTACGTCTCGGCCACGTCGTAGAACGCCTCGATGGTGTACTTGAGACATTTGTCGCGGACGTACTCCTGGAGTCCCGGCCCGACCTGGAGGTCGACGGCTCCCTCGCCGGGAATCGGGTCGCTCACGACGCTGCCGTCTACCGACCGGAGTTCGACGTCGCCGTCGACCGGTTCGACCTCGTCGACCGTCGCGACGACGTCGTGCGGGTTGCCGAAGTCCGTCACGTGGTCGACGAGCCCCGCGTGGAGCATCTCGTTGGTGTAGACGTACGGTCTGGGCTCCGGGTCGTCCGTCGCCGGTGCCCAGCTCCCGTCGCTCTGTTCGGTGAACGTGCCGAGAAATATCCGGTCTTCTGTCGCGGTCTGGCTCTCTAGCACGGACTGACACGTTCGAATCCGGCCCTCGTCGTTCGTCGCCGCGTGGTACGACCGCGAGAGCTCGTGGAGGACGTCGTCGCCGGGGGCGACCTGGTCGTCGTCGCCCGTCGCTCTGACCTTGTCGAGCGTCGGCAGTTCCACGCGGTCGACGGGAACGGGTTTCTGTGCTCCCGGCGGGGTCGACTCGAACGTCACTCGGTAGGTCTGCCTGAGTCGGTTGTACTCACACTCGTCCCCGCAGGCGTCCTCGGAGCCAGTCACCGGAACGGACTCCGTCTTGCACGTCGCGTGCGCGATGTAGACGGAAACCTGGCCGCCGCCCGCCGTTCCGGCGGGGATGTCGATCCGCTCTTGAGCTTCGACGACGATCTGTCGACCGCAGCCGTCGACGGCCACACCCGGGTCGACGACCGCCGTCGGCGAGCCGCTGTCGTCTGTCGCCGCCTCCACGTCGACGTCGAGCCCGCAGACGATGCCCACGCCAGTGACGTACCGACTGTGGGTGTGCATGCGTCCCGCGTGGTACTGCTGTTCGGTCCGCATGTCACGGGCGGTCATCAGCTTCCCGTGGAAGTAGCGGTTCCGCTCGAACTGACGGAGCCTGCAGTCGAACCGGTCCATTCCCCTCGCGTTTGTGGTGTCTGAGTCGTTCATCGTGGTCTCCCGTTGGTCGTGCTGTTCAGTCGATCCGTGCGTCGCGGTCGAGGCGGGCCTTCACGTCGAACTGGCCGGTCGCCTCCCGTTCGGTCAGCATCGTGTTCTGCCCGAGCGTCGCCTCTTCGACGGTGAAATCACGCTCGGCGAGCGTGCTGTTGACCCCCAGGTACGTGTGGTAACCCCTCGTCGGCGGATCGTCGTCGGTTTCGCCGCCCGCCAGCCGCACCCAGGGTCGGAGATGGACCGTCCGTCCGGTCGCGTGCGCCGGCTGCTGTGCGTCGACGATCCGCTCGACCGTCCGAACCCGTTCGTCGTCGAGGCCCGGGCGGAGGAGCACCAGGAACCCTTCGGGACAGCTGAGAAGTCGCGAGTACAGCGCTTCGACCGCCGGTGAGTCGATACACCGCAGGTCGCTGTACTCGACGAGGTAGACGGCCTTCCGCGCCGTCGTTCCCTGCCTGTCGGCCGCGATGGGGTCACCGAGCGCTCGCCCCCCGTCGTCGCGCTGCTCGCTGCCGCCCCCCGTCGCACCCCCCGTCTCCACCTGCGCGTCCACACGGGGGGCGGCGTCGACGGACGAGCCCGAAGCACCCGACCCAGCACCCGGCCCTGAACTGGACGTCGCCACGTCGAACCGGGCCGCGTCGGCCGCCGTCTGGTGACGACCCACAGCGCCAGCTCGTCTGTGTGTCGACCCGCCGGCCGGCGCCGAACTGTTGGCGAGGTAGAGTCGAACCATCGCCAGCAACCCCTCTGCGGTTCCCCGTTTCTTGTACAGCGCCGGCGCGTGCCCGACCAGTTCGCGTCTGGCCGCCGTCGGCCAGGTGGCGTCGGCTTCGGTCGCGAGCCACTCGCCGAGCCATGGCAGATGCGCCGCGGGGACGCCCGTCGGATCGATGTACCGGCTCGTCCGCCCGATTTCCTCCTCGATGTCGACGAACGTGCTCTCGAACAACGAGAGGTAGCGTTCGAGGAACGCTGCGCTCTGCTCGTCTTTCCGAAAGACGTCCGGCAGGTGCCGGAGGTACGACTGCCGGGGGAAGTACGCTCGAAACCGTCGCACCTGGGGCGAGGAGAACTCGTTACCGACGAGTTCGAGCCGCACCCACAGATACCGCCCCTCGGCGTCGTCGAGGAGTGCGTCCTCGGGACTGGCGTGACCGAGGGCGCGCCAGTCCAGACGGCTCGTGTCGACGTCGACCCGGAGTGCGTCTCTCGCGCGCTCTGCGAGCGTCGCTGCCGTGGCGAGTGACGTCGGTCGGCCACTGGCAGTGAGGGCGGCGGCGAGCGCACCTGGCTCTGCGTCGGCCAGTTCGCCGAGCGTCGACACACCCGCGTCGCGGAGGTGGTCGGCGGCCGTCGCGCCGATACCGTCGGCGGTTTCGAGCGTCGCAGTCGGGGCCGCACCCGCGGCGGGTTGCCACTCGTCGTCGGTCGCCGCGTACTGCAGCCGGACCTGTGTCCGTGAGTCACCGGGGTCGACGTCCATCGTCACCCGGTGCCACTCTGTCTCGCACTCGCCCGCGTCGAACCGTCCGACGAGCGTCGCGTCGTATCGCCCGGTGTCACCGTTCCGTCGCGACTGAGAGGCGGCGTCGAGTCGGTGGAGCCGACGCGCTCCGTCGACGACGTAGAGGGCCGGGGGCCCGCCGCTGGGACCCGGCCGACCGGTCTGGAGGGCGACGCTAGTCGTGGTGAAACTCGGGAGGCGCTCGAACGCTCCGTCGTGCGCCCGGTAGCGGAACAGGGTCGGCTCCCCCGGCGCATCGCTCCCGACGCCGACGACGAGTTCGCCCGCGTCGATACTCTCCAGACACGAGGGGACGACAGCGTCACCCGTCGCCCGCGTGCGAAACTCGCCTGGCGGTACCGACGGCTCGTCGGGCGTCGTCGTGCCCGTCAGAATTGGGGGCGGGAACAGGAAGACGGCCGGCCCATCGGCCGTTCGACAGAGGACGGAAACGTTGCCCGCGGTGTCTGCAGCGGCGTCAACCGGCTCTAACAGACCCCGCACGACCGTCCGGGTCTCGCCGCCGCCAGCCAGTTCGACCAACCGACCGGTGGTAGACGCAGCCCCGGTTCCAGCTCCCGTCGCTTCCCCCGCCGTCGCGCTCTCGTCACCCCTGTTCGCTTCGGTCGCCGGCGGTGAGCCGGCGTCGAGGACGTACACCGACTCTGTCGTGGCGACGACCCCGACCGGCGACACGAAGCCGTCGGTCAGCCAGCGGGTCTGGAACAGGTGCCGCGAGATGGCCTGAACCCGGCCGCTGGCGTCGGCGACGTAGAGGCTGTCGTCGGTTGCCGCGATTCCGACCGGTCCGTCCGCGGCAGCCACGTCACCGGTGTCACCACCTGAATCGGCCGACGTCCACACGCACGCGAGTCGCGCGGGCGACTCCCGGGGCGGGTCGTGCTGGTAGAGGTCGCCGTCGGCCGTCAGGACGAACACCACGCCACAGCGGTCGACCGCGACGTCGACCGCGTCGAACGGCTGCGGTTCGGCGACCCGGGACGGCGAGACGTACGTCGGGACGGGGTCGGTCGCCACCGCGACCCCGCTCTCGCCGACCGCGACGTTGGTGCGGTACCACTCCGCCCAGCGCGCCGGCGTGTGCGTCCCGACGAACGCGAACGTCATCTCAGCTCTCCCTCCCACACTGGCCGGGGCGGTCCAGCACGACGACGGTGACGGATTCGGGGTACGGCAGCGCCGTTCCGTCTTCGAGGTCGCCCCCCTGGTCCGTCGTCACCGACACGTCGACCACCGTGTCGACGCCGTCGGTCGTCTCCAGTACCTGGTACAACTCCGAGAGGTACACCCCACGGCCGAACGGCCAGCCGTCGCCTTCGAAGCCCCGGAGCGGGTCGAGAAACGCCTCGACGGCCGACTCGGCTGCGACCTGTCGGTCCCGTCGGTCGTAGTCTGGGGCGATCCGAACCTCCGCGCCGACGTCGACGCCGACGTAGGTCGGGGCGACGGCCGTCACGTCGTCGGACAGCAGGGCGTGGCGCTGGAGGTGACAGTCGACTGCGTCGAGGAAGCCCTCGCTGGGTACTGGTCGGGTGTCGGGAGGGCTGAAGGGGACGACGACGACCCGGACGGTCCCATCGCCGTCGTCACCCCGAGACGTCGCCTCGTCCACTCCCGCGCCGGCGCTGTCGACGACGGCCGCGCGGCCGAACCGGAGGCCGGGGGTGTGCGTCGCCAGATATCGGTAGTCGTCGCGCGACACCGCGCGGTACGGCGTCGACCGGTCCGACTTGGCCCGGACCAGGGCCTCCTCGACCGACTCGGCGGCGGTGCCGCCCGTCGCTGGCTCGAGCGGGGTGACGTCGACGGACGAGAGCGCGTCGTCGGCGAACCGCCAGCGAGCCGTCGCCGGCAGGTTTCCGTCCGGCCCCCCGCCGTAGACGGACGACGTGGCGACGACTGCCTGGTCGGCCGCTGGAACCCGCCCCTGGACGCCATCGCCGAACCGGACCGCCCCGTCGGCCCTGTCGAGGACGTAGTGGCGGTCGTCCGGGCCGGAGCCGGCGAAGTCCGGCACCGCCACCCACTCGGTCCCGCCGACCGTGACCGTTGCCGACTGCACCGGATTGTGGGGGAAGAAGAAGGTCTGGTCGGGACGGGCCGTGGTCCGCTCGCCCTCCCGACGTTCGAGCGCCTCGCCGGAGACGGTCGCGCAGTGTTCGGCCTCGAGGACGTTCACGCGCACGGCGTCGAACTGCGGGGGAACCTCGTACCGGGGTGTCGGCGGTGACGACGGCGACGCCTCACACGCCGGCACCGGCGGTTCCGGCTCCGGTTCGCGTCGAGCCAGTCGACACCGGAGCCAGAACGACTCCCGCTCCAGCCCCAGAATCGACCCCGCTCGGGCGGTCCAGGTGGGTCCGTCGTCGGCAGCGACGTCGGCCTGGGCCAGCAACGACACCGTCCCGCCCTCGTAGAACGCCGACGTCCCGTCGCGACGCACGGTGAACTCGGCCCACCGGTCGTCGTCGTACCACTGCTCGTACGGCCGGTCGTCCGTTCCGTCGGGGTCCGTGTAGAACTCCCACGCTACCCGGTGCGACGGGACGAACTCGACGGGTTCGTCGCCGTGCGTCGCCGGTGCCGGCAGGTTCGCCTCGTGGAAGTCGACCGCCAAGTCGAGTCGGTCGGCGTCGGCGAACGGGTCTGTGTCGAAGCCGAGGTACAGCGCGTCGCCCGCCGTCGGGTCGTCGCCGAACGGGAGGTAGAACATCCCCTCGGTGTCGTTCGCGTCGGTGTTGTCGGTCCGACCGTCGCGGTGCTGTGAGACGACTGCGTCGATGTCGGCCCGCGTGAGGGTGACCCCTGCCGTCGTCCGGAACGGCTCCTGCTCGCTCGGCCCCCGCGTCACGCCCGCACGTAGCGGCGTCCCCGCTTCGATTCGTTCTCCCGAGACGGTGGGTGGGGGGTCGAGTTCGAGTCGGACGGTCGCCGGTTGCGGCGGCGTCCGACGGATACCGACGAGTCGAAGATACTGTTCGACGTGTGCGTCGGTGATCCGGTCGAGCCGGTAGCTGTCCGTCTCGGCGACCCACGCGAGTAGTTCCAGGATGGTAATCCCCGGATCGTGGACGTTGTGGTCCGTCCACTCGTCGGAGTGGACCGGAATCCGCTTGCGGGCGTCCTCGACGAGCGCTTCGAACTCGCGGTCGTCGAGGTCAGGAAGCTCGAGTCCCATTCAGCTCCCCCCCGAGACGTCGTCGCGTCCGGTGTCGGCTCCGAGTGTGACCGTGACGTCGTGCGTGCCGCTGTGGACCAGGACGTCCGGTGAGACGCTCGGCGGCTCCTCGCCCTCCGTCGCCGTGGCCGTCGTTCCGTTCACGTCGTACTCGGCCGTGAGGCGCTCGACGTAGTCGACGCCGTCGACCCCTTCGAGGAGCGCGTACAGGTCCGAGAGCGTGGGCAACTCGCCGAAGGGCCATCCCGGTTCTTCGCGGTCGATGGGCCCACCCGAGAGCGGGTGGAGGAACGACGCGAGCGCGTCGGTCACCCGCTCTTCGAGCGTCGTGACGTTCTCGCTCCCGACGGCAGTCAGCGTCGTCTCGACGGACACCGCGACGTAGCTCGGCCCCCGAACCACGAGGCGGTCGGCGGCGACCAGCGTCGCGGGGGCCCGGTCGCTGACGGCCGCCTCGACCTGTTGTTTCAGTCCCGCCGAGGGAACCGGCTTCGCCCGTGGGGCGTTCGGGACGACGAGGAGTGTCACCCACCCGGGCTCGGGTTCTCCGTCGCGGTTCAGCTCCGGGAGACAGCTGACGCGTGCGAGCTTCCGGGCGGCGTCCAGCGCGACGCGCTCGAAGTCTGCCTCGGTGACCGCGCGTCCGCGGTCGCGGAGTTCGCGTGGTGCCCGCGTGAGCACCCTGTCGGTCGACTCCGCGTCGGCCCCACCGGTCCCCGGTGCCGGGTTGCTGACGCTGTCGACGAACGGGAGCGAACTCTTCAGCCCCGTGACTGTGCCGGGGTCGACGTTCCCGTCCGTCCCGCCGCCGGTCCGGTAGTCGGCCCGCACGTTGTTCTCCCCGCGTGGCGGGATACGCCCGGCCACGCCGTCGCCGAACGTGATCCGTCCCGTCACGCAGTCGACGGTGTAGTGTCGCTCGTCCTCGCCGGAGTCGAGGAAGTCCGACACGCGACGCCACGCCACCCAGAACGACTGGAGGCTCCCGTCCGGCGCGGTGACTTCCTCGGTCGCCGGCGTCTCGGCCCCGGCCAGCGACTGCCGACGACCTGCCGACAGTGTCGACGCCTCGTCGACCCAGACCGTCTCGTCGACGACGGGCGGCGACGTGACGACGAACGTCTGCGACTGCGAGCCGTCACTCGACCCGAGCGTCTCGTCGTCGACGCTCCGAACGTTGTCCAGCCACGTGGTGTTGGGTGCGAGCGTCTCGACTGTCGGCGGCCGGGCTGTCGGGTCGCCCGTCGGGGGCTCGGTCGGGAGCGTCCGCTCACAGGGGCCGACGTCGGCCGGCGGCGCGGGCACGGCCGGTACTCGTGGAATCGTCGGCAGCCGGAAGCCGGCATCGTCGGGCACGAGCGGTACCCAGGGGTCGTCGAATTCCATGTCGAATCCGCCGGTGACGATGTCGACTGGGCGCGCGGCGGAAATATCGACGGTCTCGACGGTGTTGGCGGCGACGCCGAGGACGTGTCCGGTTGCGACGTCGGCCGTGTCGGTGGTGGAGACGTCGACAGTCGCTTCGGAACCGACGTCGGTGCCGAACCAGCGCGTTCGCGTTCGGCCGGCGGCGACGACGCGACGCCGGGCGTCGGTGACTCCCGAGCCGTCGGAGCGGAGAGACGCCACTCCGCGGACGGCGTCGCCGGTGGGGAAGCCGCGAGCGCCCGTCGGCGTGACGTCGTCCACGGAGCTCAGCCAGGACCGGGCGTCGCCGACTTCGAACTGCTCGGGCCCGACGACCCCACTACCGGGGTCGATGAACGAGCCTGGGCGGGAGAACAGCCCCGGTTCGGGGAGAACCGGCAGGTCGAGCCCGTCGTCGATTCCGTCGAACCACCGTCCGAGGTCGACCTCACCCGTATCGGCCGACGCACCTCCCTCGGGGATGAACGGGGTGCCGGTCACCCGGGCCCGGATCCAGTGGCGTGCCGCCCCGAACCGGGGACAGGCGTCGGTTTCGCCCGGGAACACCAGTCTGACGATACCCTGCTCGGTCAGGCCCCCGGTCCCATCCTGGATGTCGAGTCGGGCCCACTCGTCGGTCGCCGGGTCCGCACAGTACTCCCACCGCAGCCGCGAGTGGAAGAACTCGGGGTAAGCGCGGTCGGTGATGTCGAAAAAGAGCGTGAGCGGGCCGCCACGAAGCCGTGCGTCGAAGCCGAGGTACAGCGTCTGGTCGTCGTCGGGGAGTCGTTCGAACGGCGTGACGCGCGTCGCGTCGGCGTTCGCCAGGTTGTCGCCGAACGTGAGGGCGTTCTCGGCGAACAGGTGCGTCGCCGGTGCGCTCGGGAGGGCTAGCTCGCCGTCCCCACCGTTGTCGCCGCCCGCCCCGTTCTCTGCGCCGTTTCCCGCGTCGTCCGGGGCCACATATGCGATGGCGAACGAGTCGAACGCTGGCGGGTCCACATCGTGTTTCGTCTCCCAGCTGCTCCACGACCCCGACGTCGTCGCCGTCCGTTTCCCGTACGTCCCGCCGACCACCCGGACGCGAATCCAGTGGTGTTCGTGTCCGGCGACGGTCGTCTTCGAGAGGTCGTCGGGGACGGTCAACACGGCCCTGCCCCTGTCTTGCCCGTTCGCGCCGCCGGTGAGTTTGCCCGTGTTGTCGGTGAGCGACGGGAGCTTCGCCCAGCCGTTCCCGTCGTAGTACTCCCAGGAGAGCTCCGGTTTCGTATCCGTCGACGTGACCGCCCCATCGAGCCCGGTGAACGACAGTGCCACCCGCGTACCCGACTTGGTAAACGCCTCGTCGGAGGCGACGTAGAAGGTATCCTGCGCCTGCGGGGCGGTCCCGAGCGGGTAGTAGCGGTCCTGATCCGTCCCCTCCGCCGTCACGATGGCGAACGGTAGCGGCACGTCGTTGTAGAGGAGTCGGTCGGGGGCGACCGTTCGTGTGGTGCTCCCGGAACCCGTGCCCCCGTCTCCGTCGTCGCCGGTTCGGTCGTCACCTCCGCCGGTCTCGTCCGCCTCCGAGTGCGGACCCGGCCCGACCTCCACCGACGGTCCGATGTCGACGTCGAGCAGGTCCGACGGCGACGCCTGAGTGGGCACCACCGCTCGAATCCAGCGGCTCTCGACGCCGTTCACTGTCGTCTCGGTGAGCGTCCCGTCGAGCGTGAGGTCGACAGTCACGACGTCGGCCTCCGTCCCCCGAGCGCGCGTCGACGAGTTCCGGAGCCGCGCGACCCGGAGCGAGGGGGTCCGGCCGGGGAACGTGTGCCACCCTTCCCGCTTCTTCCCGTCTTCTGTCTCCCGCTCCCCGTAGTACTGCCACCCGAGTTCGTGTCTGATAGCCGACGCCGACTCGTCGGTCTCGACCCGGACACGAATCGTCGATGCTCCGTCCCCACCGTCGGAGTTGACGGTGAGCTGACTCGCGTGACCGATGTAGAGACGGTGTGCCTGCACGTTCGTGCCGGCGAACAGCGTGGTTTCGGTCCCCGCTTCGAGGCCGTCGCCGTCCGGAGGGCTCCAGTGATCGTAGACGGCGTCGACGGCGGGGTCGACGCTGTAGACGGCCGTGAGGTTCGCCGGTGTGGCCTCGAACTGGTCGTCGGGAGCCACCTCGAACACCTGTTCGGACCGACTGTTCGTCGCCTTCGCAACCGCCTGGGTCCCCGCGGCGACGACGACGTTCCTCCCGGCACCGTCGGCGACCCGGAACGAGAGCGGCACCCGGGCGGGCTGGGGCGGTCGTCGGCCGAAACCCAGCCTGTCGAAGAACGCGGTCCGGTGTTTCGCCGGCACACGATCGAGGCGTTCGACCACGTCCTCGGCTAACTCTGCGAACAGGGCGACCAGGGTCGTTCCCGGGCCCGGTGACGTCGGGTCCCACTCGTCGGTGTACCCGGGAGCGATCCGCTGGACGTGACTGCGGAGTGCATCGCGCCGACGTCCGTCGACGTCGGGAGGGTCGGGCATCGTCACCCGCCCTCCAGGTAGAAGGGGTAGACGAGATTGAACTCGTTGTATGTCTCTCTGACGCGGTACGTCACCTCGATGAGGAGGCGGCCCACGTCGAGTTCTGCGGTCGAGACGTCGACCGACAGCACCTCGATTCGAGGTTCCCACTCGCGCAGCGCGTCGTGGACGCTCGTCTCGACCATCGTCAGCGTCGACTGGTCGACCGTCGTGAACGCGTAGTCGTGGATGCCACAGCCGAAATCCGGACGCATCACGCGCTCGCCCTTCGCAGTTGCGAGGATGAGCCGGATGGACGCTTCGATGTCCGCCACGCCCGTCGTGGATTCGACCTGTCCACTCCGGTCGGTCGTCACCGGGAACTGCCACCCGCGGCCGAGGAAGTCACCGGGTTCGTCGGTCATACATCTCCCCCCTCAGCCGATGATGACAGTCGGGCAGCCGGTGGCGATGCTGTTCGGCGGCCCGCTCTCGATGATGCTGTCACCCTGTCTGGCGGCCGGGAACCCGTTGATGAGGACGCTCGAACTCCCGGGCACGGCCGTCCCGCCGACGTGCGGGACGACGCCGGTGACGAGCGGACAGGGGTGGAAGTCGACCGTCGCCCGCCAGGCGGGCTGGCCGCCGATCATCACGTTCGGACTCCCCGGTCCCGACAGTGGTGTCCCGTGTGCGGTCTGGTCGAGTACGCGTGCGGCTGGTGGCATCGTGTATCTTTAATTAATTTTTACCAACGAACCCTTAATGGTTAGGATGCCGTTGGATTCGAGTTTCAGGCTGCCGTCGCCGGCGATTTCGACGGTGGGTGCTTCGATGCTGAGTTTCGCGCCCGCCTCGATGGAGAGGGAGTTCGTCGTGGTGTCGAACTCGATCCGGTTCTGTCCCGTCTTGTCCTCGATGGTGATCGTCTCCGAACCGCTCGAATCGTCGAGCGTGACCGTGTGGCCGCTACTGCTCGTGAGTTCGAGCTTCCCCGACTGGTCGGCGTCGTCGAAGACGAGTTCGTGACCGCTGCGGGAGCGCACCTGCCGGACGTCGTTGTTCCCGTCACTGTTCGTCTCCGGAGGGGAGTCCTGGCCGTTCCAGAGCGCGCCCAGCACGTACGGATGGCGGATGTCGCCGCCGGCGAAGCCGACCAGCACCTCGTCGTCGACCTCCGGCAGGAAGTACGTCCCCCGGTCGGGCCCTGCCATCGGGACCGCCATGCGGGCCCAGTAACTCTCGTCGTCGGCGCTCCGCCACGGGAACGACAGCTTCACCCGACCCATCCCCTCGGGGTCTTCGTTGTCCGTGACGATGCCGATGGCGACACCTGGAACCGATGCGCCTCGCCCGCCCGTCGTGTCTGTATCGTTCGATCGACTCATGCTCAGAGGACCCCCTCGAAGACGGTCGCGTCGCGCGCCTCGAACGACGTCGTGTAGCCGGAGTCGTCCATCCGGTGCGTCGTTCGCTCGACGTAGTACGGCCCGTCGAACGGCTGGCTCAGACCGTTGAGACGAACCACTTTCCCCTCCCGTATCTCCGGGAGGCCGATGGTCTCACACTGCCCGCCCACGCCCGCCGCCAGTTCGTTCGCGACCGCCGTCGCGATGCGGTCGGCCTCCGCCTGTGATTCGACGGCGATGCTCCGGCTGCTCGTCTCGCCCGTGCCGCCGGGGACGGTCGCCGTCGCGGTGATCTCGCTCTTGCCCGATGCGTCCCAGTCGCGCACTTCGACCTCGCCGACCCCCACGTCAGTGTCCTCGCGGTTCGGCCGGAACGACCGAAGAGACCGACCGTACGTGAGCGTCAGCACCGGCGTCGCCAGCGGGTCGGGGCCCCGGCAGTGGAACGTGCCGTTTCGGACGAACAGTTCGAGTCCGAACCGGCGGGCGATCCGTTCGTCGAGGAACGCGTAGTCGGTCTGCTCCTGCTGGACGCGCTTCGCGAACTGGATGTCGGCCGACGACGGAACGTCGACCGCCGTGCCCTCGAAGTCGTAGTCGGAGACGACGTCGGTCACGATGGAGCTGAGCGTCGTGTCGTCCCACGACTGTGACCGCTTGCTCTTGGTCATCGCGTACGAACTGTCCCGCCCGCTCACCTCGACGGTCGGCCCGCCCGACGCCGGGAAGTTCGGCTGGACGGATTCGACCGTCCCCGAGAACAGCCGCCGGAGTGTGGTGCCGTAGCCCATCCTGACGACGACGGACGTCCCCTTCGTCACCGGCCGGTCGACGAACGCCGGGAAGCCGCCCTGCTCGTGGTCGTACGGCTCGTTCAGCGCGAACGAGACGCGGTTCGTCCGGTCGAGCGCCGTCTCGACCGACAGCCCCGTGATCGTTCCATCGGCCTCGCGGACCGTCCGCCCGCCGAGTTCCAACTCGAAGCGGGGGTTGTAGAAGTGGTCGTAGTCGTCTTCGAGGTGTGTGAGGCTCATCGGGAGTCTGGCTCCAGTTTCGGGACGACGAGCTCTGTTCCAGGACGTAGCTCACGGGGGTTCGCGATGTCGTTCGCGTCCGCGATGGGTCGCCACCGCGTCGGGTCGCCGTACTCCGCGTCGGCGATGAGCGGGAGCGTATCGCTCGCCGTCACCTCCCAGACGGTGCGCCGGTCGGCCGACTGCTTCGGCGTCTCCTGTGCCTGCTCCTCGGGGGTGCGGTACCGCCGGAAACTCACGTCCGCTCGGGCGCGAATCGGCGTGCCGTCGCGACGGAACATAGTGAACCGCTTGTTCGCGCTCGTCAGGACGGCCTTGAACTCGAAGGTACCCCAGACGAACCGGCATTTCGGGGGCGCGTGGAGCTGTCCGTCGATGTCGAGCAGCCAGTCGAGACGGTTCGTCTTCTCCCGCACGTCGGTCGTCTCCGGGTCTTCGGTCGTGTCGAAGAACAGCTCCATCGACAGCGTCTCAGACTCGCCACTGACGAACTGGGTGAGCGGCGTCGTCACGCCCGCGACCGTCTGCTCGCCGTAGTTCATCCCCCGGTCGACGCTGTACTCCGACGGGTTGAACCGGAAGCGGATTTCGTCGCCCTGGTGCTCGCCCTCGAGGACGACGACCTTCGCCTTCGGCAGGTCCCGGTCCGTCGCGCGACCGGCCATCTCAGCGGCCCTCCCGGTCCCGCTCGATGCGCTCCTTCCGCCGGAGTTCCGCGTACAGCCGGTCAAGGACGCGGTCGTTCACGCTCCCGTCGTTGGCGATGACGGTCGGTGGTGTAGACATAGATTCGGCTCCCGACCGCGGCTCGGTTCTCCCTGCTGGCCTCCCATCGTGCAGGTCGCTCGGTTCGGCCGCGGACCGCTGTCCGGTCGCCTGTGGCTGTCGAACCGTGAGCCCTGGACGCCGGGGCGACTCCGCGGACCAAGCCCCTGCGGACTGCTCCCGCGCCGGCGATCCCTCGCCGGTCGACGCAGTTCGTCGACGGGGCTGCTGTTCGCCCTCGCCGGCGGGATCATGCTGGTGGACGACGGTCATCCGCGGCTGCCCTGCGGGCGACTCAGTCGTGTTGTCGACCGTTTCACGCGTTCCTGTATCGAACGCATCGCGCGTTCTCAGGCCAATCGTCTCGCCCGCGTCGCTCTCCGCGGTGCCGCGTCCGTAGGGGAACACGGCCCGGTCGACGACTGTCCCGACCGGCTCAGTGCCCCCGACACGGTCGGCTGTCGTCGTTGACGGCTCAGGGGCGGCGTCCCGCAGTCGGTCCCGGACTGTCGGTTCGTCGCTGCCGGTCGGCTCACTGTCGCCCGTGTCGCTCCCGGTCGTCTCGACCCCATCAGGGCTGCGGTCTGACCGATCGACGACCGTCCGGCTCGGCTGCCCGGAGTCGACGCCGCCGACTCCCGTTTCACCCGTCCACCCGGGCGCATCGACTGGCCCCGACGTCTCATCCGGTGCGTCGCGTTCGTTCAGCGGCCGGACGGTTCGGCTGAGTGTGGATGCCGTCGAAACGTCCCGGGAGACGCCGTCGAGACCCGCCCGCTCTGACGTCTCGGACGCCTCGTCCGCCGATTCCGGGCCTGTCGTTCGCAGCAGTTCCCAGACGGTCGGCTCCTCGGCAGTGTCGTCGCTGTCCCGCTCGACCGACTCCACTTCTTTGCTCTCGTCCCCGGGCCGGCGCACGACCGTGCCGGTCGCCGCCGACCGACCGAACCCGTCGTGTTGGCCGGCTTCGGCTCGCCGATCACGCAGCCCGTGGTCGACGAGCGACGCGAGAGTGAGATACGCGAGCTGCGGGCTCGTCCCTCCGACCCGCCGCTGGCTGACACCGCCAGCGAGAACGCCTCTGAACGGGCGCAACACGCCGACTGGCCGTGGCCCTGCGTCACCGCTCCCGACCTGGCCGAGGCCAGTGACGCCGATCTGCCGGCTGAATCGCGGAAGGTCGATGTCGGTGAGTGCGTCTGTCACGGCTGATTCCATCCTGAATACCGACGGTCGGCCCCGGCCTGTCGGGTGTTAACACATCTTTACGCCGACAGTTAACTGTTTTCCCGGTCGGTCTGCCGACGCCGGTCCGTCTCCGTGACACCCGAGCGAGGACAGCGGCGTCACTCCCAGGGGGCGGGCGCATCTGTCGCTGTCTCCCGGACGAACACCATGATTTTCCGATCGAATTCCCCCTGTGCCTGTGCGGCGAGACGACGTAGTTGGTCGGCCGCTTCGTCCGACAGCTGTGGCACCGTCAACTGCACTCGCCCGTGGTCACGCATGTCGAGCCATAGCTGGTCCAGTTTCCCCGTCGAGAAGGGGCCATCACGCCCCTCGAGCGTGACCTCGTGTTCGGTGCCGACGTCCATGCGTCGACCCGCTCCACCGTCTGTCGCCCGTCGCACCTCCTGCAGGTCCGGTGCGCCGAGGTTTTCGGCGACCAGTTCCTGATACTCCTTGCCGGCGTCTCTGGCTTTCTGTTCGCCGGTTTCGATGCGTCTGAGGAGGCGTCGCTGTGCCGTCGCCGCGTCGCCGCTCAGTGGCATCTCGAAATGTCGGAACTGCGAGTCGGGGAGCCGTGCAACCTTCTTGCCGTACCGCAACCGGGGGCGCGAGACCGTTCTCGAACTCGAGGAACTCGCCCTCTTGAATGTCCCCTCGTCGGGGTCGTACTCGTACCGGTCACCCCCGTACCCGGGGTTCCGATGGAGACGTGGGTCGCCGCCCCGGTTGCCGTGCCAGTGGTGCCCTTTCGGTAACGCCTCCTCGGCGATCGGCCAGCCGCGTTCTCTTGCCTGCCGCTCGCCGAGCGTGAGATCGCGCGGTGTCGGCTGTTCCTCGCTGTCCCCGTCCTCTGGGCTTTCGTCCTCGTCTCGGTCCCGTCGGTTCCGAAGTCGCTTCGCTGCTTGGTCGGGGTCATCGAACAGGTCGGGTACGCTGTTCGCCTTCGGGAACTTCTCGGCGAGCTTCCCGAAGACTTTCGCCGCCTTGAGACCGGCACCGACGCCGCTGCT
This sequence comes from Salinigranum halophilum, assembly GCF_007004735.1. NCBI lineage: Archaea > Methanobacteriati > Methanobacteriota > Halobacteria > Halobacteriales > Haloferacaceae > Salinigranum > Salinigranum halophilum. The sequence goes on from NZ_SSNL01000006.1 coordinate 583,211, forward strand.
CGCGAGGGAGACGAGGAGTTCGAGAATCAGCGGAGCCAGCACCTCTCCGAGTTGGCGCATGAAGTCGGCACCGGAACTGTTGAGGAGCTTCTCGACTCGCTTTCCGACGCCCTGCCCCACCTGACGGCCGGCTTGACGCATCGTCGGGGGTGTCGCCTCGGTCGCCACGTACTCGAACATCTCGATGGCCGTCGTCAGAAGTTCGTCGATGTTGACGACCATCTCGTAGATCCCCTTCAGCTCGTTCACGACGCCGTTCTTGATGCCGCTCAGATAGGCGTCCCAATGCTGGAACTGCCACTGGGTGACTGCCCTGAGATACTTCTCGTCGAGTTTGGCGAGTGTCTCCAACGACACCTCGGACTTCGCGCCGATCACAACCCCCGCGAAGAACCACAGGACGTTCGAGAGGGTCCGCATTTCCTGTACGATCATCTGGATGTCAGCGAGGAACTCACTCTGAACCCATCCCGTGTGGCCCCCTCCAGACCGGGCGTCACGACGAGTTCCCTCTGTGTCCCCGTCCGTTCCCGACTGCTGTCGCTCCGTTCGGTCCGTGTCGGCGGGTGTGGGCTCTGACGTTTCTGCGGCGACCCAGACCTGGAACGTCGAGGCGAACACGAGGTCGCCGAGGACGGGATTCCGCTCGTTCGGGACGATACGCCCGAACTGCTCCGCTTCGAAGTTTTCGATGACGATGTTCTTGCCGACTCTTTCTCCCCGGTGGGTTCCTTCGGGTGTCCCCTCTCCGACGTACGCGTCCACAACCGATCCCGTGTACTCGTACTGGAACGTCACACCGGACTGTGTCCGGAACTCGATTCGCTGTGACTCGGGGCGGACGATCATCGCGACGATGGAGTCGTCGGACGCCTGTTGCTGTCGGCCCTCCGACTGGAGCGCCCACCGCGTTGGCGTCGAAACGGTCGTCGTCGCCGAGCGGCCAGCAGACACGTCCCGCGCGAACGACGCCGCATCCGACTCGGCAGCGTCGACACCTGCCGAGTTCGCTTCCGACGACGTCTGCTGGAGCACGTGTGCGACCTCGTGGGCGAGGTGCTCGACACCCTGCTCACCATCGAAGGCACCCGGTCGCGCGATTATCCGAGTTCCCCGTGCAGCGGCAATCCCGTCTGCGCGGTCCAGCGCCCGCTGTGCGCTCGGCCCACGGTCGATACTGATCGGCGGCAGCGAGTCGACGCTCCGTTCCAGTCGTCGCCTGGCCAGCGGCGGCGCATGTTCGATCGCCGGCTCTCCAGAGTGCCTTGCAGTCGTGTCGGCACGTGTCGCCCCGTCGCTGTCGGAGACGTCCCGGTCGAAGCGGCTTCCGGACGTTTCTCCGGCCGCCAACTGCTGGGCAGCCTGGTTCCCGCGCTGGCGGTGGAGTTCGGTGACGGCCGTCGCTCGCCGGGCCGAGCCGTCCACGTCGTTCCCACGCGCGAAGTCGTGCGTCGTATCTCGCGTCGACTCGGGTCCGCTCGATTCGACGTCGTTCGTCTGACCCGCTCGGTCGTCTGTCCGCTGGTGACGGGGTCGGGTCATCCTCTCTCGATCACCTCCCGATACTCCCCGAACGCCTCCGGATTCACCAGCCGACCCGTCTTCTGGAGTTCCCGACGCAACGCCCGGACCACGTGTCGCATCTCCACCGTCGACTCCTCGTCGGCCGCGAGGAACGCCGCGGTCAGCGCGACGTTCTCGATGTTGCCACCGGTGAGGTCGAACGATGCGAGGAATCGGTAGTCGAGGTCACCGACGGGCGTCTCCGCCGGGAAGGCCGACCGCCAGATGGCGTACCGGGAGTCGAACTCCGGTCTGGGGAACTCGACGGTGAGGGTGATCCGCCGGCGGAAGGCGTCGTCGATGTTCTCGGCGAAGTTCGTCGTCAGGATGACCACGCCGTCGTGCTCCTCCATGCGCTGGAGCAGGTAGCTCACCTCGATGTTGGCGTAGCGGTCGTGTGAATCCGACACCTCGGAGCGCTCGCCGAACAGCGCGTCCGCCTCGTCGAAAAAGAGGATGGCGTCGCTGTGTTCGGCCTCGTCGAAGATACGTTTGAGGTGCTCTTCGGTCTCGCCGATATACTTGCTCACGACGCTGGCGAGGTCGATCTTGAACAGGTCGAGGCCTGCCCCGTTGGCGATGATGCCGGCGGCCATCGTCTTGCCCGTCCCCGAGGGACCGCTGAAGAGAACGTTCAGCCCAGTGCCGAGGCTGAACCGGTCGTCGAACCCCCAGTCCGTGTACACCGTGCCGCGGTGGGCGACGTGTGCGGCCACCTCGCGGAGTTGCCGGCGTTCGTCGGCCGGCAGGACGATGTCGTCCCAGGTGTCGGTCGGCTGGGTCCGCCGGGCGAGCGAGCCGAGCGTCTCCCGCGACTGGGCCCGACACCCCCGGTAGAGAGCGTCGGTGGTGACGCGACCGTCCCGCGCCGCGTCGGCGAGAGCGTCGTCGATCTGTCCCGCGGTCAGCGCGAACGTGGCGGCGAGGTCTGCCGTGTCGAGCGCCGACGGGAGGGCGTCGGCCCGGCGGTCCCACAGCTCCTTCCGGCGTGTGTACCCCGGGCGGGGGAGAGAGAGCGACCTGACGTCGTGGGTCTCGACGTCCTTCGGCGGTCGCCACTCCGTCTCGCCGCTGAGGAAGACGTGCTCCGAGAGCTCACACAGGTCGCGTGCGAGAGCGGTTGCGTCCCCGTCGTCGGGCGGGTCGAGGGTCGTCAGATGGAGGAGTCCGCCGCGGAGCCGCGCCTCCCTGACGACCCGGTCGACGGCGTCGTCGCCACAGTCACGGAGCCGCGCCCCGTCGACACGGACCAGCGGTCGGTCGAGTTCGGCACACAGCGCTTCGACGGCGGCGTCCCTCCCGACACCGTAGGGACCGGAGACGTACTGCACGACCGGCGTCGAGTCGGGCGACGGCGCGAGGCTGGCCACGTCTTGCCGAACCGCCTCGTCGAGCGGGAGCGCTGCGGCGGTCGTCTCCGGCATCACGACCTCGATGGAGTCGGCGACGGCCGGGTCCGGGTCGTCGCCCCCGAGCAGAAACGAGACGACGCGGTGGTCGACGGTCACCTGATGCGCCAACAGCGGCGCGCCGCGCTCCGGCGGTCGCAGCCGAACTAACCCGGCACGGACGAGCGGCGAGCCGTCCGCCAGGAGGTGTCTGGCGTCGAGGCGCTCCCACCGGGTCGAGCCTAGCACCCGGAGCACCAGCCCCACCGTCGGCCGTTTCCTCGTGAGGTCGTCCTGGAGGTAGGCGTACACCTTCTCGTAGTCGAGGTCGAACTCCGGCGCGACGGCCACCAGCAGAGCGTCGACGTGTCGTCTCGTCAGTCCGAACCGCTCCACGAGCGTCCGCAGCCGCAGGTCGGTGTCGGCCTCGGGCGTCGCCGCGACCCGTTCGTCGATCGTTCGGCGAAGCTCCGCCGCTCGGGCCGTCTCCTCGTCCTCCCCGGTCGTCGGGCACGTCCGACCCCGACTCGCGGCGAGGATCCGATCGACCTCCGCGTCGGAGACGTACAACCCGCCGCCGTCGGTGGTCCGGTCGGTCGCCCGCCACTGGCGGAGGTAGCGACGCAGGAGACAGTCGATGCGGGTCAGTTCGTCGAGGAGATGTGCCGTGGAGTCCGCGTACGGGTCCCGCCGGTCGCGCTCCGCGTCGGATGCCGTCGTCATATCATATCATACCCCGTCGACCGTGCTGACGCCCGTGTGCGTCAGTTCGAGCGTCTCGATGGCGACGTCCCCGCTCTCGGCTGCGAACGCTGGCCCGGCCCACCTGACCGGGTACGCCTCCCTGAACGCCCAGCCGCGCGCTGCTTCTCCCGTGGCGTCCTGCAGGAACACGAGGACGGTCTTGCGTTCGACGTCGCCGTCGGCGACCCGCTGGAGCCAGTTCCAGAGCGTGTCCGCGTCCGTCAGTCCACGGCGGAGGACGAGGTTCGGTGACGTCACCCCGGACCGGAGCGTGTGGGTGTGGTCGTTGACGCCCCCCTCGTCGTACGCTTCGGTTTCGACCTCGCGTTCCAGCCCGGATACCTCGGTGAACCCGCCCGCGACCAGCGAGTCGACCTCGACGACGAATCGGAAGTTCAGGTATGGTCGAGCCCCGTCACCGGCACTCATCGGCGGCCCCCGTCCTCGTTCATTCGTTCGTTGATGCGGCTGACCTCCTCACACCAGCGCCGCCGCTCCCAGTGGGGGAGCGACAGCACCTCCTCGTGTGCCCAGTTGAAGTGGTAGGCGACGAACGCCACCTCCTCGAACAGCTGGTCGGGCGGGGTTCGCGTCATCGGTCCTCCGGCGGCGACGCTCCCTCCGGTGGTTCCACCTCCATCTCCGGTGAGGCCCCTGTCGCGCCCGACGCGTGGCCGTTTCCCTCCCCACCGCCTGGAGTGCTGTCGCCGCTCACCTCGACGGTGAACGACTCGCCACACTCGGGACAGACCGCGTCGACCGCGTCCAATCCGCGTTCGTTCACCCGCTCGTAGAGGTCCTGGAGGTACGCGAGGTCCGAGACGAAGAGGTTCTCGATCACGCGCGGGGTGACGTCGTCGACCGTCCCGAGCTCTGTGACGACCCGGGAGAGGATGATGACCGTCATGTACGAGGGGTTCGACTCCACCCGCGGGTCCGTCGCGGGCTTGATTTCGTCGGCCGCGGTGGCGAGTCGCATCACCCCGTCGCGGTGGAGTTCCCCGTCGTCGTCGGCGTATCCCTGCGGAAGCGTGAACTCGAACTCCGTCTGCAGGACCCCGCTCATGCCGTGCGCTCCATCCCTTCGTGGACGATTTCGATCGATTCGATGGCGACCTCACTCCCGCTGGCGTCGAGGTCAGGGGCGTCGTACTGCCGGACCCAGGCGTTCTTGCATTCGAACCGTGGACCGGCGTTGCCCTCCTCGTCGAGGACCACGATGGCGATGGACCGACGCGCCTCGCTCAGTTTGCCTTGCTCGACGAGTTTGCGCCACTCGAACAGCGCGACGGAGTCGTCAGTCGTCCCCTTCTCGAGGGTGAGGTTCCCGAAGCTGTTGAGACTCCAGAGTTTCTGTGGTGTCGGCGGGTCGTTCCCCTCGCGGTACTCGATTACCTCCGTCGAGTTCTCGGGGATGTTGGCCGTGCTGAAGCCGGCGATGGCGATGCCGTCGATCTCGAGTAAGAACCGCTGGTTCCGGTACGGGCCGTGTCTGTCTGGCATACGTGTTTCCTCCGAATGTCACTCCGCGCTGGCCGTCTTCTGTGAGATGCGGAAGATGACGAACTCCGCGGGCTTCACCGGGGCGATCCCGATCTCACAGATCAGTCGGCCGTTGTCGATGTCGTTCTGGGTCATCGTCGACCGGTCGCACTTGACGTAGAACGCCTGCTCCGGCGTCGTCCCCATCAGCGCCCCGTCCTGCCAGACGCTCGTGAGGAAGTTGCGGATGGTCTGTCTGACCCGTGCCCACAGCTGTTCGTCGTTCGGCTCGAAGACGACCCACTGGGTCCCCTCGTCGATGGACTCCTCGACGAAGAGGAACAGTCGGCGGACGTTGACGTACTTCCACGCCGGATCGCTGGACGTGGTCCGAGCGCCCCAGACGCGAGTACCCCGCCCGCGGAACGTACGGATACAGTTGACGCCGCGGGGGTTGAGTGTCTCCTGGTCGCCCGTGGAGACGGTCTTCTGGAGCCCGCGGATGCCACGGACCTGCTCGTTGGCCGGTGCCTTGTGAACTCCCTGTTGCTGGTCGGAGCGGGCGTAGATGCCGGCGACGTGACCGCCCGGCGGGACGTCCTGGTCGCGGCCCGTCTCCGGGTGGCCGATGGTCAGCCACGGGTAGTAAAACGCCGCGAAGTCCGAGCGCTCGGTCGGCTGTAAGGCACCCGGCGGGTCCGGCGACGGTGGCGAGTTCAGGATGGCAAAGCGGTCGCCCATCCCCGTGCAGTGGGTGACGACTTTCCCCGAGAGCCCGCTGTCGTACTCGTGCTCGTCGGGGACACAGACCATCGTGATCTCGTCGACCTGCTCGAAGGCGGCGAACCCGGTGCGGTCGTCGGGATCGACGGCGTCGCCATCGTAGTCGCCGGCTTCGACAGCCTCGTCCGGGAAGTCGGCGTCGAGCCAGACGGTCCCGTTGGCCGGCCGCGGTCCGTCGTCCCGGCTGTTCTCGTCGACGACGTCGACCAGCGTCGAGTTCCCACTCAGGGTCGTCCCGTAGTGGTCGCTGGAGGCTGCCTTCGGCGAGAGGTTGTCATACAGTTCTTCGACGTCGGGGTCCGGTGCCTCGTCGAGCGCCCGGCCGGGGTCCGCCAGCACTGCCCGCGCGACCGCACGGTCGGCCGGGTCGCGCCAGTACCTGACCGCGACCTGGAACAGGTCGTTGGTAGACTGCTCGTACAGCGAAGCGTCTGAGACGGTGACGGCGACGCCCGCGCCCCAGTCCCCGGGGCCGACGGCCGCGAGTTCGATGAGCGACTCGACGACGTCGGCCTCGACGGTGATCGACACGCTGTCTGTCTGGGGGGTCCCACCCGACTGGTACGAGAAGTTCAGCGTCAGTGTCGCCGTGGTCTCGCCGGCGGCCTGTGCAGCCTGGACCGTCAGTTCGACCGACGACCCGCCGGGAATCGTCAGGCCGCCGTCGTCGATCTCGTCGGTCTCGTGCAAGCGGAACGCGTCACCGTCGCCGCTCCACGTACTGTCGGTCACCGTGACAGCGGCTTCCCCGCGATTGTGGAGCCTGAACGTCCGGGTGTTTCCCTCGACGAACGTCCCGAACGCCTGGGTATCGGCTGCGGTCGTGAGGGCCCCGTCGTTGCTCTGTGTGCCCGCCTCCTCGGCGAGTACCTCGTCCGTGACCACGCCGGTGACCGCCAGATCAACGGTCGTGGCGTTGCCGCTCTCGTCTTCGAGGGTCAGCGTGTCCGTCGATTCGCCCGCCGACCCGGGCGTCGCCGTGACGAGCACCTCGACCGCTTCGGTCGACTCGACCGTCTGGTCCGCGTACGCATCGGGCCGGGCTAGCTCGAAAGGGGAACTGCTGTCGCTCACGCTCGTTCCGGGGTCACCCAGCGTGACGGCGGTCGAACCCAGGTTCTGGAACGTGACGGTGTGAGCCGTGGTCGCACCGACGGGCACCGACCCGAAATCGAGCGTGCCGGTCGAGTAGCCGAACGTACCGTCGTTGTTCGCGCTCCCGAGCGGGTCTCCGAGCGCCTCACCGGCGAGGGTCACGCTGTCGGCGGTCGCTTCCCCAGCGACCGTCACCTCGAGGGTGGGGTTGTTGCCGCTGGAGGCGCCACTCTGGTGGGTGAACGTGACCGCGATTGGGTGGGGGTCGCCGGCTTCGACCGGGAGTCCCTCCGACGGCACCTCGGTGGCGACCTCGAAGTCGGCTCTCCGGTCACCGGTGATCGCGAGGTTCGTGATCGTCACCGTCTCGTCGCCCACCTCCGCGACCGGTTCGACGTCGACTTCTCTCGTCGGGGTCTGGTCGTCGGCGACGAGACCGAAATCGAGCGTGTCCCGTTCCGCGCGGAGGTGGCCGATGGTCGCGCCCAGTGCCGGGAGGTTCCCGGTCGCGGTCTCGACGGTCTCCGAGGTCACCCGGCCGACATAGCAGCGACTCCCACCGTTCTGGAAGAAGCCCTGGACGGCCTGTGCGAGGTATCTCCCCTCGACGACGCCTCCGAACAGCCGCTGGTAATCGGCGTAGCTCGTGACGAGCCGCGGGGCTGTCGGTCCGCGCTCTGTCTCTCCCAAGAACCCAGCCGTGCTCGTCCCGACGCCTTCGATCGGTTTCGCGCCGCGTTCGACCTCCTCGACGTACACGCCTGGCGCTTTGTACTGGGGCATCTACACACCCTCCGGGCTCTGTCGAGACAGTTGCATGCCACCAAGTACCAACGAGGCATCGTCTAATGAACCTTGTCCCGTGTTCACACCCTACACCTAGCGCGGTGTCCACACTCGCGGTCCCTCCCGACCTGTGACGAGCGAGGCCTACAGAACAGACGCGCAGACGGTAGACACGTCCCCTGAGCCGGACTCGTCAGTAGACGCCGAGGCGGTCGACCGCGAGACGCTCCCCGTCGACCTGGACCCACAGGGCGGTGCGCCGTCCGGCCACGACGGACAGTTCCGTGTCGGCTGTCGACCCGTCCGGGCGACGCACCACGAGTCGCGGGTTCGGCCGTGACTCGTCGGCGGGTGGTGCCCCGTCGTCCGGCGGGCCGTTCCCGGGAGGCCCGTTGCCCGGTGGCCCGTTCCCGGGAGGCCCGTTGCCCGGTGGCCCGTTCCCCGACCCGGTAGCCGGCGAGCCGTTCCCGGCGTCGTCGCCGGACGCTCCGTCGGTGGGCCCCCCAGTCGGGTCCGTGACCCGTTTCTCGTCGCCGTCGCGAACGACGTCCGACGCCGTGACGGGGACGAGAAGCGCGAACTCACCAGCAGCCGTCGTCCGGGCCGTCGGCGCGAACCCGTCGAGGGAGACAGCTGCGTCTGGCACGGCGCTGTCAGCCTCGTCCACGACGGTCCCCCGAATCGTCGTCGTCCCCGGCGAGAACTGGAAGGCAGGCGTCGGGGTGAGGTCGATCTCGACCGGGGTCGACCGGTCGGTGACCTCGACCGCCGAGGAGCCGTCGGGCGCCGCCCCCGAGTGAGACACCGTCACGCGCTCGTCGAAGTAGCGGTCGCCGCCGTCGACGACCACGTCGACCGGGTCGGCCCCGAGGTCGAGAAACAGGTGATAGCCACTCGGGTTCTCGACAGCCGTCACCGACTGGTCGGCGAGTGCCACCGTCTGGGAGCCGGACGGCCGACCGCCGGTGTACGCGTCGACGAGTTCGACCGCGAACGAGAGGCTGGTCGTCAGTTCGCCGACGCGCCGTGTCACGGCCCACGTCGTCCGGTCCCGACTCATGACGGGGTGTGCTCCTCGATGGTCAGTTCCTCGACACGCCTTTTCGGCCGTTCGACGGTGGAGTCGATGACGACCGGCGTGACGCGGTACGCCACGGACGGTTGCAACGCGTGGTCCCGGAACGTACTCCACAGGTTCGTGAGCTCGTCCATCGACTGCTGCTCGATGGTGATCCGGAGTTCGCTGTCGGCGAGCGACGCCGGGAGCGCCTCGCCGTGGAGGATCGCATTGTCGTAGAGCACCTGCATCGCCAGCCCGAGTAGCTCGTGCTGTTCGCTCGTCGTCGCCGTCGAGACGCCGCCCTGGCTCCCCTGACCGCTGCCGGTCGGGTGGACTGTCAGCAGATAATGCAGGTCGAGGACGAGCGGTGACCGCTCCTCAACCGCTGCGGTCAGGTTCGGTCGGTCGACGTCACGCAACTGGCTGTTCTCGGTAACGTGGTACAGCCAGAGGGTGAGCCGGACGCTGCTGGCGGCGTCGGCTGGCGAGACGAGCGCGACCTCGTTCTTTTTGAACTCGATCCGCTGTTTGATCTCCTCGTGCAGCAGGTCGACGAGCGTCTCCCCCACGTCGGCGATGCGAGCGTGGGGCGACTGGGCCGTCATCGTCGTCACCTCTCCTTTCAGTTCGTTGTCCACTACGCAAAAGCTTTGTTCCTGTCGTGGCAATATCTACGAGGATAACTAGCAAACAACGGTCGAGACTGTAGACGGAATATCACGCGACACTGGCGACTGTACGTCGCGTGCGTCACATGCGCGTCAGGGGGAGGGATGACGGAACACACACTCGAACGGTACGCTAACGATGTGCTCGCAGCGGTAGTCATCGGCTCTTTCGTCGCGTTCGTCAGTGCCAGCGCGCTCGGTGACGTCGCCCTTGGGTTCTCCGGCCTCCGGCGGTCCGTCTTCGTCAACGGCGTCGTCCTCGTCGTGCTCATCCCGACTGTGTGGGTGTTCGGTGCTCAGACGCTCGTGGCAGTCTCGAACCTTGCGAAGGCAGCGTTCGTGCCCGAGCAGGTAGCCACTTCGCCTCCAGCGGCCACCCCCGCACCATCGGATGCCGACAGCACCTCTCCAGACCAGCCACCAACGGCGGCCAACGGCGGCAGGCGTGAGACGCCACAGGCTGACACGGTCCGCGAGTCGCTCGCGGGCCACCCCCACGAGGCTGACCGAGCGCGACGTCGACGGATGATTCAGTCCGAGTGGCCGCCACTCGACGTGTTCCTGTCGTACGTCGTGCTCGCACCGCTCGTCGTGGTGTTGCTGGCCCCGTTCGCGGGGCTGGTCACCGACATGGTTGGACCGATGGTCGTGCCAGTAGCTGACGTCGCGGTCCCGCAGGGTTGGTTCGTCAGCGTGTTCGTCGTCGCGTTGATTGCGGTTGCCGTCGGCTGGCGACGAGCGAACAGGTCAGGAGTCGCTTGGCTCGTGCTTGGCGCGTTTCTGTTTGGAACCGCCGTCGCCAGCCGAATCGGTCTCGACTCGACAGCGGATGGGTCAGCGGCCAGCTTTCAACTCTCCATCGGAGGGCTCGGTGCTGTTCCCGATCAGTTCTTGATCCTGTATTTCGTGCTGGTACTGGTCGTCGTGATCTGGGCGTTCGGCGAGCGTGCTGCCACGGCCGTCGCACTCGTTCGTCGGCGGTCCACAGACGACCAGTGACCCCAGGAGCCAGCTATCGGGGACGTGCTGGTGGCGGCCGGAGGCCTCCTGTGGCTCAGCGATGACGTGTGACTCGATCTGTGCACGCCGAATCAGTCCCAGTGCGTGTGACAATATTACACACACATATCTCACCACATTAATTTACTTCCCTATCTCTGTAAAGTGTTTGCGAGTAAAACTTATTTTTTTGATAAGTAAGGCGCCTGCATGAGAGTTACCATCGGAGAGCGCTCGGGTGGTTCCGAGCGGACAGACTTCACGGGTTATCGAACCTGCACAGAAGCGGTTCACGGCTTGGCGAACAAAAATCCCTCGGCGCTACCGATGGACGAGCACCGTCTCACGCGTACAGGCCGACGAGCCGTATCCGCCACGACACCACCACTCAATCGTTCGGAAAGCGGGTACCCACGGGGGCTGTCGAGCGAAATGCCGCCCAGTCCCGAGGTCGACAGATAAGCGAGGCGAGTGTCTCGGGGGGACACGAGGCGATTCACACAGCCGCACTGGCACAGTGAACCGACTCCGGCAGGAGTCTCCGGTCCGACAAGACCGGATTCGGCGAGACGGGGGTTTACCACGGGGGTGGACGGGGAGACGTTCTGGATACGTTGAGAAACGATTATCATGCTTCCAGTTGAATTGTAAACGTCGTAAATTCAAATCCACGAGAGAACTGACAGGCTGTTGAACGCAGCTGAGGTGAGCTACCGAGCGTCCCGGGAAGCTACGGGGGGACTCCGACCACAGGGGGACAGGCCGGGGATTGCGGGGACCGCTCTCGCGTGAGCGACCGACCGCAACGTCGAATATCACCGAGCGGGGGAGAGTACACCGCCGCGGTGTGAGCGACACCGGAGGAGGCGCGAAGTCGCGAGTGTTCGCGGACGTCGGCCTCCTCCTGGTCGGGTGGACAGCGACGGGTTCGATGGGGAGTCGGGACACCCGTTCGACAGACGTCGTGGTCGAGTGTTCCCAGACTCACCGCGTAGACCGAGATAGACATGAACGGGGGCACACGGCGGAGTATGACAGGACGGTCGAGACCGTTGCGATGGATTCGCCAGTTGACCGTCGCGGACGTACTCGTTCTCGTCGTCGTCACATCGAGCGTGTTCGGGTTGCTCGCGGGCGTTGTCGGTGCAACCACGACCGTCATCAGCTTCGAAGAACTGGACGACGGAACGCAACTCACGACTCAGTACGAAGACCACGGTGTCGTCTTCGAGGTCCAGGCGGGCGCGTCTACGGCCGCTCTCATCAACAGATGCGGACCGGAAGACGTCGATTGTCGCTCCGCTCGGGACGGGCAAAACGTCGTTGTGACACCGGTCGACTTCGAGTTCACACGCGAGCCACTCGTTGCCTCATTCACCGTACCACAGCAGACGGTCGAGATATCTGTCCGGGAGGTCAGGGGACTCGAGGGGTCTCAGACGGCTACACTCGTCGCCCGGAACACAGCGAACGAGGTTGTTGCGGACAGGTCTGTCCAGTTCGACCCAAACACGGGGTGGCACCGTATCGGCGTCTCGACCGATTCGGCAGCTATCGCCGAAGTCACTCTGACACTCGCAGCCACCACAAGCCCCGAGAGAGCACATAACTTCTTCGTCGCCGACGACCTGCGCTTCCGCACCAACGACCCACCGAGCGCGACGTTCACAGTCACGCCGGAGACGCCGACAGTCGACGACCCAGTCTCGTTCGATGCGTCCGAATCGTTCGACCCCGACGGCGAAGTCGTCACCTACCGATGGGACTTCGGCGACGGCGGTCAGGCGGGGAGCCCCGGACAGGGCCGGACGACGACCCACGTGTATGATGAACCGGGTACGTACTCGGTTGCACTCGAGATCGTCGATGATGACGGGGCGACCGCCCAAGTCACGCAAGCGGTGACCGTCGCGGACGACCCCGTTGCTCGGTGCACCGTCTCAGACCGCACGGTAGCATCGGGCGAGAAGGTACTAATCAACGCGTCCAGATCCAACGCCGATCTGGTCGCGATCGACGTCGACGGTGACGGGACGTTCGAACGGACGAACGAGGAAGACTTCCGGGAGACTGTCAGCTACGCCGACCCCGGTGAGGTCGAACCGGTGGTCCGAGCAGAGATCGAATCGCGGACCCAGACCCGAACCTGTCCGACGATCACGGTGAACCAGCCACCACGAGCCGAGATCGATGTCTTCTCCGATAACCCAACCGTCGGCGAGTCAGTCAGGTTCGACGCCGCAGGCTCCGACGACCCCGACGGGGAACTCGTCGCGTTCCGTTGGTTCGTCGACGGCGACGAGGTCTCCGACGCTCCGACGTCCACGGCGCGAATGACGCACACCTTCACCGAGGGCGGCAGACACACGGTCGGTGTACTGGTCGTCGACGATCGCGACGCTGCCGATCGGGCAGAGCTGTCTCTCGAGGTCAACGAACCGCCAGCCGCTGCGATTAGCCTCTCCGGTGACCCGACAGTCAACGAGTCGGTGAGACTCGACGCCTCGGCCTCGTCCGATCCCGACGGGAGGATTGTCCGATACGCGTGGGACGTCACCGGCGATGACGCTCCCGACCGGAACACGTCGTCACCACGCATCAGACACGTGTTCAGCGGCACCGACCGGAGCACCATCTCCCTCCTCGTCGTCGACAACGACGGCGCAGTCGGTCGCGCACAGACGACCGTCCGACCCAACAATCCGCCCCAGGTCGGGTTTACGTACTCACCGTCGACCGTCGTGTTCGACTATCCGGCTTACGCAGAACCGATGGTCGACGAGTCGGTCAGACTCGACGCATCCGAGTCGTTTGATCCCGACGGTGAGGTCGTCGGGTTCCGCTGGGATTTCGACGGCGATGGCGTCATCGACGAGTCGACTACCACCCCCCATACGACACATACGTTCGAGGACGGGGGCACACATGGGGTCGTCGTTTACGCCGTCGACGACGACGGGGCAGTCACGCAGTCCCGGAACGCCGTCTACGTGTCCGAACCTCTGGTTCCCAGCAAGGGGGTGGACCTAGTCGTCGGAGCAACAGGCGGTCTCATCGGCGCGTTGGTCGTTCGCGAGACGCGATCGCGTCTATCCGACAACGGTAACGAACGCAACACGCCCCCGAACGCGACGATCATGTCTCTCCCGGAGTTACCCGCGCCGGGCAGACCGGTCCTCTTCGATGGGTCCTTGTCAGTCGATCCAGATACTGACGACCGAATCATCGATTACCGTTGGACGATGGGAGACGACCACTGGAACGGGCCCCGCTTCGTCCACGTGTTCACAGAGGGTGGGGAGTACGAAATTGAACTCACCGTCACGGATACGCACGGAGCGACGGACACGGACCGGGATACAGTTCGTGTCAGCGAAATTGGCGGTGACCTCACACTCGTCGAGGTCCATCCCGACGTCTCCGGAAGTGACACGAAGCGAATGTGCGAGTATCTGACGTTCGAAAATGCGGGCGATGGCGTCCTTGATTTGTGCGGCTGGGCAATCTACGACGCCGCAGGGGGAGACGATGGAAGATTCGAGGATACCAAGTTCTTCGAGTTCCCCGAAGGTCTCGACCTCGCCCCTGGGGAACGAGTGACCGTTCACACGGGTCCTGAATCCGGAGCGGCCGTCGAGAAGACGACGGCACGGCGCCACTGCTTCGCGAGCCGTGAGACCCCAACCTGGAACAGTGAGGCAGACACCGTCGTCGTCAGAGACGAGAGAGGCGGGCCCGTCACGGCGGAGCGGTACGAGCAGACCGATGCCGACACGTACGAGATCGAACCACTGGATGTAGAGGTGCTGCAGGACCTGTTCATCGACGTCGAACTCAGTAGGCGGGAGAACGATTCGCGGGTGCATCTCGGTCTACACACTGGATTTGTCCCGAAACTGGTTTCGGACTCCCGAAGGTTCGTCGCGGGTGCCGTATTGCTCCGTGGTCCACACGCGTTCATCGGCAGCTGGAGCGTCATCCTTAGCTTCGTGCTCTCATCGGGAGTGTCGTGGGCCATCGCGACGTGGTTCGGAGCTGTGCCGCGGTCAATCGAGATGACCGTTCCAGTGATACTCTTGGTATTAGCGGCAATCGTGACGGGGTTCGGTGGAGTCGGATTGGCCGTCTGGAAGGTGCTATCGACACTCTGGGGTCTGATCGCCTGATCGGCTCCCATCCGAGACAGGTGATTGCGACCGTCGCTACCGGCACCTCCTGTTCAGCGTTCACCATTTTAGTGATACGAACTCCGCAGACGAAAACCGTTCGCAGAGCTGTTTGAGGACGTTGATGACGGTACGATCAGACGTATCTGCGTTCTGCACGCGAGGAGAACGGGTGTCGGTCACGGTTGCTATCCGAAGGGCACGTGCTGGCTGACCACGGAGACCAGTTCGTGCAGGAACCACGAGCGTATCGCAGCATACAGTTTACCACGCCACGACGCTCGCGCGACGGGTGGCCCGCTGAAGAACTCCGGAGAGCGGCGTCGTCCGCGGTCACCGAGAGTCGACCGTGGTGATGGTCCCGCTGTCGTCGACCACCACTCGCAACTGCGCGCCGTCGTCGCCTTCGACGTCGACCCGGACCCTGAGCGGGTCCGTCGACGCGACGGTCACGGCGTCGGGTGCAGTGGTGAACGGCCACTCCCAGACGAACCTGTCGCAGTCGTCGGCGTGGTTCACGAGGAAGGCGACGATTCGTGGGTCCGTGGCGACCACCGTCCCGACGGTCGGGAACCGGACCCCGCCGCAGTCTTGGCACAACAGCGTGACGGTCGGCTGGGTTCGTTGGACGCCCGCTCGGGAAGCGGGAGACGGATGGACGGCCGCCTCGACCCGGCCAGCACACCAGTAACAGATACCGTCGCTCAGGAGCGAAATCTGGCCTCGCTCCCGTCGGTCGACGACGCGGAGCAGTTCCTCGTGGGACCGGTTCCGGACCGCGTGGGCCGGGAGGTCGATGCCGACGGGGCGGCTTCCGCAGTCGGGACACTGGAGGAAGAACAGCTGTTCGCTCGGATAGCACGCCTCCAGTGGGGTCTCACAGGCCCCGCAGAGCGAGTCGGTCTCGAACGGGTCGACCGTGACCTGGTCGTGGAGGACACCCGCGATGACGAACCGGAACGCGAGGACCCCGAGCCACGAGAGCCGGTAGGTGTCGCCCGACTTCTCGATGAAGTGGTCGACGAGTTGTCCCAGGTGGTAGTTGAACCGGCCGCTGTCTGCGACGTCGGCTCGAGCGCGGAGTTCGGCGTACGAGAGTCCCTCCGGCTCGTCTGTATCGAACGGCTTGTACGGCATCTGCCGAGGGTCCCGTTCGCCGCTGTCGCCCAGCGCTCTGAGGATTTCGACCCGAGTGTCGTTCGCCAGGCGGGAGAAGGCCGCCGCTGGAGTCGTCTCGTCTTCGTCCTCGTCGTCTGCGTCACGGTCGGACGCGGCGGTCATCGGGAGCACTCGGTCGACGTGGGGACGCGGGCCGGCTGGCGGCGTGCACAGGGGATTCGACAGGTCATCGGTGACACGTTCGACAGGGGTCCACTAAGCGCTGTTCCCCGGAGCGAAGGGGCTCGCCGAAGGACGGCATACGCACGCTCGGCCCGGAACGCAGGGGCGTCAGTGGTCGTGTCCTTCGCCCACGGCGTGTCGACAGAGCGTGCTCGAGGGGAGACCGACCGCGTCGTTCGGGTACAGCGTTCGGAGCAGCAGTTCGCCGCCGTTGGTGATCACCACGGCGAGCGCCCACCACGACGCGTCGACAGGCGTCGACAGTGACCAGTCGTGACTGATGGGCGCAGCGCCGTTCAGCGACGCCGTGAGCGTGTACGCTCCGGGCGTCCGAGTGACCGACGGCTGGACGGTGAGCGGTATCGAGGTCTGGTACTCACGGGCCAGCACGGGTTCGCCGTCAGGGCCTTCGACAGTCACGTCGACTCGGTGGCCGTCGGGCGTCTCCAGGTCCGCGTCCGGGGGCGTCTCGAAGTCGTAGAGCTGGAACCGCGCGGCTGGCGTCTCGGGCGAGCCGTCGGGGAACGAAACGACCGGCTCCCGGCACCGGTAGGCGTTAAACGGGATGCGTCGGTGGGTACCGGAGCCGACGAAGTGAGCGACGCTAGACGCGTACACCGTCATCCCGCCCGAGGAACCGTCGGTGGCGGCGTACTCCACGGACCCACGACACGACGACAGCAGGTAGTACCCGCGGTCGGTCCGAGCGACGACGGCGACCTGAACCGGGTCGACGGTCACGTCGACTGCGGGCTGGGTCTGTCCGGACCCGCCGACGAGTTCGTTGAAGACGTATCGTCGTTCGTGTCGCTCGACGAACGACCGTGCGGCGGCGCTGTGCTGGACGCCGGACGGGGTCGGAATCGGTCGTTGCTCGGTGACGGTGGAGACGTTCGGCGGCGGGGTCTGTCGCGTCGGCTCCCGGACGCGTGTCGAATCGGTACCACAGCCGCTGAGTCCGGAGATGCCACCGGCCAGTGCGGCGAGTAACGCTCGGCGCCTCATACAGGGTCGGGCTCGGCTCTCGGGGGCGGTCCGCGTCGCAGCCCCGTCCGAGAGCGTCTCTCGCACCGCGTCAGTGTGGACGCCATCGCCGGCGTCGTCGGGGACGAGACGGCTGCTGGCCCCTCACTCCTGAACGGGTCCACACGTACGCAGTCGGTGAGAGCGAGGAGGACTGACCCTCGCGGCAGTCGACGGATAGCGCGTCTGGAGGGCGGCATACGTCCACGACCTGTCCACGTGCTAATCAGTTTGTCCGTTCTGGAGGCTGGTCACGCTCTCGGAGGACGTGAGAGACACTGGTAAATAATTAACCAACACAGTTATCTGAACGGCCCGATTGTTGGTTAACAGGCCCGACAGATGCCCGACTCCCCACCCTCGCCCCCGCCGGGACTCTCTGACGACGTCGCCGACGCGCTCGCGGCCTGTTCGCCAGCGCTTCTCAGCGCCGTCGCGACGTACGCCGAGGAACTCGCTGCATACCGGGACGCCGCGGACGACACTACCGAGAACGGCGACCCCGACCGGGGGACCGACGACCGCCCGGACGACGTCCCCGCGAAGGCGACACTCACGGTCAAGAACATCAACGACAACCGCTACTACTACTGGCAGTGGCGCGAGGGCGAGACGGTGAAATCGAAGTACAAGGGTCCTGCGAACGGCGACAGACGGTAGCCGACGGCAGACCGCGTCTGGGTCACTCCTCGAAGGTCATACCGTACCCCCACGCTTCCAGCTGTGTCTCCACCTCGTCGAGATGGTCGAGTCCGACCATCACGAGCGCCTCACGGAGGTCCGTGAGGGAGACGCTGTCGTCGAAGCGGTTCTCCAGGTCGTGGAGCGCGTCACGCTCGGCGGTCTTGGTCTCGCTGTGGAGGAAGAGCGGGACACGGTCACGGCCGTCTTGGACCCCGTCACGGCGGAACTTGTACGGGATGCGGAACCGCGTCTCTCGAGACTGTGCGGCCGCCGGTTCGGTCTCGTCGCCCGCCGACGCGTCGTCGGTCGCGGGGGTGGACTCTTGCTCGAGCTCGTGAGAATCGGCAGACGCCGCTCCCGTGTCCGCCGACCCACCCGTCAGCGGGGAGTCGTCCTCCGCGAAGGGGTCTTCGCCGGCTCCCTCTTTCATGCCCGTCATGCGGAGATCACCTCGTGGTCGACGTCTCCGGGTTCCGGTGGGTTCGGCGCGTCGATACCGACCGCCCCTTCGAGTTGCCGCGCGATGCGGTCGAACTGCGCGAGGGTCTGGAGTTCGTAATCGCGACGCCGGCTCCGGTGGTCGCGGACGTACGTGAACGCCGAGCACTGCTGCATCCAGCAGCCTTCCATCAGCGACGCACGCTCGCCGATAATCTCCGGAATCGCGTACTCGATCTCGTCGATGATCGCCCGCTGGTCACGCGTGTCTTTGAAGCCGACGGGGACCGCGGCCAGGACGCCGACGTCGACGTCTAACTGCGCCTGGAGGCCCGCAACGAGCGATTCGAGCCCCTCGACGGCCGCGCGGCCTTTCGCGCTCGGTTCGAGCGGGATGACGAGCGACCGCGTCGCGTGAATCGCGTTGTACAGGTGTGGTCCCTCGGTGGCCGGTGGGTCGCAGATGAGGACGTCGTACTGCTCGGGGACGTTCGCCTCCTGGAGGACGCGAAGCAACTGTGCGTGCATCCCGAACGCCTCGCCCATCGCCTCTGCCTGGTCTTTCTCGCGCTGGAGGTACTCGGCGAGGTCCGAGAGCATGTTGTGTTCGGGGACGATGTCGACACCCTCGACGGTGCGGATCAACTCGTCGAAATCGCCTTTCGGGCGTCGGATGAGGTGCCGAACGAGGTTGTCGACCGGTTCGGTTCGCTGGTCGTCGACACCGAACAACCGCGAGAGGTCACCGTCCTGGGGGTCCAGCGGGACCACGAGTGGCTTCAAGCCGGCGCGTGCGTGTGCGACAGCGAGGTTCGCCGCCGTCGTGGTCTTGCCGACCCCGCCGGCCTCACTGTACGTCGAGTACGCGAGCATGTGTGGTCCATCGACGACCGGGGTTATGAACCTTCGTCAGACAACTCATGAGTGAACAAAGGACATGACAGCATCTACTGTGTTAGAGTTCAAACATTACTTGTAACACACAACGAGTTTTCATAATTGATTGCCACACACCACATACTCAATGAACACTAGTAGTGAACAATATTCATGAACACAACTAGTGAACAAGAATAGTGAATAATATCTCTGAACATACTTCTCGAATAGCTCTGCTGGGAACACGTACCGGCTGTACAACAGTGATGACCATCACACCACTCCACCAGACTCGGTGACAGTGACTGGTACAGGTTCACGACGATTTAGAACACGAGCGATGAACTGACCCAGAGACGGTGGGTCGAGAGGAGTACCGGCGGTGGACTAGTGGGAACGGTCAAGCCCTTCGAAGGCAGCCGCGAGTCGCTCGCGCATGTGTTCGCGGCGGAGGGCGCGGCGTCGTTCCGTGGTGAGATACTCCTGGAGGACGACCGACGCGCTCGCGCTTCCCTGTTCGGCGGCGATCTCGCCGATGTCGGCCAGGATGGCCTCCTGTGTCGCCGAATACGAGTCGTACCAGAACCGCCGCCCCATCTGTGGGACAGGCTTCTGCCCGGCGATTTCGTCCGGAAGCGCGGCTCGGTCGGCCAGGTCGTCGAACCGGTTCAGGAGGGTCTGTCGGGTGCGGTGTCCAGTGGTCGAGCGCTCAGAAGGGAACAGGTAGCCGTTCCACTCCTCGCGCTCACCGAGTTCGCCGAGTCGCTCCGCGGCAGCCTCTCGGCCGTACAGGATGGAGACCTCGCCGGGCCCGTTCTTCCGCGTCTCGAAGGAGACGTACGGGACCGCCTCCGCCGGCGGGTCGAGGACGAGCTGAGACCGATGGAGGGCGGCCACTTCACCGGAACGCAGCCCCCAGGCACAGAGCGCGACGACCAGCAACCGCTCGGCAGGCGTCTCGGCGGCCTTATAGAGCGCGTTGACGTGGCTCGAGTCGAGCGCGGGGTTCGCCGGACTCGACTCCGACGTGTTCGCCCGGCGACTCCACCGGTACTCGTCGTCGAGTCCGGCGACGGGATTGACCGAGGCTCGCTGGCGGCGGACCAGATGGGCGTACCAGGCGTCGACGGCCTCGTGAATCCGGCGCATCGTCCGCGGCGCTAACTCCGCGTCGAGGGTATCGAACGCGCTCCAGGCGGCGTCTGTGGCCTCGTACGCAGGGACGTCGCTCTCACGGGCGACCGGGGTCAGCAGGTCGTCGGTGTCGTTGGCGGCACGGTACGCACGGACGTACTTCGCGAGGCGGTAGCGGAGGGTGTCTCCGGAAGACTCGCTGAGGTTTCCACGCTCGCGTCGGCTATCCAGATACCCTTCGAGGAGGGAAATCGTCTGCTCGTGATCGAGACCCCACGCGTAGCCGGTGTCTGTCTCTTCGAGGCCGAGGTCGTCCGCCCAGAACTCGCCGAACGTCCGGCCGTGGTACTCACGGAGGGCGTAGACGAGGCCACGAAACCCGTGTGCGGAGAGCCACTCGTGTGATGGCCGCTCGGTCTCGGGGTCGAGACCATCGGCGTGCATCGCCGGCGCGACCACGTCCCAGTACGCGGCCGCGAGTTCGTCCAACTCGAGCATCGTCCACGCGACGTCTGCTCCCGGTCGTCGTCCGTCTTCGCGCGGCGAATCGGAGGGTGGGCTCATCGGCACCCCCTCGTTCGAGGACCGCTGATCGACGGGAGAAGCCGCCAGGCTGCGTGTTCGGGTGATTCGAAGCCGTCCATATTCCAGTGAACGCGTGGTTCACACAGATATCTTATAGGTTTTGTGATTACACAGACTACGTGGGTCTGTCTACTCGACGGTTGCAGCCGACAGTATGCGTAATTCCGTAATAAACTAAATGCTGCTATATCATTATTCGTAGCTATAGTTGCACAGTTTCGGAGGATAGGCTGGTTTTGGGTCGAATGTTCGTTGACTCGTGGTGCGGTTCACCAATCAAACGTCGATTGCGAACGCTCTCGGACGTAACTATTGGGTGAGCGTGAGAATTTTCGCTGATTCTGGCGCTAGCGAGCAGCGTCGCCACTCCAGAGAGGAGGACTCAGCGAGGGCACAGTCGGTTAATCGGGCGGAATGAACGCCGAGACGACGATCTCGACACACTCACCCGCGGTCAACACGGGCGCGTACTCCATCTCACCGTCGACGCCAGCTTTCAGCAAGAAGTCAGTGAGTCGCCAGACGTTGTAGAGCAACACGCGAACACGAAGTAGAACAGCCGTACACGGTAGTCCTTCGAGGACGTCTTTGCGAGGAAGTCGTGCTTGATGGACTTGTACTCGTTTTCGATCTGCCAGCGGCGGCTGTACCGCCGACAGAACGACTCGGCTTCCTCCGGCCCGACTCTGAGATTCGTCGCAAACACAGCTGTTCCATCGCCTTTCGTCGACGGGACGTACAGAAACTGCATCGAGTGTTCTCCCGGCTCAACGTGTACAGAGGCCGATTCGACGGCCACGTCTTCCGTATCACTCTCCATCGTCTCGATCACCTCCTTCTCCGTACTGGTGATTCGCTTCGGGATGCGGTAGTTCACACCGAGATTGGACAACGTCTGAAAGACGCGCATCGAGTCGAACTCGTGGTCGCAGAGTACTGTCTCGATTGGAACGTGCTCTTAGCTCGCCGAACCAACCGACGGACGACGCGATGGATCTGATTGGGCGGGTTGTCGTCCCGGGCTGAACTCTCTCGAACTGGTTCAACGGCCAGGATGAGTGGGACATTCAGCCCAACGATCGACAGTGTAGCGAATTTGAACGCTCGCTCTTCATGATTGAGTCCGCTGACCATCGCCATTCCCTCGACATCGCCATAGTACGGGACGGTCGTGATGTCGATAGCGGCTGTCACCGGCCGACGGAACGATGCTTCGGATTCGATGACCGAGAGCAGCCGATCGGCCACTGCATCGAATCCATCGATCAGCTCCCCTGGCGCAAACTGTTTGATCGTTCTAAGATGCGTATCGCCGTGTGGACTGCTGTCCGAGCCGTGTCGATACTGAAACCGAGCCGCTCCTTGCGGCGTCCCACAGTTGACCATTCCCATGAACGTCTGTAACTCGAAGAACTGCGTGTCTTCGTAGGTCGTGTTCGCGGCGCGACCGGAATCAAACTCATCGAAGCCGGGATCACGAGCGAGTCGAGTCGTCCGGTAGATTTGCTTGTCGGAGAATTCACAGCCAGCCGTCTCAGCATCAGTGGAGGGGTCCACTTCGTCGATGATCTCTGCTTTCGGCCGGACAGCGGGAGCTGAAAACTCGCGGTCGTGAGATTGTTTGATGACGAAGTGTGAAGCAATCTGGACGAACTCCCGAACGCCGTCGTCGAAGCGTTTCCGCCACGTTCGTGACAACACGGATGATCGGGGATGTGTTCCAAATCGAGTGGCTCGGCGAGTTCTTGATACCGAGCCAGCGCTCGATAGCTCTCACCAGTTGCCTCTCGGTAGATGAGGAGCCGAACCATCCCGAGAAAGGAGTGTGGAGCAGGATGCCACTCTGAATAGCTATCGTTGAGGTGTTCAGTCTGGATTGAACTATCTGCAACGCTCGATAGCAGGGAGTCACCTTCTCGCACCTGTCCAGTGATTTCGATTCCTGTGTTGTAGGCGTTGGTCATCCGGCAGGCACGGTCCGAGAGCGGATCCAGCAAGTCCGCCATTAATTCCCGATCGGATTGGCGCGGTAGAAGTGGTCGCGGAAACGTCTGTTCTGTGGCGCTACCCACGGGTGTTGATACTGCCCATATACACGACTATCTCGCCCTACTGGAAAGGAGAATATTACTGATGACAGTATTATTATCAATAGTAGCTAATCCAACGTAGAGTATTAATACTTTGAACTCGGGACTGCGTATATGAGCTATCGGAAGGTGAACTACGAGGACGTCGAACAAGTTTCAGATGCCAAGCATTTCCTGAGTGAACCGCTCGGCTGTCGACAGGTCGGCGTGACGTTCTCTCGGTGTCCACCAGGATGGAACAGCGAACCCCACGACCACGCCCAAGATGAACACGAGGAAGTATACGTACTGGTCAGTGGGGCTGCAGAAGTCCGAATTGATCAAGAATCGGTGCCTGTTGAAGAGGGAGATGCTGTCTGGATTGCACCTGAGGCAACGAGGCAGATCAGGAACGGTGAGGAGGAAAGTGCCTTCGTCCTGATCAGTGCCCCCGAATTCGATTCCTCCGGCAGTTCAGATGATGCCTGGGACATCACTGGGTTCAACGGATAGTTCCGGACGTAGGCTCTCTGAAACTCGGTAATATCCTCTTTTGAAGCCCGCTCCCACCGATGTCTCTCACCCTTAACTCCTGAATACACGAGCCAACCAGGAGGTCAATTGTTTCCGTGGCTTGGCCTCGTTGTTATCGAGCTCCCAGTCGGCAGCACTCGCAGCGTCCGCGAGAGCGAAATACTCCCAGTGATGCTGAGGAAGGTAATCTGGACGGTCAGGAGACTCTCCAACCAGAACGTGTCTCTCGGTCGTGATCCGGCTAGAGAGGTGCTGGAAGTTCGAGGCGGTCGGCGCTATCTGGAAGTCTCGACGAATGAGATGCTCGGCACTGAAGACGTGAGCGGCGCAGGAGTCGGTCGAGACGAGACCGACGTTCTGCGCCCATCTGCGTGCATCGACGATAACCGCCTGTGGCTCACGAATCTGCCGAAGCGCCGCAAGCTCGAACGCGAGCGTCATGGTGTCGGTGGTCATCGATTAGAAGAGGACCGCACCACCCCATCCGATGAGGAGCGAGAAACCGATGGCAGCTGCTGCCTGCCGGAGCAGCATCCGACCGGCGTACCTCGGGGAGAGTTCCTTCGCGACCGTAATCGCCGTCACCAAGCACGGAAGCAGCACCCCGGCCAGGTAGACGGCGGTCAGTACCTGTATGGGGGTCATTGCGGACAGCGTCGTACTGAGGCCATCCGACTGTAACAGGAGCAGACCGTCCTTGCGGATCGACCCCATCACGACGACAAGTGCTGTCTCACCGGGGAGGTTGAACAGTCCCATCACTGGTCCGAGAGCTTCACCCATCACATCCAAGACTCCAAAGTAGTCCAACAGTGATGCGACGAGGACGATCCCGGCGAAGACCGGGAGCGCCTTCAGGAAGAAACTCCGAATCACGGTTCTGGTCTCCCGCCACACGGACTGCCAGGTCGGCCACTGGAGGAACGCACGGTTTTTCGTGGCGAGTGACGCTGTTCGCGCACGCTCGGGTGCGATCAGGCGCGCGTAGATGAGTGTCGTGACCGTGAGGACCCCGACGTACGGGAGAACGAGCCATGGCATCTCGACGGCTGCGAACACAGCGAGCGTCGCTGGGAACTGGTACGAACAGGCCGAGCCGAACCCGATCGCCGAGACGGTCGTTCGGCGCGTACAGTCCGAACAGCCTCGAGTGCTGGTGACCGCCGGGACGTTACAACCGAATCCCATGACCACTCGAACGAGATCCCGACCGGTGAGACCCACGCGCCGAAGATGTGGGTGGAGTGACGCCGTGATTCGCGTAACGAGTCCGCTCTTCTTGTAGACGGCCATGAAGACCGCAAAGATGAGAATCGTCGGCCCAGCCCAGACGAACAGGAACGGCCCCATCGAGAGCAGGCCGTAGTCCCCACCCAACACTGCAGCGAGGGGTCCTGGAAGATCGTTGGCCCACTGGACTGCGGGTTCCAAGAGGGAACTCACTCGGGGAGAGAGTTAGGCAGCCACAGCGTTTGCGAAGTGAACTGCGACCGCGGCTGGCAACAGGAGCAAGACGATACTGACGAACGGGCCGAGAAGGGGATGTTCGATAATCGTCTCCGGCGGGTCGAGATGAATCCCTGTCTGTCGGTGAACCCGCCCCGGGAACTCGTCGGCGTCACGGAGCGCGTTGACGAGCTGCTTGTGGTCGGTTCTGTCGATTGCAGTGCCGCCGCCGTCAGTTGCGACGCGGGAGACGTTTCGCGCGTCCACTGGTGCGAGCGGAACTCCGAGATCGTCGGCGAGCGCGTTCAGTTCAGTGCGTGCTTCGGTCGGGTTCTCCACTTTGTCCCAGAACGTCACTGCGATGGCGCCGACCTTTCCCTGCACCAGCGGTAGCAGGTCTTCGAGATCGTCGTCGATGTTCGTCGCGCGAACGACGAGTAACACGGTCTCGGTCTCTTCGACGGCGCTGATCGCCGTTCGGGTGGTTTCGGTGTCCGTCCCGAGCAGGATGCCGGGTGTGTCGACGAAGACGAACTCGTCGGCCTCGTATCGCTCGACGTCGACGGTCGTTCCGCGGAAGTTCCCAGTCGTCGGCGTCGCCCCGGAGAGGCCAGCGACGAGTTCCGATTTCCCGACGCTCTCCTTGCCGACGACCACGACGGTTTCCTTCTCGCCGTTCTCGGTCGATGGGACGTTGTCAGTGAGGCTCCGTGCGTCAGTCATACTTTTTGAACCCTATCTTCGGAGCCAGTTCGCGGAACGATTGCCGGCAGAGCCAGATGTCGTACTTACCGACGAGACCCTGTTCGCGCCCCGTCATCCGGCAGACGCGTCGGTTGTCGTCTCTCGAATCGTTCGGTTGCTCGGTTCCACTGTCTTTCTGCGGAGTCTCTCGTGCCATGATTAGCAGTCGCACATGTCGGGTTCGCAGCAGGACAGGTCCTCGAGGAACATGCGCTTCTCACGATACTCGTCGAGGGGGGTTCGGTCGACGTCGAGTCTCGCGGCGATTTCGTCGGCGACGACGGCGAAGCGCTGTCTGAATTTGTAGATGAAGCAGAACTGCTGGCCGTTGTGTGCGACCTGTGGACCGGCGAGAAACAGGCCGGGAGTGATAGTCGACTCGTCACGCTCGGTCAACTGGGGCTGGCCGTTCTCGGATTCGAAGTGTTCGTCGATGAGACCGAGTCCGCGCTCGAATCCAGTCGCGAGCACTGGCCGATTCCGTGTCGAAAACGACGCTCCGTCGGTACCGAGTACTTCGAACATCCCCTCCTCGATGTCGACGCGCTGGACGCGGATTCCGTCTTCGAGGGCGATCGGTGCGTCGTCTTCGAGGACCCCCTGTAGCCGCTGGCTCGTATATGGTGAGAGTACTTCGCTCGGATCTGGCCCCCGGAACTGCCACGGGCCTTCCTCGTCGACGACGACTACTTCGTGGCCCAAGTCGGCGAGTGCGAGTGCCGCGTCGATACCGCTCTCGTACCCGCCGACGACGACGATGGGGTCCCCGACACACTCGTCGGCAAACGCACTCCAGGACTCGACTCGGGAGTTGTGGACGCAGTGGCTCGCGCCGGGGAACGGATCGTCGTTCGGTTGCCCGAACTGCCCCGCTGCCCAGATGACGAACCGACTCTGGATGACGCCGGTCGACGTGTGGAGTATGAATCCGTCGTCGTGTCGTTGAACTGACTCCACTTCCACACCGGTTCGGACGGGTAAGTCGTGAAACTCGACGACTCCCTGGAGGTACTCGGCGTACTCTGCGCCGGTCGGGTGTTCACGGTCGAGCGCAAATGCGGGTGAGGTGTCAGTGGTGACGGCGTTCAGGTCCCGACAGCCGAAGCTGTTGCTGGGAAACGATGGCGTGATGAACCGCATCTCTGCTGGCCACTGTCGGAACGACGCTCCGACTTCGTCTCGCTCGAGGATGGCGTAGGAGCCGAGACCCAGATCCGCGAGGACGGCCCCAAGACCGACGCCTGCGGCACCTGCCCCGACGATTGCGACGTCGAGCGACTCGTGTTTACGGGCTTCTTCGGATGTCACTGTTAACAATACTGGGTAGTAGATAGCTAATTATAAATAATACACGCTCTAGTCTTAATAACAGATGAGTCGAGAGACGATTCCCGTCACCCTGCTGAGCGGCAACCTCGGCGCGGGCAAAACGACCGTGCTGAACAACCTCCTGAACACACGAACGGACCTGGACGTCGCGGTCCTCGTCAACGACATGGGCGAGGTGAACGTCGACGCCGAGCGCGTCGCCGAACACTCGGACATCTCGGAGGACGACGAGGATTTGATCGAACTGTCGAACGGCTGCATCTGTTGTGAGCTACGCGGCGACCTCCTAGACGCGCTCGCGAAGCTCGCACAAGCCCGCGAGGTCGACTACCTGGTCATCGAATCGACGGGCGTCGCCGAACCGTTGCCCGTCGCCCAGACGCTCACTATGGGATTCGACCAGGGTGACCTCGACCCCACGGAATTCTACGAGGAGACCGGTATCGAGGTGATGGACTACTACGACCTCGACACGACGGTCACCGTCGTCGACGCCCACCAGTTCTGGACGACGTTCGATTCGAAGGAATCGCTGATGGACGGAGACACCGAGAAGGACCTTGGAAGCCTCTTGGTCGAACAGATCGAGTTCTGTGACGTCCTGTTGCTGAACAAGTGTGACCTGGTCGACGAGGAGACGCTCGACGAGATCGAAGAGATGATCGAGGTGCTGCAACCACGCGCGGAGATCATTCGGACCGAACACGGCGCGGTCGATCCCGAGGCAATCGTCGATACCGGACGGTTCGATTTCGAAGCAGCGAGTCAGTCCGCCGGCTGGCTGCAAGAACTTCAGGAACCGCACGAGTCTGCGGAGGAGGAACACGGTGTCACTTCGTTCGTGTTCGAGTCCCGCCGACCGTTCCATCCCGAACGATTCGCCGAGCTGCTGGACGAGTTCCCGACCAACGTCGTCCGGTCGAAGGGCCACTTCTGGCTCGCGGGGCGTGAGGATATGGCGCTGGGGATCGATGCTGCTGGCCACTCTATCCGAATCGCACCTGCAGGCGGATGGATTGCGGCTCTTCCGGTCGAGGAGCGCGAGGCCTACTTCGAGGCCAATCCCCAGCTCGAGGAGGTGTGGGACGAGGAGTGGGGTGACAGAGTGACCCGACTCGTCGTTATCGGCACCGACATGGATCACGATGCGCTCCGAACGGATCTCGATTCGGCCACCCTCACCGACGAAGAGATGGACGCCGACTGGGATGCCTTCGAGGATCGCTTCCCGGTGTTCGAATCTGAGGATGGAGCGGCGAAGAGCGACGACACCGAAGCGGGCGAGAACAGTGCCGAAGAGGTCGGTCTCGCCGACTGACGATATCCTCACCACGCTCGCTCTTTCAGACGGTCGTCGACAAGAACGCGCCGCATCACGCTCGGGAAGACGCCATCGACGGACTCGCGGTGGCGGGAGCAACCACACAACTTCGCCTCATCGTAGTCACGAGTGGTCTCTCCGGGCGACATCGCCGCCAGGCACTGAACGCTCTCGGTCAGTGCCGAGCGACGAACGAACTCGAGACGCTGGTCGACGACAGGAGTCTCGCACAGTCCCTCCGTGAACAGGCAATAGAGCTGACCTAGCTATAATTGGGACGGGTATCTTCACGCCCCAGCCGGTCAGTCTTAGTTAGCTGGAGAGTCGATTTACTAGTCCGTATCAATCTCTCTGACTCTATTTTTAATAACTCTTTTACTCAATAAGCGCCTCAGTTGTTAATGCAATGGCCTACACCTGTTCCAGCTGCGATGCACAGTTCCAGAGCGCTGCCGGCGTAACCCAGCACGTCGCGCTTCACCACAACACGTGTGCCGAGTGCGACGAGCAGTTCGACGACACCGATTCGCTGCGCGACCACATTCACCAGAATCACTGAGTGGATAGACTCGGTACGACATCACTCGACGTCCGAATTTTCTCGCTACGGCCAGTCGTCGTCAGTCGAAAAGAACGTCACAAGCTGCCAATCGGCAGCCATTGCGGCGTCCGTCACCGACCGGTACGTCCAGTCAGGCACCCCCTTCACTACCTCGCTGATCTCGTCTGTCCCGACGAACACGTATCGTTCGGTCTTGAAGTGGTTTCGCACGCTCACCAGTGCCTCTTCGATCGTCCGTGGTCCCGATAAGAAATCCTGCGGATACTCCGCCTCCCGTACCCGCCATCGTTCGATGTAGGATGGTTCCGAAGAGACAATACCGACGTGTTTTGCCCACGTGGTGGCGTCTTCGAGCGCTGCTTTCGGCCGTGCTAATTCGTCGATGGCGGTCAGCGAAATCGCAAGCGTGAGGTCGTTCGACGGCATTCTACGATTTCCCCCTGAAAGCCGGTGGTGCTTTCTCTGAACCACCCCCGGCTCGTGATGCGAGGAGCCGTTCTGCAACCCGACGAGCGCCGACGATATTCCGAGCGAACGGACCGACGCTAGGTTCTGCGAGCGCGCCTGAAACGTACACCGATGAATCCATGCCGTCGGTTCCTCGCCACGCGAGTGTTCGGTCGTCAAGAACGGGAAACCCGCCTGCCCCACGTTCGAGTGACAACGATTCAGCGACGGATTCCACAAAGGGGTGCTCCGGGACTGGATCGAGTCCGGTCGCGAGGACGACCTGCGCGTTCTTTTCGGTCGTGTCGTCGTCGAACCGCACGAGTAATCCGTCGTCTGTCGCGTGTGCAGACGTGATCTCACCACGTCGGATTTCGAGGTCGTCACAGTCGCGGGCCTCGTCCAGCCGCCGCTCAACGTACGGGGGGATCGTCGCGTCGTTGCGGGCGGCTCGAATTCGGTCGAGACGGGCCTTCGACCCCGGCGGAAGCGTGTGAATCTCTTGTTTGATGTGTCGCCAGTTAATCCAGTACGGGTCAGCTTCGGTCAGTTCGATCTCGAGGTCATGACGCGAGAGGAGTGTCACGTCCGTGTGTTCCGAGAGGTTGCAGGCGAGTTGCCCAGCGGTGATGCCGCCCCCAACGACGAACGTCGGTCCCGCAAATTTCGCTGCTGTCGTGGGGTCGAACTCCTCGTCCCAGACGTGAACGAGCGGAGCATCATCGGGGAGTGACCTCCCCCACGTCGGGACCGTCCGCGAGCCACCGAGTCCGACGGCCAGAACGACGTGGCGAGCTTCGAGCGACCCAGCATCCGTCTGTACTTCGAGTCGGTCACCTGCCGCAGTACTGGTAACTCCCGTCGCCCTTGACTGGAGGTGACACTCGTCGATACCACGTCGGTCAATGACGTATCGAGCGTGATCGAGAAAGAGTTCCAGCGTCGGTCGATTCGGATAGTTCTCCGTCGAGACGAGTTCGTCCTCCCGACCCGCCCCCTCCGCGAACGATTCCAGCGAGAACGGCTCTGTGCCGATGTGGTGGACGAACGTCGACCGGAGCGTTCGCATCCCGCACTGACGAGCCTTCGTCTCGAGCGACGCGAGTAACTGCTCGCGAGGTTCGACGAGACATAGGTCCCGGTGACTGTACTCTCCCTCGACGAGGAGATAGTTCGCCAGGCAGGTTCCGTGAATACCGCCACCGATGATTACGTATTCGTAGGACTGTGGCCCGCTCATCGTGTGATCGGTGTCCAGTCCGTCGACGATCACTCCCGCTCGCCTCCGTCGGCTTCGAGTCCTTCTCGGGTCTGTCCGGGCCGTTGGCTTCGGAGCCGTCGAACGGTTGGGAGACGATGCGCCAGCCCCTGGGAGCCGACGGCGACGGCGTACACAGCAATCGCCGCAACGACGATCGAGCCCCCGGCCGCGATCCCGTAGACGTACGATAGTGTCACACCGGCTATCGCCGCGAATTCGGCTGCGATGATCGCCAGCAAGATGGACTGTTTAAAACTCCTGGCGACCTGCGTCGCGGCGGCGACCGGAACGACGAGCATCGCAGCGACTAGGATTACGCCCATGATCTGCATCGCGCTGACGACGACCAGTGCGGTGAGCACGACCATGAGGCGTTTGTACAGGCGAACGTTCAGTCGGGCCGCCTGTGCGGCGGTGGCGTCGAACGTGACGTACAGCAGCGGCCGGTACGTCAGCGTGACGAGGCCGCCGACGATGAGACTCATCAGGACGAGGATACCGACGTTCGCCGTCGAGACGGTCGCGAGACTCCCGAAGAGGTAGGCGTCGATACCGACGGAGATGCCGCCGTCGGTCGCGGTGATGAGGATACTCCCGACGGCGAACCCGCCCGTAAGCACCATCGCTAGCGACGTGTCGGTGTACGCGCCGGCGTGTTCGACGAGTAACTCGACGAGCAGCGCCGTGACGACTGCGACGATGAACGCGGTGAGCAGCGGGGACAGCGAGAGTTGGAGGGCCGAATTGAGGAACAATCCGACGGCGACACCGGCGAAGGCAGTGTGTGCGAGGGTGTCACTGAGCATCGACATCTCCCGATGGACGAGGAAGGTTCCGACCAGCGGGCCAATGATGGCGATACAGACCGCGGCGAGGTACGCCCGCTGCATGAACGGGTAGGCAAGCATCGGCGCCCCGAGAACCTCCGCCAGGAGGTCCATGGTGGGGCCAACCACGGTGTCGAGGAACCACTCGATAGGGCCCGTGACGCCGAACCACAGGGCAGGCAGTTCGGCGAGTACCGTTCCGGCGAGGCGTTGGTGTGTGAGAAACACGGTTAGTGGTCGTGGTGGAGGACGTTCTGGTCAGTCCCGTACGCTTGTGCGAGGGCGTCCGTTTCGACGAATTCGTCCGGAGTGCCGTCGAAGTACAGCTGGCGATTGACACACGCGATGTCCGTCGCGTAGGTAGTGACGACGCCGATGTCGTGTTCGATGAGGATGACGGTCAGGCCGGTCGCGTTCAGGTCGTGCAGGAGGCTGTAGAACTCCTCTCTGGATTCGGCATCGACGCCGACCGTCGGTTCGTCGAGCGCGAGCAGGTCGGCCTCCGAGGCGAGCGCGCGGGCGATGAAGACTCGTTGTCGTTGGCCACCGGACAGTCGGCCGATTCGCCGTGACGCGAGATCAGTGATTCCGACCTGCTCCAGCGCTCCCTCGACCGCTCGCCGATCCGTTGCCGAGAATCGGCCGAAGAGCCGCCGCGGGTACCGCCCCATCTCGACAACTTCTCGAACCGTGACCGGCATATCGCGCGCCGCCTTCGTCGCGTCCTGTGCGACGTATCCGATTCGCTCACCGGCCTCGAACTCGTGGGCGGGTTCGCCGAACAGCGAAACCGTTCCACTGTCGGGCCGTCGGAGACCGAGCATCAGGTCGAGCAGCGTGCTCTTGCCGCTTCCGTTTGGACCCACCAGTCCGAGGAAGGCCCCGGGTTCGACGTCGATCGACACCGACTCGAGAACCGGGATCTCTCCGTAGCCGAACGTGACGTCGTCGACGCTGATCACCGTATCCGTCGACCGATCTCTTCTAGTGGTTGCTGTCGTCATCGGTAGTCGTCGAGGTCGACGAACGAATCCCCGTACGCCGTAATCCAGGTCGTCGTCCGAAACGGAACGGCCACGTCCGGCGGATAGATCGTACAGACGGGTCTCTCGGCCGGGCCGACGACCAGTGCCATCAATCCCGAGCGAGGTGTATCGGACGGACCGGGCGCGGCGTTCCCGTCCCACTCCGGTTCCGTGTCGTCAGACGTGGTGTCGCTCATGCTGCGTCGAGGGCCTGCTTCAGCGTCTCGAGATTGATGTTTTCCATGATTTCGACGTAACCCCACCCCTCGCCGGCCCACTCTTGGGTCTGTCCTGGAATCGGCGTCAGCGGCAGGACTTCGGTGGCGTCGGTTTCTTCGACGAGCTGGTTCGCCGCGGTCTGGGATTCGAGCGGATCCGCACAGACGTACTGGAGGTCGTGCTCGGCAATGATCTCCTGGGCCCGCTCAATGTCCTTCGGGGTCGGCTGGTCGTCCGGTGACAGTCCCGTCAACGTCTGGACCTCGAAGCCATAGCGCTGGCCGAGGTACTGGAAGGCGTTGTGACCAGCGACGAACACGACGTCTTTCGAGGCGCTCTCCAGCG
The DNA here is from genome assembly GCF_007004735.1 of Salinigranum halophilum. Lineage (NCBI taxonomy): Archaea > Methanobacteriati > Methanobacteriota > Halobacteria > Halobacteriales > Haloferacaceae > Salinigranum > Salinigranum halophilum. The sequence goes on from NZ_SSNL01000006.1 coordinate 616,158, forward strand.
TGGACTGGAACGACTCGTCGAGTTCGTCGAGACGGTTACGGTACGACTCGGCGTTCTCGGCGTAGACACTGGCATTGTCGCTATCGACGTCGACGAACCCGCTCCTGATATTGCCGACAGCCTGCTTTGCCCGCATCGGGTCCAACCAGAAGTGCGGGTCCGCCCCGCCGGAGTGGTCGTGGTTGTGTCCCTCGTCACCTTCGTGATCGCTTTCTCCCTCGTGCTCGTCTTCGTGTTCCTCCCCACTCTCGTGGTCGTGTTCACCTTCGTGCTCGCCATCGCCCTCGTGTCCGTGTTCGCCGGCAGTCTCGGTCACTTCGGGTTCGATGGCCGACCCACTGCCGTTGGTGAGCGTCGCGTCGAACTCCGCGGGAGCGTGCTGGGCGAAGAGGACGTAGTGGCCCTCCGTTTCGATATCGAGGGAGAACGTCGTCTCGCCAGAGTCCGCGAACTGGAGGTGATAGAGTGACTCACTGGACGGCGTGAGTGTCTCTCCGCCTTCTACCGGTGTGTGCGTGTCGTGGTCGCCGTAGAGGGTGGTTGCGGTCTCCTCGACGTGGCGAATGCCGTGGTCGCCGCCCTCTTCGGTTGCGGCAACGGCGAGCTGCATCTTCGGATCGGGGCCCTCGTGGAACGTGTACGTGTAGGTGCCAGCTTCGAGGTGGTAAAGACCAGCCCACTCCCACGGGGCCGATTCGCCGTGGTGCTCCTCGTGGTCTCCCTCTTCGTGTTCGTCGTGGCCGTGTTCTCCTTCGCCTTCGTGGCCTTCCTCGTGGTCTTCTTTGTGACCGTGATCGTGGTCGTGTCCGCCTTCGATGAGGTCGATACCAGCACCGGCAACGACGATGTCGACATTGGCGTCGTCGTCATGGAGACTCGTCACGAGGTCGTCAGCCCACGGCTGGAACCCCTCCATCCCGTAGAGAAAGAGATCCGATTCGAGGACCGTTCCCTGAATCTGCGGCCCTGGTTCCCACCCGTGGCCGTGTTGGCCGATCGGGACGAGCGTCTCTGCGGTCGCGGTGTCGCCTGCAACCTGGCTGGCCAAGTCTCCGAATACGAAGAACGAAGACTGGGCTTCCGGCCCGGCGTTCTCTGTCGGTGTCGAGTCGTCGTTCTCCGTCGCGCCGGAGTCGTCGTTGCTCGACGTACAGCCCGGGAGCGCGCCGATGGTTGCCGTACCGAGTCCAGCTGCGATGAGTCGTCGTCGGGTGTATCGAGGCATCTGTTGTTAACATAGCTCGACTATATAATAAGAGCTATGATTTTAGATAGAAGAATTAATAATAATCCCCTAGACGAGATGAAGTCTTACTGACTGGTGCCGGGGTAACTAATAGGAGTCGTAGAATTGCTAATCGTTGCTACCCCAGCTTCCGTATTACATAAGCCCGAGAAGCGTGCTAACAGGCATTTAGTAGCTGTGGCACCCAGATACGGTTGCAATGTGCCACTGCTTCAGCGACCTGACCGAGATGAGTGACGAAGAGCGAGCGGAGGTTCTCGAAGAACACTCGGCGGAAGATTTCCGAGCGCAATACACCATCGAAGAACTAGAAACCCTCGGCGTCACCGCCTGAGGCTACCTCACGGGTCCCACTTGGACGACCGACAGCGTCCGCCCATCACGCAGACCCGGCCGCCTCCCGTTTCTCAGCGTACGCGAGCGTGTAGTAGTCCCGATCAGTCACCTCACCGGGGTCGTTCGTAACGAGAGCCTCATCCGTATCCATGAACAGTCGCCGACCGAACGTCACCTCGTACCCTGCCCCAGTCATCTTTTCGTATGTCGTCGGTGCGTCAGTCACCTTGAACAGGATTAACCGGTTCGGACCGATAGGTGCTGCCCCGTCAGTCGCCTCGCGGAGCGTCAGTTCCGCACCGGCGTCGATGTCGACCCCGAGGACCGAGGCGAACGCTGTCACACTGCTGACACCGGGAACGACTTCGATGTCGACGGTGGGATGCTGCTCACGAAGCGTCCGACGCAGGTGTCCGAACGTCGAGTAGATACATGGGTCGCCGAGCGTGACGAACGCCGCGTCGGCCTCTCGGGCTTTCGGCGCGACTTCTGCGGCCGCCGTCTTCCACGCTGCCTGCAGTTCTTCGGGATCGGTCGTCATCGGGAACTCGAGGTCACTCAGCTTCGATTCGGCAACGTACTCGGCTGCGACGCGCCGTGACAGTCGTCCTGGTGAGTAGACGACGTCGACCGATTCGAGTCGTCGCTTGCCGCGAACCGTGAGCAGGTCGGTCGCACCCGGTCCCAGCCCGATTCCGTAGAGTGTCATCGGTTATGTTCCTCCCCCCGAGTCTAAGACTTCGGTTCCGGATTTACTCATCAGTCTCACCAGCCGTGTGTCGGGTTGCAAGCCCGGCGAGATGCGGGGCTTCCTCTGCGATAATCTCCGCCGTAGCGAGCTCGACGGCGTTCACACTCCCCGGTAGCACGAACACTGGTACGTCACGGGCGATGCCCGCTGTCGCACGGGTCGAGACGATACGTGTTCGTACCTCCTCCCACGAGAGCCATCTGAACGCCTCGCCGAAGCCCGGCAGTTCGCGGTCAAAGAGCTCGCTCACCGCGTCCGGAGTGACGTCGTCGACGGTGACGCCCGTCCCGCCCGTGGTGACGACGAGGTCGACGTCCGGCCGATCTAAGCACTCGCTCACTGTGGTCTTGATTCGGACGTAGTCGTCCGGAACCATCCGGCGTGACGTGACGACGTGATCCGCTTCGATGAGGATACTCGCAATGGCGTCGCCACTGGGATCGGGTGGCGTCTTTTCGACGCCAGCTCCGCGAGACGAGGATACGGTTACGATGGCCACGCCCAGCGGGTCGAGACAGTCGTGACCGTCGGTATCCGTCGTCCGTCGGTCCTCTACTGGAGGAAGTTCGCGGTCATTCTGGATCACGATAGGTCACCTACCACGAGACGTTGTTCCATCGGGGGCTGCGACCGCTCTATCGTCCCTGGGAACGGATTCTCGAACGCCTCCCAGTCGTCTTCCATCCTTGTCTCCGAAACGAGGCAAGCGTCGAGAGCGTCGGAGATGGCGAATTCGTCCATCCCAGCGCCGATGAAGACGAGTTTTACTTCGCGGTCACCCCACTGTTCGTCCCAGTGGAGGTCTGACCGCGATTCGCGATAGGACTCGCGCTGGAACTCGGGAAGCGTGACCGCCCACCGGCCGTTGACCTCGACGTGGGTCTGTGTACCCGCCTGGCTCAAGTCGAGGGCGTAGCGCTCGCGGCCAGCGACCCACAGGTGTCCCTTCGCTCTGACGACGGAATCGGGGAACGAGCGGAGCCACTCGCTGAAGCGTTCGGGATGGAACGGCCGGTGGCGCTCGTAGACGAACGAGTTGACACCGAACTCCTCTGGTGGGTGACGGTGGTCGTGCGCTCCGTCGTGGCTGTGGTCGTGGTCGTCGCCACGTCCGTGTTCGTGACTGTGGTCGTCCACCTCCGTCTGGCTCTCGTGGTGCTCGTCTGGATCAACGTCTGTGCCGTCTCCGTGATCGGGCGAGAGCACCTGTTTCCACCGGGCGGAGTTACTCGCCTCGGCTTGATCGAACCGACCCGTTCCGAGAACTCGTTCCGGGTCGACGGTGCTTTCGGTCGTTCGGACGATGTCGACCCCGGGATGGAGTGTTCGGACGACGCGTTCGACCGCTTCGCGCTCTGTCTCGGAGACGAGATCGCACTTGTTGAGGACGAGGACGTCGCAGAACTCGACCTGCTCGGCGAGGAGGTCCGACAGCGGTCGGGCGTCGTCTGTCGGCTTGAGTGGGTGGCCATCGACGAACGTCTGATGGAACTGTGCGGCGTCGACCACCGTGACGGTCGTATCGAGATCGTACAGTGCTGACGCACGTGCGGGCGAGACGAACCGCTGGGCGATGGGGACCGGGTCACTGATACCCGAGGCCTCGATGACCAGATAGTCGAACTCCTCGTCGAAGGCGAGGCGTCTCAGTTCCTGGTCGAGTTCGTTCTGCAGCCCACAGCAGATACAGCCGTTCGACAGTTCCGTGACACCGCCGTCTTCCATCGAGAGTTCGGAGCCGTTCTCGATGAGCTCGGCATCGACGTTCACCTCGCCCACGTCGTTGACGAGCACGGCGATGTCGTACTGTGCGCCGCCGACGGTCAGGAGGTGATTGAGCAGGGTCGTCTTGCCCGCCCCGAGCCCACCGCTCAGGATCGTGACCGGGGGTTGCTCGTCGACGGCCATCAGTCGTCAGCCAGTGCGAGTTCGCGCTGATCTTCGAAACTGAACGGGTCCGGATACTCGTTCCAGTCCTCCGCCATCTCTGCGTCCGAGAGGACACAGTCTTCCAGTCGCTCGACCAGTGTTTCCTGATCGAATTCGCGACCGATGAACACGAGCTGGACCCCGCGATCGCCCCACTGGTCGTCCCAGTCCTCTTTGATACCAGGACGGGCAGCGAAGTAGCGCTCCTGTTCAGCCTTCGGGAGCGTTGCAATCCATCTCCCCTTCGGACCGGCCCGGACCGACTGGCCTGCTTTGTCGAGCCCCATCGCGATGTCTTCGCGACCGGCGGACCAAAAAAAGCCCTTCGCGCGAACGATACCGTCGGGGAGATCGGCAAAGAGACGAGCGATCCGCTCGGGATGGAACGGCCGGTCGGCATCAAAAACGAAGGACGTGACCCCATGTTCATCGGCGGCTGACTCGTGGTGATGTCCTTCTTGCAATTCACGCATCCATCCAGCAGACTGACTCGCCGCGTCGAAGTCGAATCGACCCGTGTTCAGGATCTCTTCGGGATCGGCGGCGCCGTGTTCGGTCCGGATGATCTTCGCTCGCGGCTGGAGCGTCTTCAGGACGGCCTCCATTTTCTCGAGTTCGTCGTCCGGGACGAGGTCACACTTGTTCAGCAGCAGAACGTCACAGAATTCGATCTGGTCCATGAGCGCTTCTTCTGGGACACGATTGCCCTGCGGCTCCATTTCGTCGTCAGTGAGCACCTGTCCGGAGTCGAAACCCTGCCAGAAGCTGTGTGCGTCGACGACGCTGACCATCGTGTCGAGTTCGTACACTCCCGTGGGGTCGAACTCCGCGTCCTCGAACCCGCGGGCGAACGTCTGGGCGACCGGAATCGGTTCGCTGATTCCAGACGATTCCACGAGGAGGTAGTCGAAGTCTCGCTCTTCGGCCAATCGCCCCACCTCGTCGAGCATGTCGCCACGAAGACGGCAGCAGATACACCCGTTCGACAGCTCGATGATCTCCTCGTCGTTCTGTGTGACCTCCGACTCGCGTTCGACGAGGTCAGCGTCGACATTCACCTCCCCCATGTCATTGACGACGACGGCGGCGTTCAGTTCTCGCTCGCTACTGAGAATGTGGTTGAGCGTCGTCGTCTTGCCGGCACCGAGGCTTCCACTGAGAATTGTTACCGGGATCGGGTCGTTGTTGAACGGCATACGTAAGTTATGAATCTGCTTCACTAAAATACTAATTATTACGGTATAGACTCGAGTATCATAACAGAATATAATAACTTAGAGTAAGTTGTTAGTATATGAGCGTCGTTAGCATCTCGATGCCCGAGGCGTTACTCGAACGCATCGACGAGTTCGCCGACGAACACGGGTACAGTGGGCGGAGCGAGGTCGTACGTGAAGGCACACGAACGCTGATTGAAGAGTTCCAGGGGCGAACTATCGACGGGCAGAAACAGATGTGTACAGTCACCGTGGTCTTCGAGTACTGCCAACCCGCCGTCCAACAGCGTCTCACGGGAGTACACCACGAATACGATGCTATCGTCTCCGCGACTACTCATGCACACGTCCAGGACCAGTACTGTATGGAGCTGTACGTCTTGGAAGGGACTACGGAGGTCCTATCGGGATTCGTTAACACTGTCCGGGCAGTGCCGGATGTTCGGGCAGTAGATTACTCGATTACGCCAATTAGTGACGGCCGATGCCAGCTATCTCATTCGGAATAGTATATCCAGATTGACATCTCTTCCGCGTTCACGCGGGGGAATCCCGACCACAGTTGGGATATTAAGATTTGCAACCCGCCTGTTCGCTCGGTGCGAAACGTCCCGAGGTTTGATTGAACAAGCAAACTGCTGGCCGTGCCAAACGACCGTTACTCATATCCCCTGTCGGAGGATTCTGAGTTATCTTTCTGCGAATATTTACTGCTCCATTCACGTCTGCATTCAGCATCGTTCCACACGACTCACAGATGAACAAGCCACGCTCCACACGATTCGCGTCACGCTTCCGACCACAACACGAACACATCTTACTCGTATCTCGCTCGTGCGGTCAACGTTAGTATATTAAGAATAACGACTGGACGTGGGATATCCGGGCGTGTCATCGAACGTGGTTAGTAAAGGGAGTTGTCGGATTCATCCTGACCCTTCAGGGTCAGGTATTCTCCTTGCTCTTTATTAGTAACACTATTCAAACGATTATTGTTGCTTGTCGCCGGTCAGTACGGCCTCGAAGCACTGTGGGCAGAGACCGACGAATCCTGGAAGGCGTTGCACCTCCCGGTACGGATCTCCGCACTCCTCACAAAACATAGCCGTCCCCTTTGAGAGCCGGTTCTGTCCACTCATATCACAGTTGCTCCTAGCCATTTGGCAGATGACTCAGCGAGATTCACGTCACGGGATGGTAGCCTCCGCCATCGTGTTGCAACACTTGTTACAGCGAGAGCGACTGGCTTCGTACACCAGAACAGACCAATACTGGCAGGCCATACAATGGGACTCGATCGGATCAACGACTCCTCGTGTGCGCGGCAGTATAATAAATATATCCCTCAAATTAATACTAAATATTACTAGAAATATAGATTTTAATACGCTGGTGCAGGAGGGAATATTGATGGTCTTGGCGGATGCGAGGCACCATCTGCGAACCTGATAGGTGGGTTACGATGCGAGCAGTTCGCTACGTTTGAGCGAGGAGCATCAGTTTGACTCGACTCACCGCGTCGAAATCGCGCAAGCGGTACGTGAGATCGCGGACACGCGGTGCCGGGCCGTTGCAGAAGAGCGTCTCGAGACACCACTCTCCCTCGTGAATATGATTCGTGGTCGTGATGACGTCCTGAAATCGATGTTGTACGTTGTGGATGTCTTCGATGACCGCTTCGTGTTCGTAATCGAAAGCGATGATGACGACGACGTCACCTTCGATATCCTCCAGTCTGGTGTGTGCCTCGATGTACTCCTGCATCGCTTCGCGGACGCCACGCGAACGCGAATCTAGGCCCTCTGCCTGCCACGTTTCGTCGAATTCAGAGAGAAGGTCGTCGGGGATGTTGAAGCTCGTGCGCATCGAGTATTAATCAAATCTGAATTCATATGAGTTTCTAGTAACTGTAGTGGCTAGATTATGATTAGTTTCGGACTTCATATATCGTGACCGACGGACCCCGAAACCGATGCACACACCAGATGGACTCTTACACCCGTGGATGGCAGGTGCCTTCGTCCTACTCGCCGGCGCGGTATTGGCCGTCGCCGCAATGCGGGCACGTGACTCACTAACCGAGTATCGGATTCAGCTGTTCGCTGTCGTCGCTGCAGCCGTGTTCGCCACACAGATGCTCAACTGGCCGATTCCCGGTGGGACGAGTGCTCACTTCGCCGGCGGTGCGTTCGCCGCGATCGTACTCGGCCCTCACTTGGGGGCATTCGCCGTCGCTCTCGTTGTTGCCGTTCAGGCACTCGTCTTCGGTGACGGCGGCGCGCTCGCACTCGGAGCCAACCAACACTCACAGATCGCAACGAACTGCTGGCAATCGTGGCTAGCGGGTGGGTCGGGATCACCGCTGCTGCAGCATCTGCTGGGCTCCACCTCGGATTCTCACCGGGCTTCGTCGGTGAGTTCTTGACGGTTGTCGCGGTCATGACTGTTGGTCACTTCCTCCTCGGCATCGGTGAAGGTGTACTCACCCTCGCAGGAGTGCGACTCCTCAATCGCGCCGGCGTCGAATCCGAACAGCTTCAGCCGGAGCGAGTCGTGATCGTGTTCGACGCACGAACCAGAAAACGGTAGTTCTGATGACCCCTCGCACAGCATGAAATGACTCAGCCAGATTCCTCTCAACGCCGCAAAACGATCGGACGTCGTCTCAAGGGCGCCCTCGAGTCGTTCGACATGATTGACCGGATGATTGCGAGCTACATGGATCGGCTCGGCGTCCCCGTGCTCCGGGTCGCTCTCGGAATTGTTTTCATCTGGTTCGGAGGGCTGAAGATTGTCGGCGGAAGCCCTGCGGCAGACCTCGTCGCCAACACGGTGTATGTGCTACAGCCGAGCGTGTTCGTTCCGATACTGGGCGTCTGGGAGGTCCTCATCGGTACGTGTCTTCTTTACCGCCCGCTGATCAGACTTGGAATTCTCTTGCTGTTCCTGCAGATGCCCGGAACGTTTCTTCCAATCGTCCTCCTCCCTGAAGTCGTGTTCGCCACGTTCCCGCACCAACTCACCGTCGAGGGTCAGTACATTATCAAGAACCTCGTGATCATCGGTGCGGCTCTCGTCGTTGGCGGAACGGTCCGCGATGCGGAGACAGATGAGGTGATGAGAACCCCCGTACATTCCCCTGAGTGATTGATCGGCAGGGACACCAACGCTTGGTCAGCAGTTACTCATTGGGGCGTGGTGCAGGCACGGATCGATACCGTCGCGGAGGAACCAGAAAGTATCCGCGCCGACGGAAAAAGATGTATTCCAGAATACCGTTGTTGACGCGCTGACGGATCGTCGGAGCGACTTCGGTCAGGTCCGTCCCGTTCATCGCTCGACGGACGTCTTCGAACTCCGTGATTCGCCGCTGGAGCGTAGGGAAGTGGAGGCTTGCGACCGCCTGGTCCGATTCTATGTCGTCGGTCGATTCGAAGTGTCGACGGAGGAGTTTCACGTTTCCATCGGCGTCCCGATTCGCACGAGCCGCCTTCTGAGCGTGGCCTACACGACCGTACGTTTTTGCATCTTCTTCGATGTTATCAACGAACTGGTCGATACCACTGTCGGAACCGAGGTTGGAGCCGATTCCTTCGACCAAGTCGTTCTTCGTGTGACCAGGGCTAAACATCTCCGTCACTCGCTCGTCGTAGGATTGTTCTTCGTACCAGTCATCAAGTCGCTGACGGAGGTTCGAGATAGTCTTCGTGGTCCCACCAGCGAACGGGCCGTCTTCGATGGTAACGTAATCCTCGGTCGCTTGATTCCCACGGAAGCCCGTCTTGAAGCCCATGAACAGCGGGGACGCTTCTGGGACCGGCTTTGAATCGGGAATCCCCGCCGCGTCCTGATTGTCGGCTGGGAGCCCTGCACCGACGAACCCCGTTCGTCGAGAGTCGATCGTTGCGACGTCGGTAAGCCGTGCGTCGACAGCTTCACCGTTCGCTTGGTCGCGTTCACCCTGGAGTGCTTGCTCGGCTTCGAGGACGACGTCGGCTCGGTCACTCGCAAGGTGAACGACCGCATCCTGTGTATCGGATGCGGGAGACTCAAACGGCGACAACGACCGCGGTTGCGGTAGATCCACGTTCCCGGGGAGCGACTCCTCGAACCGATCGAAGTACGACGGCGAGTAAGCGACCGAGTGTAGGAGTCCATTATGACTCCACTCGTACGCTTGGTCCAGCACCGTGAGTGCTCGTTCGAGTGTCACCTGCGTCTCTGCCGACGGCGGACCGTCGTCGTCGAAATCGACGTACAAGAGCACCTGGTGATTTGGGAGTTGCGAGTTGCCGTGCTCATCCTGACGAATGTACTCCCGCCAGGCATGCTGGCGCGGAGGTTTCGCGTCCGGATTGCCGGTCGGGACCGGTTCGGAACCGATGCGGTCCAAGCACGCACTCAGCGCACTCGCACCGCCGGTTGCCACGGCAGCCTTTAGCACCTGCCGGCGTTGCAGATTACGGTCCGAATACAGAGGCACCATCGAGTGGATTAATACTAGTGATCGATAGCAAGGCAAGTTGTGGTTCAGCTCTCGAACGGCTACGACGAGCCTCGTCGGCGTAGCGTTCTTAGATCAGCCTGAATGCGTGCTGCTTGTGGGTTCTGACCCCGATACACGCGTTCGACGTACCCCTCAGCGTTCGTGAGAAGGATCACCATCGAGTGGACGAACTCGTATGCCGAGTGAGTCGACGCCGTCCGCTGGTAGGTGATCCCGAACGTGTCGGTGATGACCTCTCTCGTTCGCTTAGCAGACGAGGGACGGAGGAAGTGCCAGTTACCCGTCGTGAGATTGACGTTCATCCGCTCGGCGTACGCCCGAAGCGTGGATTCGGTGTCCCGTTCCGGGTCGAACGTGACCGGCAAGAACGTCACCTGGTCACCGTACCCGTTCTCAGCTGCGTCCACCTGTACCGCTCTGAGGTTCGCGACGAGCGCAGGGCAGACGTCCAGACAGCTCGTGAAAAAGAACGTGACGAGCGTCGGATGGCCGAACGCTGTCGTTGTGACTTGGCGACCGGCGAGCGGAGCCGGGAGCGAGACGCTGGGCAGGGGGTCGCCATATCCAGGATACGGGAGATCGATATCCGGATCGTACCCCTCTGGTGGGTCGAGCGAGACGTTCTCGGGTCGGCTGGTGAACACCCCGCCGAGGCAGCCGGCAGACGAGCCCACCCCTCCGACGCCGACCGCTTGCAGATACGTTCGTCGGTTCATCGCAAACCTCGCAGGTGGAAGAACACGGAGACGCCCGTGGATGTGACCGCGAAGAACGCCGCGATTCCGGCGAGCAGTTGCGTCGTTCTAAGAGACTGGCGAAGTGATGCCACCTCGTCCCGGAGTGCTGTGACCTCTCCGCCGGGCGCGGTCGTCGGAAGCAGCTGAACCTCGCGAGTCGTGGTGAAGCTCGTCGGTTCTCCGTCGGCCGTCGTCGTCACCGTAAGTTCGTACGTCCCGTTCGTCAGAAACGTGTGGGCGAACGTGAAATGCGGGTCGTCAGCTGGGATCTGGGTCGTCATGTGCGTGTGACTCCCGTCCGGTCCAACGATATCGACGGTAACCGGCTGGTCCGTGAGATCACCACTGTGTCCGTCCGAGACGGTCTCAGTCGGTCCGATCGCGGCGACGAATGTCGTCTCGACACCGGCGACCGGCCGCTCCGGGTTGGAATTGATCCCGAGTCGATACTGGTCCTTCTCAACGGTGTCCTGCCACTGGTGTGCACTGGCCGTTCCAGAAATCGCCGCGAGCGCGATCAGCGCGATGACGAACGCGAGGCAGACGACCCGCCCGGATTCCCGCGACGTCACGTCGGCAGATTCGTCGAACATCGACTCAAGGGACAGTGAACGTCATCGTGTCCATGTTCAGGAACGCCGTCTCGTACCCCTCGTGCCGGGCGACCTGCGGCGGGGTCGTCACGGTGAGTTCAATCTCGTCGCCGGAGTGGAGGTGGTCGACCATCCCGCCGTAGTGAAAGCCGAACTCGGGGTCCAGCGCGGGCTGCAATCGGCCGTCGAAGAGCGTCCGCTTCTCGCCGTGTCCCGTCGAGGTGATCGTCATGTCGAGTCCCATCCCCGGGACCACGAGGCGGTTGTACGGCGTCTGGGCCGAGACGGCGATGTACGTTCCGACGCCCTCGATCTGATGGCTGTGGGCCGACTCGTCCGTCTGCGTCTCGTTCGTCTCGTCGTGGTGGTCCCCACCGTTTTCGCTTGCACCATCGTGCTGGCCGGCACCGGCGAACCGTCCGTGTGAAATCGACTGAACGACGAATCGGCTGTCGCCACTCATCGCCTCCCCGATGTTCTCTCCGGGGAGTGGGTCCGGTGCGCTCCCACTCGGCATCATCCCCATAGCTGTTCCCGCGTCGCCCTCCATACTCATCTCCGCGTCGTCCTCCATCCCCATCCCCATCTCAGTCCCAGTCTCGGTCTCCTCGCCCATCTGCATCCCCATGCCCATACTCATTCCCATGGGTTCGATGGCGTCGAGTTCGCCGGCGCGCTCGTCGAGGATCTCGTACGAGATGTCGTTCCTGGCAGACTCACTGAATTCGAATTCGATGGTCGCCTGAGCGGGCTCTTCGAAGCGTCCCTCGAACTCGCCGAACCGATCGATCTGCGTGCCGCCCACGCTTACGTTTACATCGTACGTTCCATCGCCGTCGAGCGGGAAGTTCGCGCCGTAGTGAAAGCCCATCTGTTGTGAGAGCATCGGATAGATCGCCTCCTGCGTGACGAGCGATCCGTCTTTCACGATCTCAACCGACAGCCCAGTCGCCGGGACGACGGTCCCCGTCTCTCGATGGAACGGTGTCGCCATCAGATGGATCATGTCGTCACGCTGAATGTCGATGCGCCGTGCGACGAACGCATCCTCTTCCTGTTCGATAACCCAGAACCGGTGTGGATAGCTGTACATGAGGCTGATGGACAGGTCGCCCGCCATCCCCATTCCGACCATCTCCATGCCCTCCTGATGCGTCGGGACGTAGACCGCGTTCGGTCGGTCTTCGAGAACCGGAGGCTCGTTACCGACCCTCGTCTCGAACACGGAACCGAGACATCCAGCTGAGGCACCCATCGCCACCGCTCCTGCGAGTCCGAGGGCCGATCGTCGTCTCATACGTGTGGTTACGGAGTACGAGGGTTGTCGCTTCTGGTCCATTCGACGAATGTACCCCTGCGCTGGGTCTCGAACCACGCCAGCTGGAACGTCGTCACTTCGGTCAGAGAGTGTGAACCGCCTCGGGGTCAAGCCCCGTGGCATTCGCCTCGACAGCCGGTAAACCGTCTCGACACGGCAACCGTGTTCGGCTGAACGTGGGTTCGAGACCCGACACCACGGAGGCCGTTCGCTCACTCGAAGCCGTCGTCGACGTCGCGATGGTCGGCCGAGAGGAGGCTGTCGACCAGCCGCGTGAAGCGGTCCACGAGCCGACCGGGAAGCGATGGTTCGACCAGTCGGAGCATCCGCACCGTCTCCTCGGGGTGGGCGACCACGAGCGTGACGCGATTCCGTGCGTCGCGCTCTTTCACCACGAGTTCCTGTTCGACGAGATGGTCGAGGTGCCACTCGAGCGTGCTCCGGGCGATGTCCAACTCGTCGGCGACCGCACCGGGCGGACTCGGGCCGTTCCGAATCAGGCACACCAGCACGTCGCGGGCCGTCTCCCGGCGTAAGACCGCGATGGCCCCCCGTTCCCACGGGCCGTACTCCGGTGTGAAGTAGTGGGTCCGGCCGTACAGCGACTCCTCGACGACGTCATCGGCCCGTTTGAGCTTCTTCAGGTGGTACTGTGTCTGTCCCGGGGCCAGGTCCAGCACCCGAGTGAGCTCGTTGAAGTGGACGCCCGGGTGATCCACGACGTGTTTGCGGATTCGGTCTCGCTGGTGACTCACGACGCTGGCACCTCGTTCGAGACGGCTCTGGCGTAGTAGACAGCCGCGACGACCAGCGCGACGAGTACCACGTCCATCCCGTGTTCGAGGAGGTGATGCGTCGACGGTGAGAGCATCCCGAACATGCTGACGCCGGCGACGAGCGAGCGACCCAGCAGCGCCGCGAACGCGGCCACTATGAGGAGGTACGGCCGCGACCGTCGCTGAACGAACGCGGCGAACGCCAAGCCCAAGAGTACTGCCGTCCCGACCGCCGCGACAGTGACGAGGACGAGTAAGGTGACCGACCCAATGTCGGGCAGTGTGTGGAGCAGAACGGTCACCATAGTTTCGTCCTTCGGCGCGTGCGCACCTGAGTGTGTCGCTACGGGTCCGGCTGGAGGTGTAGGCTCACTTACGACGTAACCCTCCGACGACCGGTTGTGAGATGATTCACAGCGAGAAGACGGTGTATCCGATCATGAGCACGACCAGCGGAAAGTGCCCTCAATGGGTAGCCGACACGGATACGTACCGCTTGACCGCGACGTAATATGCTATCACGACCGTGACGACAACCGAAAGACCGACCGGAGTCTGGGTTCGGAAAACGGGTTCGGTCCTTCGGAGCCGCGTTTTCGAGAGCTAAACCAGTCAGGCCAAATGTTCGAGGCCGTAAGTGCCGAGTATGCATCGACGAACGTTTCTCAGGTCGACCGGAGCAGTTGGAGCGATCGGTGGAGTCGCCGGCTGTCTCGGTGGGCTCGGCGAATCGGGGGCCGAGGGCACGGTGCTTGGGCCGCCCGAACAGGACCTGAGCGCAGCCTCTCACCCGAGTTACGGGGACGAGATGCCCGCGTTCACCGTCCCTGACCCGATCACGGGCGAGGACGTATCGGTCGCGGAGTTCGAGGGCGATCGGGCTGTCCTGTGGACCTCCTTCTACACGAGCTGTCCGGACGGGGTTTGCCCCGCTCTCGTTCTCCGGCTCCGGCGCGCACAGGCCGCCGCTGCTGAGGGCGGATACGGCGACGAAGCCGCGTTCCTCGCGCTCACGTTCGACCCCGAGCGCGACACCGCCGACGTCCTCCGCGAGTACGCCGGCCAGCAGGGCGTCGATCTCGACGCGGGTAACTGGCACTTCCTCCGTCCCGAATCGTACGAGGCGGGCCAGGAGCTACTGGACGAGCAGTTCGGGCTGGTAATCGAGAAACGGTCCGCCGACCAGTACGAGAATCTGGAGTACCAGTTCCCCCACTACGGGCTGATCCTTCTCGCCAACAAGGAAGGGATCGTCGAGCGAGCGTACCCGAGGGGTCCACGGACGGACATCGAGACACTCGTGAGCGACTTCGAACGGGTGGTCACCGCGTGAGGCGTCGCCACTTCCTCGCTGGAATTGCCAGCGCGGGCCTATTGGGAGGTGCCGGACTCGTCGCGACGGGGAACGCACCGGCGGCCCTCGGCTTCGGTGACGACGGTACGGAGCCGGTTAACCCGACGACCATCCGGACGGTCGATGCCCCGGGCAGCCGCGACGGTAAGGTGACGATTCCAGCGACTGGGCAACCCACGTTTGTCGATTTCTTCGGGACGTGGTGTGCGCCCTGTATCGAGCAGATGCCGGCACTTCGCGAGGCCGAAGCCCGAATCGGAGACGAGGTCTTGTTCGTCTCGGTGACGACCGAAGACGTCGGTGGCTCGGTGAGCGAGGAGACAGTCGCCGACTGGTGGCGTGAAAACGGCGGCGACTGGCTGGTCGCCGCCGACGTGACCGCCGAACTCGCGGCCAAGCTCAACGTCGGGGGGTATCCGACTGCCGTGGCACTCGATGCGACCGGGAGAGTCCAGTGGTCCGACACGGGTGTCCACACTGCCGATGAACTCGTCACGAAGATCCAGGCCACCCTCGAGCGATGACAAGTGAGACGCTCGTGGCCAACGTTCCGTTCGCGCTCACGGCGGGGGTCGCGACGTTCTTCTCGCCGTGCGCGTATCCCCTCCTCCCAGGGTACGTTGGCTTCTATCTAAACTCGGTGGAGGCCGAGAACGCGTCTCTCACCGGAGCAGGGAGTCGCGGAGTCGCAGCCGCGCTGGGAGTGCTCGTGACGTTCGCACTTCTCGGCGGTGCAACGGCGTGGGTCGGCCAGGAGACGCTATCAGATATTACGATCTTCGAGACGCTCGTCGGCGGATTACTCGTCGTATTCGGGCTGCTCGTCGTGCTCGAGCGCGCCCCATCGCTGTCGTTCTCCCTGCCGAAGCGCCGATCGAGCGTGTTCGGATTCGGTCTTTTCGGTGCGGGATACGCGCTGGCCGGGGCCGGCTGCGTCGCACCGATTTTCCTCGCGGTCGTTGCCCGCGCGATTGCACTCCCGACTGAGGCAGCGGTGCTTGTTTTAGCGGTCTACGCTGGTGTCGTCGCTGCCCTGATGGCTGCGACGACTATCCTGACCGGGGTTGGGCTCGTTAGCAATACCAATCGCATCATGGCTTACTCCGGACACATAAAACGCCTCGCCGGCGCGGTCATGATACTCGCGGGGCTCGGTCAGCTGTACCTCTCTCTCGTCGTCTACTGATACACAACTGACTCTTCTATCAGTGACTGCTTCCTTGAGCTTCATCGGCAGATGTTCACGTGTAACTCAGCAGGTCGCAGACGTAGTGATGATACGGCTGACAGTTGCCAGATCTACTCTGTAGTGTTCGAACTCGGCGCTTTGCAGCGGGGAGGCGGCCCGAGACAGCTGTCAGACCGATACAACCGTTATATCCGTTTTGCTGTCACGTGCCGAGTCCTCACTGCGAGGACCGTCGCCAGTATCGTCAGCACGACAGCACCCACAGCGGCGATTTCGTGCGCCGGGGAGACGTGCTGGACGGTTCCGTTTACGATCGGCTCGACCGGTAGGAGGGTGTGATGCGGTGTCCCGACGATCGGGACGAAGTAGTCGACGAGGTCGTTGAATCCGTACCAGACCACGGCAACGAGAATCGCTCGGCCGGGAAAGTCACTGTAGCGATGGATGAGGAACGCTTGGATAACCATCCCGAGGTGCGAGACGAACAGGAAGGCGTACATCACGTTCGACGCGAGCTCTCGCCCCAGTAGTGGAACGACCTGCGGTGGTGGCGTGACTGTCGCGAGAAACGCGTCCGCGAACACTGTCAAGACGTACGGCGTCCAGAGGCCGAGCTTGATACAGCCGAAAAACGCCAACACGTTCAGGTACTCGTTCGACCGGCCGAGTTTGTACAGCGCCAGCGAGCAGGCGATGAACAACGTGGCTATCGGACTGTCCGGGACGACCGGCCACGCGACAATGGGCTCGAGTCGGAACTGCGGGATGTAGTACCAGAAGCCGAACACCGTCCCCACGAGGTTGATCGCGACGATTACCCACGCGTACTGCAGGGCAACCGTCTCAACCCGCCGAGGAAGCGGCGCGAGATACCGGGGAAGGCGCTCAGTCGTGTCTACGCCCATCTGGAGTCTGTGTCTGTGTGGTTGCCAGGTCGTTGGCTTCTGTGAGAAGTGACACGAGATCCGCTTCCGTCACTGGCTGTGCGGTCGCATCCAACCCCGCATCCCGAGCCACACGAACTGGGCTTGGCGGGTGAAGGTTCGCGTCCGCCAACAGCGCGCCGTCGTAGAACACCGCTCGGGGCGTCCCGCTTCCGACGACGTTGCCGTCGGCCATCACGCAGACTCGGTCTGAGACTTCAGCGGCGAATTCGAGGTCGTGGGTCGACAGGACGACGCTGATACCCTCTTCGTGGATCTGCTCGATCCGGTCGGCGACCAGTTGAGACCGCTCGGGGTCGAGGCCCGCCAATGGTTCGTCCAGCACGACCACACTCGGTTCGAGGACGAGCACGCCGGCGAGGCCGACGAGACGTTTCTCGCCACCGCTCAGGTAGTGTGGGATTCGATCTTCGAGGTGGCTCGCGTCGACGGTCGCGAGTGCCTCACGAGCGCGGGCTCTCGCTTCGTCACCGGGCACGCCGTAGTTCTGGAGGCCGAACATCACGTCATCGAGGACCGTGGGGGCGACGAGTTGCGTATCGGCGTCCTGAAAGACGAAGCCGACTTCCTTTCGCGCGTGTGCTTTGTTGTCCTCGGTAATCGGCGTGCCGTCGACGACGAGGTCGCCGTCGTCGGGGACGAGCGTGGCGTTCAGGTGTTCGAGGAGCGTCGACTTCCCGGCGCCGTTGCCACCGACGAGCGCGACGACTTCGTTGGGGTACACCGAGAAGTCGACGTCGTGCATGCCGACTGTCCCGTCGGGGTAGGTGTGGGCCTCACACTGGAGGTCGACCAGCGGCGAGTCCTTTCGGCTCACAGCCCCACCCCGTAGACCGCGACCGCTGCGTAGCCGACGACGGCGACGTACGAACCGACCACGACGAACAGTTCGTGGATCGGTGGCCGCGAGACGTCGCCGTACAGCGTGATGTCGCCGTTGTAACCACGGGCTTCCATCGACTTGACGAGGCGTTCGGACTGCTCGATCGCCGTCAGCAAAGTCATCCCGAGGATCCGGGCGTACAGCCGTTTGTTCGACCAGAACTCCGAGAAGTTCGCACCCCGGGAAAGCGCGGCTTTCACGAGGTCCTCGAGCGTCTCGATCATGACGAACGTGAACCGATACGTAAGCAGCGCGATCTGGTCGATCGGCCGGGGGAGTAACCGCCCGAGCATGTACGCAATATCCGTGTATTTGGTCGTCATCGATGCCGTCAAGGCGAAGGTGACGACCGTAAGTGACCGGCAGGTGAGTTCCCCGAAGAGCACGAGCCCTGCCAACGTGACCGAGAGTTCACCGAGCGGTGTCGAGAGCGCGCCACCGATTGGCGTCCCCGGTTCGAGAAACGCCAGCGGCCCGGCGACGGAGACGATGAACAGCATCGGGAGCGTGTACCAGCCAGCGAGCCGCCGATACGGCAATCCCGCCAGACCATAGATTACGAGGACGGATCCATACAGTCCGGCTAGGAGCGCGAGGCGGTCGAACACCGTGACGGCGAGGACGAGCGCGCCGACGACCCCGACCTTCGTCCATGGGTTGACACGGTGTAACGGTCCGTCCCGTCGCTCTGCGAACGCCGTGATGAGCCGCGGGTCCGGGACGTGATTCGAGAGTGTCGTCACAGTTTACCGGGCCTGGCGGTCTCCGTCTCCGAAGCCGCCGTAGCGGTCGGCGTAGACGTACATGCCGACACCAATCACGATCATCAAGAGGACGAGCCCACCGAATTCGAGCATCAGCCCACCCTTTCGGATCGGGCCAGCGACGACGATGCCGCGGCCGAAGTCGACGAGCGCGCCACCGCTCTCTTGCACGCCGCGCTGGAGTGCCTGAGCGGAGCGCTTCGCCCACGGGAGTGCGCCGCCTGTCGCGGTGAAGCCCCAGTACCCAGCGGCGAGGAAGGCCGCGAAGAGGGCGGCCAGGCCACCGTACTGTTTCCAGCGCTGCATCAGGCCGTCACCCCAGTGGATTCGCCGCTGGTGTCGCGTCCGGCGAGCCCGACGAGATCGGGGCGGACGGAGGCGAGGAACTGAACGATAAAGCCCGTCAGGATCCCCTCGATGACGGCGACGCCGAGGTTGAGCCCGACGAGACCAGCGACGGCAATCGTCAAATCACCACGCGGCAGTGCGCTCCCGTTCACGCCGCTGATGACGATGATCGCACCCATCAGGAACGCGCCTGCCGAGAGACCGAGCGTCGCGGCACTGGCGCCTGCGGGGAAGACGTCCCAGTCCATCCCCATCAACGTCTTGAACGCGTAGTAGGCGACGATGGCTTCGCTCGCGTTGACGAGCGTGTTCGCGCCGAGCAGGCCGACGGCACCGTGGCCGAGCGCTGCCGAGAAGATGTTCACGACCAGCGCGATGAGTGCCCCGAGCAGCGGCCCAGCGAGGATGCCGACGAGGCCGGTGAGATTCATGTGAATCCCGCCCCACACGGGGATGTTCAGCTGGAAGATCGCGAAACTCGCGGCCGCGCCGATACCTGCGAGCGCGATCTGATGCGTTTTGATACCGCCTTTTCGGACTCGATAGACCACGGCGCTGATCAGTCCGGCGCCAAGCAGCGTCCAGAGGATCAGTGCCCACAGCGGGAACGAGCCTTCTCCGAGGTGAATGTGTGCCATCTCTGGGTTGTCAATTTTGGACACGATTATAATAAAGTTGCTGTACGGGACCAGAGCAGATAACAATCATAGCATAGTATACCGTTCTGCTTTGATAGAACAGGGAATCGACACTTCCGTCGGCACGAGTGACTTCGAACCTACTGCTCGCTGATCTGTGCGTTCATGACATCGACGGGTACTACCGTGTAATCGACCGAAATGGATTCATCTGCTCCTCGAACGGTGCCGATAAATCGCAGGGCATCTTCGTATGCAGCCTCGATTACGAATGTCTCGACACAGCCTGCGTTACCTTCGAGACAGTTGTGAGAGTTCGACCGAATTGACGCTTCGAATTCGTGGCGGATGTCCATCATCCGGCGTTCGATCTCCGGTTCATCATATCCGAAGACCGCAGTAACTGTCGCCAAGACCCGCCGGCCCTCGTAGTCTGTCTCTCGATACTCTTCGAGCAATGACTGGCACGCTTCACGGATGACCTCACTTCGTCCGGTGTAGCCGTGTTCTTCCGCAAATGTATCGAGACCGTCCCGGAGTCGCTCCGGCATCGAGGAGCTCACGATGGGCATATATTAAAAATATGCTCAAAGATAATAGATATGGAGGTGTGAAAGAGAGTTGTTAATAAACTTGCCGCAAGAGAATATCAGGCGCTAGTGTCACCTGGACCCCCGAGTTCATCCCTGATTCGCGCGACGTACTCCACGAAGTCGTGGTCCGTTCGTTCTCGCGGGCGCGCAAGGTCGATCGAGATGGTCGACTGCACAGTCCCTGGATCAGTGCCCATCACGATGACCCGGTCGGCGAGCGTCACCGCCTCGTCGATGTCGTGCGTGACGAACACGACGGTCTGGTCGGTTTGTGCCCAGATGTCCAGCAGTTCGGCGTGCAAGCGGTCGCGCGTCCGCGCGTCGACGCTGGCGAACGGTTCGTCCATCAGGAGGGTCTCTGGATCGGGGGCGAGCGCGCGAGCAATCCCGACGCGCTGTTTCATGCCGCCGGACAGTTCCTTCGGATACGCGTCCTCGAAGCCGTCGAGCCCGACGAGATCGACCAGTTCCCGGACTCGCGCCTCGCAGTCCGCACAGTCGCAGGCGGGCCGGTCGAGGCCGAACCGGATGTTTCCACGGACAGTTCGCCAGGGGAACAGTGCGTACTCCTGAAAGACCATGCCTCGGTCCAAACCCGGGCCAGTAACCGGGTCACCGTCGACCAGAACCGAACCACTGTCCGGGTCGTCGAGACCCGCTATCGCCCGCAGCAGTGTCGTCTTTCCACAGCCGGACGGTCCAACCACACAGCAGAACTCACCCTCCGACACCGAGAACGACACGTCCTCGAGCGCCTGGGTCGAGTCGTACCCCTTACTGACGTTCCGGACGCTGATCTTCTCGCGTGACTCTCGATTGGTGGAGGAGTCCGTACTTAGCGCCACGCGAGCGCCCTCCCTTCGACGAGTCGGAACCCGACGTCCATACAGAGGAACGCCAGGCTGATCAGGAACATGTACGCGACGCTGGTCGCCATCGCGAGGTTGTTGGAGGCGTTGATGATCTCGTAGCCGACGCCCGGCGCGCCGAACAACTCGGCACCGACGACGATCATCCAGCAGCGACCGATGCTCGTCCGGAACCCAGTCAACACCTGGGGGGCAGCGCTCGGGAGCGCCACCAGTTTCAGCATCGAGAGGTCGCGTTCTACACCGAGCGTCGACGCGGCATCGGTCAGGTCGGTCGAGATGCCTTCGACGCCACCGTAGGCGCCGTAGAAGTTGATCCAGAACGCGCCGACGAAGACGATGAACGCCGCGCCGGTGTGGTGGATCCCGAACCAGACGATGGCGAAGACGATCCACGCCAGTGGCGGAATCGGCCGGAGCACTCGGACGAGTGGCCGCAACCAGTCGTCCAACGCACCGTTCCAGCCCATCGCCAGTCCGAGCCCAATCCCACAGCCCGCACCGAGAAGGAGGCCAGGAACGTAGTGGAACAACGTCTGTGCGAGGTGTGCGAACCCCGTCGGTAACACCAGACTCGAGCCAGCCACGGGGACCGTAATCGCAGTCGAGGTCGCGAACAAGTCGATGAACGCGCGCACGGAATCGAGGGGGCCCGGAACCAGATACGACGGCTGGGTCGTCGTCGCGCCAACCCACCAGACGAGGAGGAACACCAGGAGACCGCCCAGGCCGCGCAGATACCGACGCAGGTCTCCCTCGAAACTGCCGATGACGACCGCGTTGGAACTGGTGTCGGTCTGCGTGCTCATTACTGGAGTGCGTCGTATGGATCGAACGCGAACAGGTCCTCAGTCGCGACCGGTTCCTCGATGTTTCCGACACTCGCGACGAACTCACCCATCGTTGCGGCCTGATCGGTGATCGCGTGCGGGTCCGAGATGAACTCCGACGCCTTCGAATCCATGGCAGCCCTCGCGAGGTCCGCGCTCACACCGGAGCCGATCACGGAGGCGGCATGGGCGGCGGCGGCATCCGGTGAGTCCGCCGTGAACTCGGTTGCCGCGATGTGCTGTTCGACGAGTGACTGGGCGACCTTGCTGTCGTCGAACACCCGCTGGTTCGCGAACAGCACCGTGACCGGGTGGTTGTCCAGTATCTCTCCGGACCAGGCCAGTTCGCCGAAACCATCGTCCTGTCCGATGATCGTCGCGAACGGCTCCTGGATAATCGTCGCGTCGATATCGCCCGACTGGATTGTCTGGACCGCCTTCGCGGGCGGGACTTTCGACTTGTCGACGACCGACTCCATCTCACCGATGTCGAGGTCCTCCTGAATCCAGTATCGGAGGACGATGTCGGGGACACTCCCGTCCGGTGGGGCACCGAATCGGACCTTACGACCATGTGCTTCCTCGAAGCGCTCGAACGCAGCCGCCCCCTCCTGTTCGTAGAGATCAGCGAGGTCGGTCGTTCCCATGACTTTGAAACCGTTTCTCGAGTTCGCCACGAGGATACCGGCTTCAGTTCCCTTGTCGACGAGGACCATCGAGGGAGTGATTCCGAAGAGCGCGACGTCGACGTCACCGCTGGCGAACGCCTTGACGACGCTTGGGCCTGAGCTGAACCGCTCTATTGTGACCTCTGCCGGGACAGCCTCGTAGTAGCCCTCTCGTTCCATCACGTAGTGTTGCATGTTCGGGTAAATCGGGACGTACGCGACCGTGACGGAATCGAGTGACCCACCCCCTCGGCTGGACTCCCCTCCTCGACCGAGACAGCCAGCGATACCCGCCGCAGCAACCGTGCTTGCGCCTGCTTTCTGAAGCAGCCTTCGGCGCGAAATTTGGACCATCTATGTTGCTAACTTTAGAAGCTATTATAATAATACCTGTGATTTAGATAGAGACAGTTAATACTCAAATGGGTTCGAAAGCGGAGATGCTGCTAGGCGTTGCTAGAGTTGGCGTGAACGCAACGAGCAGGAAAACAGAATCAGTTGATATCGGCGAGCGGCCCGAAGTCATCCACCGGCACCACGGAGTAGTCGATAGTGAGCGTGTCCTTCGTCGCTCGGATCTTCCCGACGAACGTCGAGATCGCTTCGAGCGATCCTTCTAACACGAACAGTTCCATGCAGTGATGGCCGCCGACGTGACTATGGAAGTTCGACGCGACGATGTCCTCGTGCTCGTGGCGGAGGCGCATCATTTTCTCCTCGACACTCGTGGTTTCGTAATCGAAAACCACTGTGACGACGCCCATCAGGTCTCGATCTTCGAGTTTCGTATCTTCGAACTCACCGAGGAGGTTTCGGCTCGCCTCACGGAGTACCTCACTGCGACCAGTATAGCCGTGATCGTCCGCGAACTGGTCGATCCGATTAAGCAACTCTTCCGGCATCGAGACGCTAACTACGGTCATATAACAACGTAGTTCATATAAAATATTAAATATTATCATCTCCAGCTACGGTGTTACAGTAATTCTGAATATCATCTCACACGATAGTGGGATACCTTCGCTCTAAGAATCACTAAGTCTATCCGAGATTATGAATTGTTTTTGAAACGAATTGCAGGGTTAGTCGGAAGCCTGAAACGGATTTAGTCGGAGCGAAGAGAACAGAAGGCACACATCAATTCTATACTCCGAGGTTGTGGGAGACAAATCAAGCTTTCACGGGAATCTACGTCTCAAGGGTTGAGAAGCGGTATCGTCCAAGAAACACCACACAGAAACTGACGTCTCGGGACCTTCAGCGGCTGCAGACCCAACATCACGGCCGCAATACGCCCAGTCGTCCAGCGACGACTCCGAGGACGACGCCGGTGAAGTGCGCGACAAGGGCAACGCCCGCGCTGGCGGTGACCAACGTTACGACGAGTGCGACACCCACCACGAGCGCGAGGGTCGCACGCGGGGCGAGATCCAGTCTGTCGAGCACTCCACCGGTGAGTCGGTTCCCGGCGATGGCGTAGCCGTACAGCGCGAGAATGGCACCGCTCGCGCCGAGAACGGCCACCGACTGACCGAACAACCCCCCGACGAGGAGTTCGGCGAGACCGGATAGCGCGCCGGTCACGAGAACGAACAGGTGGAGACGGATTCGAGTCGTGAACTGCTCCAGCGCAAAGCCGATGAATATGAGTGCGACAGAGTTCGCGAGGAGGTGTGCGAGATTCGCGTGGGCGTAGACGCTGGTGACGAGCGTCCACGGCCGCGAGAGCGGTGCCGCGAGCGCGAACCACGCCGACCCCACTCCGACGAATCCACCGAGTGTCTCCAAGACGAACACCACACTGAAGAGCGCGAGCAGGTCCAACGTTGGAGATCGCATCACACGACAGTTCGGGAGCGAGATAGATAAACTGAGCCACACCGGAGCGATGCAGCGTGGCGGCTGAACTCAGTATGCGAACACGCTCCACAGCCACTCACCGACGCCCCCGAGAGCCGACCTCATCCGGTCGCTCCACGTCGACGGCAGTCTCGAAAGTGTAGACGACATCAGGGTCGGCCTGTCCCCGCGCCCAGTCGTCGCCGATGGCGGTTCCCTCAAAGCGGTATGTCGCCCGCGTTACCGTCCGGTTCTCGGTGTCGACCACGACACGAATCCGTGCGGCCGTCACGTTCTCGACTCGATCGGCTTCGTTCCGGTTCCCGGCCTCGAAGACAGTGAGCGGCGTCGTGGGTTCGAGCGTCGCCTCGCCTGGCTGCCGCTCGGTCACCGACCACCCGTCCACGTCAGTAGCGGGTGGTGTCAGCGCACCCTCGTCGAGTTCGTAGCGTGCCTCCCACCAGAAATAGCCGGGGACAGCCCGAACTGACCTGTCCTCGACTGGTCGCGACCCGAGGAAGAAGATCTCGAACCCACGGACCCCCCGTGACCCAGTCCTCGAATCGGCGTACATCGATGTCCCACGTGCCTCTCCTCTATACAGTTGCCGATACTGTCGGTCGGTGCGGTCGACGAGTACCCGGAGACAGTCGCAAGCAGAGACGCCGCGCGCCACGAGCATCGCAGACGGCTATCTCTCGACAGACCCGTTTCAGCACAGATTTCACTCGACAGTGACGGCAGCCAAACGAATGCCCGCGATTCGGCACGGGAAGTTCCCTCCACGGTCGGTCGGCTTCCGTCCAGTTCTCGGTGCGAACCTCCTCCCACTCATCGGCGTGTTGTGGCTCGGATGGGACCCCGAGACACTGGTCACCGTCTACGGCTGTGAGTTGCTACTGTTGTTCCCGCTTGCGGGGGTGAAAGCCCTGTTCGCCGGTCGCCCGCCACGCACCGACCGAGAGAGTGACGTCATCAGCGTCTCAGGTAGCGGCCTCGTCGTTATCCCGGAAGGACTCTGGAGACTTGCACATTCACAGTCTGCGACGTGCAGTGCCTGAACAAATCGAAGCACGTCAAACGAGGTATGAGAGCCCCACGACGACGAGGCTCCCCCCGATGAATCGATACGTCCACACGATCCATTGAGATGGCTCGGACGACGAAGACGACATATCGCGTAACGATTCGAGACCGAAGTGATACACCCTCCTCGGGAAGGCGAGATATGCGAGACCGAAGAGCACCAGTACGACTCCGGCGAGTTGGAAGAGGCGATTCATAGAAAACGATTCAAAACAACACCACTTGAATCTGGAACATCGGGGCGACACGTAAGCCGTACTCTCCACACCACGAGCCCGGTCGTGGTAGAGAGCGCCGAACTGGTATTTCCGTGGCTGCGTTCGCCTGAGATACGATGGGAATCGGAGAGACGGTTGAGTCCGAGGTGGTTCTCGCTGACCTCGAGGTTACTCGCGGACCCGCCATCCAGTTGACCGCAGTCGGGACGCTCGGGATGGTCGTCGCGTGGGGGCTGTTCAGCGCCCTCTACGAACTCGGGACTGGACAGGTGGCGGCACTCAGAATCCTCTCACCCGGGGTCGGCTGGTGGAGTGTTGCGGTGAACGTGTTGGTCGTCCTCATTCTCGGGACCGTCCTCATCGTTCCTCACGAGTGGCTTCACGGCCTCACAATCCGGTACTACGGTGGACGAACCAGATACGGCGCGGCGTCGCTCACTTCATCCTGCCGTACGCGCACGCGACGACCGATAGAGAGATGACGTGACCTACCCACGTTCGGGGGCATCTTTCTAGGCTGTCGAACGGACGTGGATCACAACAGGGAGCTAACTGTCTCCGAGACGATAGCTCGAAACAGATTGCGGTGAAATGTGTTCTGACGACGTGGACTCCGGACCGTCGACCGACGTGGACAGACGTACTCATGGGTGTGTTGGCCGTCTTCTGGGTGCCAATCGATATCTTCGGCGAGCCTCGCCGGTAGAGGCGTTCGATAGCCCGGTCAACAGACGCATCGTCGTCTTGCCCGCGCCGTTCGGCCCGAGGAAGCCGTAGACCGTTCCACGAGGGATAGACAGCGAGAGGCCATCGAGTGCGACCTCTGACCGGTACGTCTTTTTGAGGGCTGTCGACTCGATTGCGTGTTCGTGCGGAGTGACGGGCATCAGAAGTACCGACAGCTGCGGAAACGACGCCTATACGTTTCGACCGCGGCTGGGGGTGCCGTACCGCCGCCCGTGGTTCGGCGTGGAGCAGCGGTCGAACAGGGACGAAGCGGAGTCGTGCCGACAAACGAGTCAGATTCGAGAGAGCGCGGCCCAGAGGAGCACGCCGACCGGGAGCAACAGAAACGGTCCGAACAGGACGGTGAGCGCACCTGCCATCGCGTCGCTGACGCGGGAGCTGAAGAACAGTCCAGCCGGGACGGCGACGAAACACAGCATCAGCACGCAGGCGGCACCGATCACTGCCGGGTCACGCTCCGGTCGTTCCGTCTCTTCGACCGGGAGTTGGAGCGTCTCGACGACGCGGTCGATGTCCCCGACTGGTCCAACCTGTGCCTCACCCCCATCGACTGACTCGACACCGGAGATGGTGAGCGTTCCCGTCCCGAGCAACCGGTCGGCGATGGCGTTCTTCACCGAGAACTCGGTGAAGGAGTCGACCGTGACGATCCACTGTGGCGCTTCGAGCAGCGTGTCGTACGCGACAAGGGTGTCACCGCGGCGTTGATACTCGACAGTGCCATACCGGAAGAAGTAGCTGAGGACCCGTGCGGCGACGATAGCACAGACGATGAGTAGTCCGAGAGCGACCCAGACTGGTTCACGAGAGACGACCGCGAGCCCCAGGAAAGCAAGCGCGCCGAGACCGAGACGGTTCGCGAATCCGAACGCGACCGACCACACGCTCCCGAGCAACACCGACGTCGCGCTGACGGAGACTCGAGCCTGCACCTCAACCTCCGGGAGTTCGAGTTCTGGCGGTGGTTCGCTGGCGTCTTCGTCGACGAGGCGGTCTCCGGGTCCGATAATCGGCGTTCCGACGTGCTCGAGGTAGAGCCGGTACAGCGACGCAGTCGTCTTCGCGAGGACGACACTAACGAGGGTCAACAGGCCGCCCGTCCGGCCGCCACCAGCGGCAAACACCCCGAGCGACAGCACGAGTACCGTGAGCTGTGCGGGAGTTCGCATGATTTCCTGTGCGGACACCTCGGTGTACTGCTCTGTGCTGATGTACTCGAAGAAGAAGTCGGCCACCTGTGCGACCACCAGCGCACCGAGTCCGAGAACGAGGTCGAGTGAGAGGACAGCCGGCGGCTCTGCCGCCAGCCAGTAGAAGATGCTCAGTGGGAGGACGGTCACGGACCACACCCCCAGCATCGAGAGCGCGAACGGGATATTTCGCGGATAGATGGGTGGCCAGGTAGCCCTCAGATTCCAGCCACCGCGTTTCTCTCGGAGCTCGTGCAACGGTTCGATCTGGCCCGAGAGACCCGGTGACCCACGCTCGGCGAAGAGCGTCTTGACGGCTGCCAGGAGGACCGTACTGAACGCTTCGGCCCAGTAGACGACGAGGAGCGACCAGAGGCTCCAGCCCAACGCGACGACGCCGACGAGGGGGAGGAGGTTCGCACCCAATACGGCCGTGGCACCACCGAGTACGAACGTCCACGACGAGATGCGGTCGCGAAGAGTCACTGTGAGCTGTTTGGACGTACGGGCCTGGGATTCACGTGAACACTGCTTCGAGCGCGGCCACGGGCGAGGCAAACGCGGTTTCTGACCCACACATCAGGGAAGCAACGACAGAAGGTCGATGAGTGTCTGTTTCACTCGTTCGTTCGGGACGACGAGCGCGACCGAGAACATGAGGAACACGACGCTGCCAACCGCCAGTGACGCGAGGAGATCAGAGCCGGTGGGTCCGAAAACGTACACGACCGCCGCCGCGACGACCCCGCTCAACAGGACGAACGCCCACCTCCGGGCACGCGTACGGGTTCGCATCTCGTTAGAAACCTGAATACCCGAACATGTTAATCGTTACGACAGATGGCGTCGTTTCGTTCCACCAGGTACATTACTCATCACAGCCGCCTTCTGGTCTTGTTAAGTTAGGAATGAGGCGGTCAATTTCTAAGTTGTCTATGCCCGAAATCGACCGCCTCAGCGAACACACCGAATGGATTGACTTGGAATTTGTGGAGCGACAGCGGACACCCGAATTCGCGATTCAAGTGGGTATTCAACTCCATCTTGCGGGATTGTCGCTCTCGAATACCAAACAGTATCTTGGGAGGTTGGGTGTCGAGCGAAGTCGAACCGCCATTCACGACTGGGTGCAGAAAGCCGATCTACAGCCCGACAGCGATGTGAGTCCGAATCAGATCGCGGTTGACGAAACCGTGATTCGCGTCAACGGCCAGCGCCACTGGCTGTACGCTGCGGTCGACCCCGACACGAACAAATTCCTCCACGTGCGGCTGTTTCAGACGC